>JALHMA010000149.1 GCA_022844265.1 Saprospiraceae bacterium | reverse complement strand
GTTTTGGCAAAGTCCCTGCAAAAACGGGCCAATTGTTCCGCCGCTTCCGTCCGCCATTTTTCGGAAGCCAGGCTCGTGCGCTGCGGGTTGCGCGGGTCGGCTTCCACCAGGCGGGACAGGCCGTCCGCGATGTCCGGCGAATAACCCGCGCTGTCGTACCGCACGTTGTCGCCCGGGTAACGCGCCGTCCACCAGCGCGGCGCATTCACATGCAAACGAAAAAACACCGCCGCCTCCGGGCAAACGGCCTGAATGCCCGCCACCTGCCGACGTGCATAGTCGAGGGACAGCGTACCGTCCTCCGCCCAGAGTTGTTCCAGGAAAACATCCATCTGGAACAGCCGGATGCCGTCGTTACAAAATTGCTGGACGTTGTGCTGCGGCAATTCATCCCAACTCCGCCGTCCGCCCGGCACATCGGTCAGGGCATACAGGATCGGCGCAACGGGCCGATCGTCGAGGAAGATGGTCGGCCGGTTTTGATAGTTGGTTACTTTGGCGCGGAGGCTGGGGGCGGGGTTGGTGCAGGTGGTGGAGAGGAGGGCGATGAGGGACAGGAACAGGAGTGGGCGCATGGGTACAGGTGGGTTACAGGCAGCGAGTTTTATGCTTCGGACGTGTGTCGTAGGCGAATAAAAGTTGGGACAAGATAAAAAGTCCGCTGGATGATTTGGAAATATGAAACCGTATCTTACATTTACACTGTTAAACCTCCTGTCCATGAACCTAATGTCTCCCATCATTTGTCGCTTTACCAGTTGCGTGAAGCTAACCGGAGTGGTTAGCTTCACGCAACTGGCTTGTACTAATATGAGGGCGACAAAGCGGGTTTCCACGCAATTGGGGCTATATAGGGGGAGTTGACGGCAAAGCAGAGTTCGCTGCAACCACCAGAAAAGAAAATATATAAATAGTATTAAACTATATGATTGAATGGTAGAAATGTAAGGGCTTTTAAAATGTAGGGTATTGTTGTAGCCTCAGTCAGTTTGGAGCATTTGATCGCGGAGTTATGTTGAAGGTTTTTTAAAAAGATGCAGGTGAAAACGATGCGAAAATTTGACATTTTTTTCCACTAATCCCAACTTATATGAAGAATCAAGCGCAACGACATCAGGAAATTTTTCTGCAAAACCTAGACGACTACATCGAGGCGCACTTGTCCGATTCCAACCTTGACATTGAACACCTTTTACGGTTCGTCGGCATGAGTCGAACTAACCTCCACTGTAAGCTGAAGCAAGCATCTGGCATGTCTGCCACTGAATATGTGCGGCAAAGACGACTCCAAAAAGCAGCGCATCTACTTCAGGTTAATCAGAATTGGTGCGTACGGGCTGTAGCAATTGAAGTTGGCTTTAATAACCTCGGATATTTTACCAAAAGGTTCAAGGAACGCTATGGGTGCTGCCCGGGGGCATGGCGGGAGATGGCGCTGGAGGAGGAGGGGTGAAATATTGGAACATTCGTGTAAAGAGAAGAACATTTGTGTAAAAGGTTGGAACATAGGTGTAGACAACTCCTTAAAATACTTGCGAATATTGCAAACAGATTTCTGAGCAGCAAACCGACCTTATAATGGCACCCACAGCAAAGCAAATCCATGAAATAATTCCCGACTTGACGTGGCTGTGGAAAGAGACATTAGGCAACATTGCCATTTGTGTTGCAATAATTGATGGCAAGGTAAATACAAACCATCCAGCTTTTCGAGGAGCAAATCTTGAGGTATTAGAGACATACTCTGGGATCTCCAGTTTTAATGTAGGGGCATCCTCACATCACGGGACACACATAGCCAGTATTATTTTAGGACAACACACGAGTGAGGGTAAGTATAAAGGAATAGCTCCAAGATGCGAAGGATTGAGTCTTCCTGTATTTTTTGACGATGCCAATGGAGATATTTCACCTTGCTCTCAACTCGACCTTGCGCGGGCAATCTTACAAGCTGTTGATGCCGGCGCTCATATTATCAATATCAGTGGCGGTGAGTTGAATAATTCAGGGAAAGCACATCCCATTCTTGAGAAAGCCCTTTATCGCTGCCAGGAAAAAAATGTGCTGGTGATTGCCGCTGCAGGAAATGATGGTTGTGCCTGTCTGCATGTCCCCGGTGCATTTCCATCGGTGCTTGTAGTTGGAGGAATGGATGAAAAAGGCGATCCATTAGAATTCAGCAATTGGGGGGCTGAATACTGGGAAAAAGGCATTATAGCGCCGGGGGAAAACATTCCGGGAGCAATTGGGGATAATGAAATAGCATTAAGAACAGGCACAAGTTACGCCACTGCTATCGTCTCCGGCATCGCCGCCCTGATGCTGAGCATTCAAAAACAGCGCGGCATTCATCCCAATCCTGTGGCTGTTCGGGAAGCGCTCTTGGAAAGTGCTCAAGGTTGTGGTCATTGGGAAAGCCTTCAATGTCAAAAGTTGTTGAAAGGTCGCCTTGACATAAAAAATTTATTTTCACTCATTCAGCATAAAAAAGGAACTGCCATGCAAGAACTCCGACTAGATACGAACCTTCTTCAAACACCGGAAAAACCGAACTTAGAAGCAGAGCAGACGATGCAAGATGTTGAATCATTTAACAGCATATCTCCTTCCGGGTCCCTGCATGAAACAGTCCGGCGAGATAAAATCGCAACGAATTCATTGGGTGAGCGTACCGCCGTGATGCCCCAAGGTTTCCAACCCTCGGATTGTGGCTGTGGTAGCAGGGAATCTTGCTCCTGTGGCTCTAAACAAGCCGTACAGCCCGCTCAGATGGTGTATGCCCTTGGCACGCTGGGCTACGACCTTGTCTCGGAAGCGAGACGGGACAGTCTCGCCCAGCACATCGAAGGCGGTAACCCGTTCGACCCTGCCCAACTGCTGAAATACCTCGAAAAAAACCCTTGGGACGCCGCTTCCGTCACTTGGACGCTGAACTTGAACGCCACGCCCATCTACGCTGTCATGCCCTACGGCTCATTCGCTGCCGAAGGCTACAAGCGCTTGCAGGAATTTTTGAACGACCAGCTCAAGACAGGTGCCGACCGCATCTCCGTCCCGGGCTTCATCACGGGTAAAACAAGACTGATGAGCGGGCAAGTCTTGCCTGTCATCATGCCGGAACTACGCTGTATGTACAACTGGAATACAGTCGCACTGCTTGAGTCTGTGCTGGGCAAAGCGTCTACCGCTAAAGACGCTGACAAAAAAAGTTACGAACCACAGCGACAAGCAGTTGTCAACTTTCTCGAAAGAGTGTATCATGAACTGCAAAACCTCGGCATCTCGTCGCAAGACCGTGCCATCAACTATGCCGCCACCAACGCTCTGAACGTCGCCCATATCTTCGCCGAAGCGCTGAAGGACAATATGCAACTCGACACCATTGAGGTGGAGCGGAGCCCTGTCTGCCGCATGGATTCCGATTGCTGGGATGTGTTGCTCACTTTTTTCGACCCGGAAAAACAATTGGTGCGGGCGAGAAAGTTGTATCGCTTTACGATTGACGTGAGCGATGTGTGCCCGGTGATGGTGGGAGCGGTGAGGTCGTGGTTTGTTCGATAAACCATTTTACGGCGATTAACTCACAATTGAAAAATAAATTAACATGCAAATTCCAATTCAAAAAAAAGGTTTCAAACGTGCTGTTTTCACAGTACAACTGGACAGCAGAGTTTATCTTTCTGCTGAACCAGGTTCAGGTGGTTCAGGGCCATCTACTGGGTTTACATGTTCTGATGAAGTGAAAGCTTGTCGGTGTGAAAGCGTGACGGATTGCTTTAATATGAGTGAAGAATGTAAAGAAAGAGGGTATGACGCTTCTGGATGTAGCGACAAGGGGTGTATTTGTTATGCTCAGCCACTTACAGGCGGGGGTGTTGGAAGGTTAATTGCAAGACAACCTGCCCGAGTACTTCAAGTTTGATTCTTGCTGTTGTTGGCGTCCCCCGCCAACAACAAGCGGCGGAGCTCAATACCAAAACAAAGAACCGGCGAAGGCACCTCAGGACTTCGAGAGGTGCAGACAAGAAAGGTTTCTCGCTTTACGATTGACGTGAGCGATGTGTGCCCGGTGATGGTGGGGGCGGTGAGGTCGTGGTTTGTGAAATAACAAGAGTTCTTATGAATACCAAACCAATCCATTCAATAACTAAAATCTTTCGATCATGAATTTACCTGTTCAATATCGAAATGTGCCTATTAGGGGCAGCATCAGCCAAGTTACAGGGATTCTGCCTTCTTCGATCTGGCATCCACCGACTGTTGATCCCCCCATGCGCGAAGGGTGCTTCGTGCCTTGTCTACTCTTGTGTCTTGAAGGGGAGCCATCTTTATCAAAGTGCGTAGGAATATGTACAAGACATTGTTGGTACAATTTTTCTACCTTAGATTGATTAATTTCATAGCAAATGCGAATCAAGGGTTGAAAAAAAAGAAGCAGATGAAGTGAGCGGAGTTCTGCCGTTGTTGGCGTCCTTCGCCAACAACTAACCGCGGAGCGTGAGCCAAAAGAAAGAACCGGCGAAGCCCACACAAGACTTCACCAGTTTGTTGGCATCCCACCAAAAGTGTATTGCTTGTCTTTTTCGATCCGGAAAAACAATTGTTGCGGGCGAGAAAGGTGTATCACTTTACGAATAACGTGAAAGATGCTTGCCCGGTGATGGTGGGGGCGGTAAGGTTGTGGTTTGTGAGGTAAAATTGATTCTTTTCACTATCAAAAAAATTAAACAATGAAAAGGAACAAATTCTTTGACAAATCTTCCACTGCAAACTATCGGGGCGAACAGAAGTACTTCCACTTCAGGAACACCCTGTTCTAAAATTGTTCCCCAACGAATGAGGCTACCCGATTATCTATCACCATTCCATTATTCCGAGATGGTTTACAGGGGAACGGTGTGCTATGTAGATGGAATTAAGACTTCATGCTCGGTTGTATACTGTCTTTTGAATGCTGGATTTACTTATGAAGTTTGATGATAAGCAACCGCATGGATTCTGACTGGCTGAGAGTTTTCGACCCAGAAAAAGAATTGGTGTGGGCGAGAAAGGTGTATCACTTTACGATTGACATGAGCGATGTGTGCCCAGTGATGTTGGGGGCCGTGAGGTCGTAGTTTGTAAGATGAGTCTAATTCATTTCACCTCCATAATTTTAAAACAACATGAATAAGAAATTGCATTTTTCAAACTTACCGATTCAATCTGTTGGAAGAAATAGAGAGCAATTTACATTTTCAGCTATCGGTATTGCAAAAATTGCTCTATCAGCAGATAATCAAGGAGGGCCACAACAGCCTCCGAAAGATGTCATGTGCGAAATAATGTGTGATGAACGATATGCTACTTGTAAAACTTTGCCTAGGAACAAGGGTTGGGTTGGACAATTAGGATGTTTGCTTGATTCTGTATTTTGCAAAAAATACGAGTGTCGTGGATATAATATAGGTGGGGGGGATATTTACACAACTTAAAAATATGTTCTTGCCATTGTTAGCATTCTTTGCCAGCAATTAGCGGCGGAGCTCGATGCCAAAAGAAAGAGCCGGCGAAGTCCACACAGGACTTCGCCGATTTCTTGTAGCGCCAACTGCCAACTGCAGCAGTCGCTAAAGCATTATCCCCGGCAACTCCTACCCTTCCAAAAACTCGAGCATGGCCCCGCCGCCCGCGCTTACGAAACTCACTTTTTTGGCGAGTTTGAGTTGGTTCACTGTCACCATTCCTCATTCTCCGTCTCCAACACCGATTGTGCCGATGGGTAACTCATTCTCAAAGAAACGATTTTATGGAACAATGATGCTGTTGTCTGGTATCTTTGGGATAATTTTATCTGTTTTTGGAAAGTACATTTGTATTTCCGATTGAAAATAGTTGCTACGTTTCAAAAAGCAGCGAACAAAGGATGTACGAAAATGCATCCTAAACGTCGCACATTCGCACATCCAAACGTTAGCGGTAATTTTAAAACCGAAACGAGAAAATATAATAATGAAATATAACTAAATAAGTATGAAATCCTTAAATCCTTGTAAATTAACAGAAGAGAATAATTCATTTGAATTAAGTGCTAATGCTAACACTGATTTTATCTGCAAGTATAAGCAATATACAATAGATACAGCCTCTTTCTATTATCAAGAACATAATGGGGATTTTACAATTAAGGCAAATGTTTCAAGTATAGGCTCAAACGCTTTTGATGCTGTTTTTTTAATGGTTAGACAAGATAGTATAAAGTGGATAAAACTGGCTGTTGAATTGGGTGTTGACCAATGTTACAATGTTGTTTCTGTTATCACTGATAAATGGTCGGATGATGCAAACGGTGAGTTGTTACCAAGCAATAATTGCTGGTTAAGAATTACTAGAAAAGATGATTTTTTTGGTTTACACTATTCGCAGGATGGAAAGGTTTGGAGATTTGTGAGGGCGTTTGGAATGGAAATGAGCAAATCAATTTCTGTTGGATTTGGTATTCAAGCACCTAAAGGAAACGATTGCAATGGTATTGTTAAAGATTTTTCTATCTCGAATATTCCAATTGAAAATTTTAGAAATGGAGAATAATTAGAGAATAAAAAACTACCGCTAACAAAAACTATATGTCAATTGCCGTTTCCGTGCTGACAACAAGCCAAGTAGCCCGCAACAACGGCGGTGCGGCTCGACAGGAAAGTAACCCGCAGTCGGCAACTGCATATAGTTCCGTCCGTTAGCGGTAACGAAATTTAAAAAACAAAGTGAATAAATAAACTAATTTAAAATGGCATTCGAATTTACAGATTCAAACTTTGAAGAAACCGCCTTAGAAGGGGTAGTGTTGATCGATTTTTGGGCTACATGGTGCGGGCCTTGTCGTGCTATTGCTCCAACGATAGAGGAATTGGCTGCCGATTATAAGGGAAGGGCTCTGGTGGGTAAGTTGGATGTTGACAACAATCCCGAAGTGGCAATGAAATACGGCATTCGTTCCATTCCAACCTTCTTGATTCTGGAGAATGGAAAAGTGATACACCAACATGTAGGCCTTACCACTAAGCAGGTATTAGCAAATAAGTTGGAGGCGGCGCTCGCCACTATGTAGGTATAAATCTAAGTTCTACGCCTGCGGCCAAAGGTGTTTATCTATTGTTGGCGTCCTCGCCAACAACAAACGCTTTATTCTGAAAATCTACAGAAATGGCTGTTTGCGAAGACATAGATAAAAAAACAAACCTGACGCTGCACCAGTTATAAATAAAACCCGCTAACAATTGCATGGTCGCCAATGCTGCCAAACCCAACGCTCAAAGCCAACGCAGGGCGGCACATTCGTAAAGCGTAACGTTGCTTGACCACTTAAAACAAATTAAAAGCATTTTGAAGGTTCTTTACTTCGCAAAGGTTTGCACCGATAAGGTCTGCACCATGGCTTTCTTATAAAAACTGAGATCAAACAAACATGAATGATCCCGAATGTTGCGACATGGAACAGTAGTAGTGCGTAAACCTTAAATTGTCGACGGTTTCGCAGCCGTCCGCCGTGCGAGGGTCTTTTGATTCCGGGTTACCCCGACAATAAAATACTGATTTTCAACAATTTAACACAGCAATATCAGATCATGAAAAAGCTTTTTCTTTTTTCGCTTTTGCTCGCATCATTTGCCACCGTCGCCGTAGCACAATCTAATGGAAATTTTTGGGGCAGGGTACAGGCGGGTTATGGTTTTTGTGGGACGGGGGATCGCAGGGGTTATGTCGGCAATTTTAGCGCGGGTTGGTATTTCCACCCGCGTTTTAAAGCCGGGCTTGGGTTTGGCTATGCGGGCTTTGACAACGGGGTGCATGAACCCAAAGAAAACAACCAAGCACGGATCTTTGGTATCGAAGCGAACGCTTATTTTCACGTATTGCACACGCGTTTCTTCAAGGTCGAAGTGGGGGCAGGTCCCCATGTGCAATTTTGGGACTGGCAATATCGCGCGGGCCAAAATGTTACCATAGTTCTTGTTGACAATGACATTACGATCTTGCCCAATCAGAAAGTCGAGTTTGATGAGACCCAATTGGGCTACAATGTATCGCTGGGGCTGATTGTGACACCGACGCAGCGCCTTGAATTGGGCCTGTGGGGGGTACACCAGAACGGATCCAATGGGAACAATATTTCTACGATCAGGGCTGGTATTGGCTTTCGCCTGTAAGTCATGACCCTCCTCCGAAAAGATAATTGGCAAGAACTCTGCATGACTGTCAACTTCTCATTAAACGCGGCGATGTGACAGTCATGCCCCCGTTCGCTGTTATTATAACAACACCATCAGTAACCCAAACACATAAAAAACAAAGACAAATCAGTACAAATGCAAGAGAAAGAACTTTCTGAATTAACAGACCAGGAATTGTTGGAAGAAGCAAAAAAAATGAAATCATCTTCCATCATCCATGCTGTAGTAATAGGATTTATGGTTGGAGTCATCATTTACAGTGCTGCGAAAAACACTTGGGGTTTTCTGACCCTGATCCCTTTGTTTTTCATTTACAGACTGTCAAAAAAATCTAAAAGAGATGAAACCCTGGAGAAACTATTGAAAGAGCGCAATTTAAAATAAGCCATGGTCGAGATCTGCGCGAAAAAATGTCCGGTAAGTGTGGGCGAACCACACTACTGGACATTTTTCAGATTAGTGCTGAAATGTACTGCCGAACCCTGTTCGGCATCCATCGCCGAACAGGGTTCGGCGGCACCTTGACCACCAAATTGAAAAATGTCCAGTAGTGTGTGGGCGAGCACACCAGCCGCGGCGAAAAATCCTGCTGACCCACTTTCGCCGTGCAATAAATATTTTTTGAATAAAAATACATATTTATTGTTTTTCAATAAATACCGTTTATCTTTGCGACATAATTTTAACACTTAACAAGTATGTCACAAAGAAACAACTTCGTATTTAAAGGCCTGCATGTCGTTGCCTGGATCATCTTCGTGGGCCTGTGCATTGAAGCCGGAGCCTTGGTAGTCAACTTTGTTTTCAGCCTCTACAAACCTGAATTTGTCCAGAACCTGTATCAAAAGTTGGACTTGAGCCAAATGTATGATCTCAGCAGACGGGATTTTTTCAGTATGTATAGTTTTATCCTGACCATTTCGATTCTAAAGGCGTACCTGTTCTATGTTGTCATCATGCTTATCAGCCAACTGGATTTGGAAAAACCATTCAACACCTATGTTGCCGATCAGATTACAAAAATGAGTTACTATACGCTTTCCATAGGACTCATCAGTTACATAGCCCGACAAACAGCCGATAATCTGGATAATGGATTTGAAACCGACCACCTGGACCAGTTTTGGGCAGACAGTCAGGCCTATATATTAATGTCGGCTGTGATCTATGTTATTGCGACTATTTTTGCAAGAGGCGTTGAAATTCAAAACGAAAACGATTTAACTGTTTAAGCCATGCCAATCATTGTAAACTTGGATGTAATGATGGCAAAGCGAAAGATGTCATTGAATGAGCTGTCAGAAAAGGTTGATTTAACCCTTTCTAATCTTTCTATTCTAAAAACCGGCAAAGCAAAAGCAATCAGGTTTACTACCCTGGAAGCGATTTGTAATGCATTGGACTGTCAGCCGGGTGATATTCTGGAATACAGAGAGAAATGAGAAAAAACGTAGATATCTTATAAAAATCAGGTCTGTTGGCACAGATTTTTTACCTCTTGTAATAAATCTAAACCATACACATCTATGAAAAAGAAAGATCTTTTTAAGAATATGCCCTACATGTCGCCCCTGACCGAAAAAATGGAGACGTCCAAACAAAAGGGTTTCACAGAAAATTTCGAGATCATTTCTGCCTCTACAATGGTCAATGATGATAATAAAGAGGAGGAATACGCGCCAAAAGATGTCTCCATTGTCAACTTTTATCGCTTTGAAGGCATGTCAGATCCTGGCGATAACAACATCCTGTATGAGATAGAAACTTCAAAGGGAAAACAGGGCATATTGGTTGCCCCGTATGGCCCCGATTGTCCTGCACATGTTGCCGAATTTGTGGCGAATATTCCCCAAATTGAAAAACAGCATTTAGACAAATCGCCTGACACCAAACATGCAGTAACACCGCTGGATGTTACCATTTCCAGCAATACGACTTCGTCGACTTAACCCGCCTGTTTTCCATCTGGCAGTGGAGGAATTGATTCATGTGTAGTTGTGTAAGCCTGCTAATGAACCGCCTGTTTTAGTGAGGCGGTGACTGCCAGTCACCGCCTCACTTGCACGAGACTTTCGGTTCATTCCGTTTTGATCGATGCCGAAGGCGGCGTGCCGCCTCAAAATGCACGCTGGGGTAGAAATCGGAGTTTGTGCGAAAAGCGGGAACCTTGTGCAAAAAACATCCGGCAGATGTGGTACATTGCTCCCCAAATCACCCTGTTTTTCGCAAACGTTCGACTTTTTCACATATGAGAAATACACTCTCCTTTCTGGGTTTACTGCTAAGCCTCAGCGCCTTCGCACAGGGCAACAACGCATTTCCCGTTCAAACCAAAATATCCAACGGCCTCATCGAGGGCAATTACAATACCCATACCGGCATTCAAACCTATCTGGGCATTCCCTTTGCCCAGCCGCCGGTAGGTCCGCTGCGCTGGAAAGCGCCGCAGCCACTGGTAAACTGGAAAGGAGTGAAAGAAACGAAACGTTTCGGCCCGCGCCCCATGCAAACCATCGTCTGGGGCGATATGAATTCGCGGTCCAACGGCGTGAGTGAAGACTGCCTGTACCTGAACGTGTGGACGCCCGCCAAACGCAACACGAAGGATTTGCCCGTACTCGTCTATTTCTACGGCGGCGGCAATGTGGCCGGCGACGGCTCCGAACCCCGCTACGACGGCGAGGCGATGTCCAAACAAGGCATCGTGGTGGTCACCTGCAACTACCGCCTCAATATTTTCGGCTTTCTGGCCCACCCCGAACTGAGCGCCGAAGCGCTCTACAAAGCATCAGGCAATTACGGTATGCTGGATCAGGTGGCGGCCCTGCAATGGGTACAAAAAAACATCGCGGCCTTCGGCGGCAATCCCGCCAAAGTGACCATCGCCGGCGAATCGGCAGGTTCCATCGGCGTGAGTTACCAGATGGCCTCCCCACTGGCTAAAAATCTCATCGCAGGCGCCATCGGCGAAAGCGGCGCAGGCATCAACCCGACCATGGCGCCGGTCCCACTGAAAGAAGGAGAGCAAATGGGACTTGATTTTGTCAAACAGACCGGCTATAAAAATATACAGCAGTTGCGGACCCTGCCCACCCGGGATATTTACGAGTTATACAACGAATCCAAACGTTTCGGATTCCCGGTGGTCATCGACGGTCATTTTTTGACCAATAAACTGCCCGAAATTTTTAGTGCGCAACAACAGGCGCAGGTGCCGCTTTTGCTGGGCTGGAATTCCGCCGAAATTCCCGGACAGGCATTTATGCAGGGACAACCCTATGAAACGGCAGCCTTCATCAAACGGGTAAAAACGGATTATCCGGCTGATTTTGAAGAAGTGTTGAAACTGTACCCACACGCCACAACCAAAGAAGTGGAACTGTCGGCCACTGCCCTGGCTTCCGACCGTTTTATCTCTTACAGCACATGGAAATGGTTCGACCTGCACCGCAACAACAGCAAACAACCCGTTTACCGCTACCTGTACAGCAAAATCCGACCGCCACTGGTTGATAACAGCATGGCTTCGGGACTCGCAGGCGGCACGGCCAAAGCAGACCCGAATGCGCAAAAAGCGCCGGAACCCGTCGGCGCGCCGCATGCCTGCGAAATTGAATACTGCATGGGCAACCTGCCTTTGGTGAAAGATTACGCCTGGACAGCCGACGACTACCTGGTGTCGGAAACCATGCTGCAATACTTTGCCAATTTTATCAAAACGGGCAACCCCAACGGCAACAAACTGCCCGACTGGCCGGCTGCGGCAGCAAAAGACGACATGCCTCCGGTGATGATTATCGATACACAATCGAGGGCGGAAAAAACTGCCATGGACGGGCGGTACAGGTTTCTGGACGGGAAGTATAAATAACTATCTATTGTACTCGAAATGATTCGATTACGTGTAATATTTCGTTTTAAAGTTAAAGCGGGCAAACGCGTTAAAAATTATTTTGCAATCAACCTGTAAGTATAAACCGCATAGTCTTTTGTTCCCGTGTTTTTGGAAACCAAATAACCATCCTGCAGGGCGCGTTTTTTTCTTTCCGGGGTCAGCCTTTTGTCTTCCTCAAACAACAATTCTCCGGGCATGCCACGGAGTTCGTTACCGTCAGGCGCCCACATCAGGATATGAATATGGGCGGGGAAATCCGAATTGGGATAACCTTCCGGCCGGATGGATTCAAATTCAAATTCCCCGAAGTCGTCCGTTTTCAGGTAGCCGAATAAACGCGCATGCCCAAAATCCCCTTCATTGGATTGTATGTGCGCGGCGGTATCGGCGTACCAGCCCTCGGAGGAAGTTTGGTACACATACACCAGCACGTCGCGCATCGGTCTGCCGGATTTATCGGCAACGCTGCCCCTGACCTTCATTTTCAGCCCCGGTTCCTTGGCATGGGTGAGTTGTACATTTCCAGGCCTGGCGTTTTCTTTGATGATTTTCCGGAAAGCCGTCAGCGAATGAAGCGCCATCCACTCCTTATTGGTCAGTACCTCGCTGATGCTGATATGGCCTTTTTTCAGTTTTTCTTGCAGCGTTTCGATCGTTTGTTTCTGCTGGGTTGTCTGACAGGTGGCAACGCTGCAATAGGCGGCCATCAGAATGAACATACATACTTTTTTCATAGTGGGAGAAGGTTGGAAGGTTGGATGGTTTGAGATAGTGTGATGGTTTGAAAGGTTTGATGGTTTGAGGTGGTAACCCATGGCTTTACGTTTAATGTCGTCAATTTAGGGCTAGTGAAGATGCGTTTTGAAAAGTTTGATGGTTTGAGGTGGTAACTCATGGCCTAATGTGTCAACTTAGCGCTAGTGAAGAGGTGTCATCTGCGAGGTACGAGCAGGTGACATCTCGGAACGGTAATATTTTGATGAGATGACGTCGTTTCGAGATGTCACCTGCTCGTACCTCGCA
>JALHMA010000148.1:6427-13171 GCA_022844265.1 Saprospiraceae bacterium | reverse complement strand
ATAATATTAACACAAACATTATCGCCCCGCTGGGGCTGGTATACCGGATCGGCCACTCACGACTCACGATTACAGGCCTGAAAAGCCCAAACCATAAACTAACCAAATGCCAAGGGGGACGCCTCTCATTCTCTCACCCTCTCACTCTCTTACCTCTCTCACTTCTATTTCCCCAGCCACGCCTTAAACCCCTCCACCTTTTCCCTGCTGATCAAAATATCTTCGTTGTCTAAAGGATCTTTCAAGGTCACTTTCAGCCGGCTGTTGGAATACGCCACGGTGTCTTTAATCGCCCCAATGGATGCAATGTATTGCCGGTTGAGCCGGAAAAAACGCATCGGATCGAGCATGTCTTCCAATTGTTCGAGGTTATAATCCACCACGTATTTGCGTCCGTTCTGGTGGCGCAACCACACCACTTTATTTTCTCCGAAAAAGAAGTCGATCTCGGAAGCGTCCACACTGCTTAGGTGGTCGCCGATTTTGACCATAAACCGGTTTTTGTACTGAACCGGCTGAATGGCCTGCATCATCTGGCGAATCACGTTGGTGTCTATCGGCGGGGCAGTTGAGCGCAGTTGGCGCAGTTTGGATAAAGCCTGCGCCAGGTCTTCCTGCGAAACGGGTTTCAGCAGGTAATCCACGCTGTTCACTTTGAACGCTTTGAGCGCATACGCATCATAAGCCGTTGTAAAAATGACCGGACAGGTGATACGAACCTGTTCAAAAATTTCAAAACTCAGCCCGTCGGCCAGTTGAATATCAAAAAAAGCCAGATCGGGCATGGGGTTGGCGCCAAACCAGGCAACCGCCGCTTTCACCGAATCGAGTGTGGCCACGACTTCGATGGAGGGGTCCACCCGGGGGAGTTTCGACAACAAGCCCCAGGTAGCTAAATCTTCGTCTTCTATGATGATAACGCGCATGGATTAGAAGTGAGAAGTGAGAGGTGAGAGGTGAGAGGTGAGAGGTGAGAAGTGAGAGGGCTTGGGTGGTCAGTCAGATACTCGAATATTCAAATACTCAAATACTCATTTTAACAAGGGCACTTTTACCGTAAAAAAGCCGTCGTGATCCGTTATGAGTACTGCTTTTCCAGATAAAACCTGGTACTGCGCCTGGATATTGGCCAGGCCGATGCCAGTCGATTCCGGGAGGATTTTTTTGGCAGACAGGTTATTCCGGACAACGATCCATTCCTCATTTTCAAGGAAAATATCGATGCGCAACGGATTGGTTTTGGACACTTCGTTGTGTTTCAAGGCATTTTCCAGCAGCATCTGCAAGGTCAGCGGTGCAATGTACCCACGCGTATTGGGCGGAATATCGATATGCAATTGCATGGCCGTGCCGAAACGAATATCCATCAAAAAATGATAGGCCCGGAGCGTTTCAAGTTCTTCTGCAATGGGCACTGCTTCCTTTTCCCGGCTGTCCAGGATATAACGGTACACATCGGACAACTGCCGGATAAATTTTTCGGCCAGGTCGGCATCGCGGTGTACCAGCGAGGACAGCACATTGAGGCTGTTGAACAAAAAATGCGGATTCACCTGGTTCTTCAATGCCTCGTACTTCGCCGAAATCTGTTCCTTTTTCAAGCGCTCGGCTTCCACCAGGGTTTCTTTCCAGTTAATCAGGAAACTGCGTCCGTGCAGAAACAGCGACACGGCAAAAGTGATAATCAAAGTTGGGATAAATTGCCTGGCCCGCACGGTTTGCAACAGCCCGAACAAATCCCAGCCGTAATCGTCGAACGACCACAGCCAGATCACAAAAACGAAGGCCAGCGAGGTGTAGGCTACCGTAAAAAAAATGGAGATAAAAAGCCGTTTCAACGGCGCTTCGGTCCAGGAATACCAGCGGTCGAGCGTATCGCTCAGGTAGTCGTTGCCCAGCCAGAAAACAGCGGTGGCGAGGCCGTTTTTCCAAAGTAATGTGAACAATAAAAACCAGCCTCCTTCTTTGTACAAATCCACCGGATTGCCAAATAACGCGACCAATGCCACCCCGCCGATGACGGTGATTTTTAAAAAATCTATGACGAATTTTTTGATAACGGCCTTGTTCATGGCGGCAATGTTAGGGAAAAAGAATGGATTTGATTGTTGAGGATGTTGAGGATGTTGAGATTGTTGAGGGTTGAGAATGTTGAGGGCCACTCTTATTTGGACAATCCTGTTCATTAGAGCGGCCCTCAACATTCTCAACCCTCAACATCCTCAACAATTATTTTTTTGCAATCTGCTCCAGAAAATAAGCATTCGTGTCTTTTCCCCAGTGCGGCATGATCGCTCCCGGCGTTTCCTTTTCAAATAACAAGGCTGCTTTTTCAAAAAACGGTTTGGCATTGGTAGCGCCGCCGCCGTAAAACTCCGGCATATTCATCGTATACATGCCCTGCAAAAAAGGCGCGCGGGGGTTATTGGGGTTCATTCCGGCGGCTTTGCCCAGTTCGGCAAATACTTTGGGACTCAGTTCCTGGCCCTTTACCATCGGATTTTCGGATACCCGGGCGATTAGAATGTAGGCCTGCAAAACGGTAATTTCCGATTCGCCGGGCGCCAGGGTTTTGGCTTTATCCAGACTCGTTTGGGCCACATCGATGGTTTCAAGCGCTTTTGCCGGGTTTTCTTTGAGTAAAATAAATGCGGCAGACAAGTGGCTCAAAGCGGCGTAATAATTGGGCAGCCATTCCTTCGGTTCTGCCGAAGCAATTCGGGCAAAATCGTTGGCGACTTCCAGGTGTTGGGCGCTGGTTTGCACCGAATCCAGCTGGGTGATGGCCTTGGTCATGGCGGCGGAGTATTTTGCATTTTGTGCAAAAATAGAAGCGCCGATGAATAAGAAGGAAAATAATAACAGTGAATTTTTCATGTCCGTAGAATGCTTTTGTTGTTGACAAATACTTGTTTATCAATGAATAGTACAAAAGTATTCCAGTCGTTCGCCGTTGAAAAATGAAGATGACTGAAGTGTCGAATCAGGGGAGTGAAGTGTATTTCCCCCTTATCTGGACGCCCGCCATATGACCAGAGACCCCAAAACTGCTGCCGCCACAGAAGCTGCTAAAATGGCGATTTTGGCCGTTTTGATCATAGCCGGATCATCAAAAGCCAGTACGGTAATAAAAATAGACATCGTGAAACCGATACCGGCCAATATTCCGGCGCCTGTGAGCTGTTTCATGTTCATGTCATCGGGTTGGTTGGCAATCGATGTGCGGATGGCCAGCCAACTAAACAGCACCACACCCAGGGGTTTGCCGAGCACAAGACCCAGAAATATACCCAGACTCAGGCCGGAGCCTAATGTCTCTATATCCGACGCAGAAAATGCGATACCCGCGTTGGCAAGGGCAAAGACGGGCATGACCAGAAACGCTACCGGCAGGTGCAGATTATGTTGCAGCCCATACGACGGTGATGCCTCGTCGCCTTTGCCGAACGGAATAGCAAATGCCAGCAGAATACCCGTGACAGTGGGGTGAATGCCTCCCTGATACAGGCATATCCACAGCCCGACCCCTAACAGAAAATAAGGCCATAACACCCACACTTTCAGGCGGTTGAGTAATAACATAACTAAAAAAATGCCTGCCGCAGATCCCAGATACATCAAAGAAAGCCCCTTGGCATAAAAAATACTGATGAGCAGCACGCCGCCCATATCGTCGATAATGGCGAGCGCGGTCAGAAATATTTTTAAGGAAAACGGTACCCGCTTGCCCAGAAGGGATAAAATGCCCAGCGCAAAAGCAATATCGGTCGCCATCGGAATACCAAAACCGCCAATGCCGGGACCGCCCACATTAAAAAGTGCAAAAATGGCAACAGGTATAACCATTCCGCCGATGGCTGCGCTCACCGGAAGCATGGCAGCCTGTCGGTTCGACAATTCTCCGATATACAGTTCGCGCTCGATTTCCAGTCCGACCAACAGAAAAAAGAAGGTCATCAGACCGTCATTCACCCAAAATTCAAGGGATTTACCGCCGATTATCCAGTGTAAAGTATCCAAATAGGCATCATTCCACCCTGAATTGGCGATAATTAAAGCCAGCACGGTGGCAAAAATAAGTATCAGTCCTCCGGTGCTTTCTGAAGCGAAAAATTCCTTAAAAAGTTGTGTGATGCGGGTAGTGACAGTCATAGGTCGTTATCGGTTATTAGTTATCAGTTATCAGTGTTGATAATCAATCATTTACAAAGAATTTAGTCCAAACAAATTTCCCTGATATACTTGGTATGCGAATAATGGGTTTCCACATAAAGTACAAAAATACATCGACCGGATGGCTCAAAGTCCATCCGGTCGATAATGTGTTGGCTGTCAATATTTTATAACTTAAATTTTACAATCCGTGTATTGCAACGAACCATGAAATCAATTGCCACATTTTTTAAACGTTAGAAAAAGGCACTTGTTCGCTGCAACATCCTGAAAACATCTCCATTTACTGAGTGTCATATCATCCCTCATTCCCTTTAAATATCCACCTTCGTCGTCTCCGCCGCCTTATACCGCTGTCCGAAATTGATAAACAGCCCGACGAACAGGAAGTGCCGGGCAGGCGGCGTAATCGCCCGGGCCGCAAAACGCCCGTCGGGGCCGGGCGCCGCTGCAAACTGGTAGCCGTACACCTGGTCGAATCCCAGAATATTGGTAGCCGAAACGTACAGGATGGTGAAATGTCCGCCCAGGTTGGTCAGGTAACTTGCGTTCACGCTCAGGTCGTGGTAAACCGGCGTGCGACCGCTGTTGAAAGCGTTGGTATTCGGGTCGTTGAAAGGCCTGCCCGACTGAAAAGCATAGGTAGCGCCAAAGGCCGTGTTGATGCCGGAAAACCAGTGTTTGTACACCACCGAAGCATTGTGGGTCGCTGCGAACGTGGGAACGGCCGAGACCGGGAAATCGCGGTAATCGCGTTTGGTATCCAGGTAAGAGTAGGAAATCCAGTAATCACCACGTTTGATGGTCTTTTGGTCGCGGAAAAACACGTCGATGCCGCGCGCATAACCGTCGCCGCCGTTGTTGGACAAATAGGTATCCGGGTCGGTTTTGACCAGGTTTTTATACGTTTTGAGGTAAGCTTCCACCCGGAACGTGTAGCCGTTGCGGATGCGCTGGTAATTGGCCATGTAGTGCGTGGCGCGTTCAAATTGCAGGTCGGTATTGCGGCGCAGCAGGTCGTATTCCGGGTTTTGGTAAAACTGTCCGAACGCCATCGCGACCTGTTCGTTTTGGCCCAGGATATAGGCTGCGGAAAGGCGCGGCGCGAGGTTCGTTTTTTGCAACAGGCCGGAATGTTCGGCGCGCAGCCCCACGCGGGCCACTATTTTGGAAGCAATAAACAGGTCCGATTCTGCAAAAGCCGCCCCGTATTGTTCTTTCCGTTGAACATTAAACTGGGAAAAATCCGTGTCGCGGAAATACTCGTCGTAACGGCCGGACAGGTATTCGCCGCCCATTTTTAGCCGGAAACTGCGGCTGAACGAGCGGTTCAGTGTAAAACGCAGCTGGGCCGATTGCTGGATTTTGTTCTGCGCAAAATCACTTCCAATGGAATCGCGGTTCCAGGTATAAGCCAGTCCGGCAAACAAAGTCCATTTGTTGATCTGCCCCCGGTAGGAAGTATTCACATACACATTGTCGGCCAGCAATGACAGCGGGGTAGTTTGTTCAGGTTGAAAAGCATCGGGATAGTTCATACGCATGGCGGAGCGGTTGGCAGAGCCGTACAATTTGAACATACCTTCTTTTTTGGTCTGGTGGCGCAGGATCATTTCGCCGCCGCCCGACTGTGGCGCTTTGATCCAGTCGATGTTTTGTGGCAACAAAGCAAAATACGGCGCCAGGTTGCTGTAACTGCCTGACAATGAAGCGGATGTGTTTTTCCAGCGGTGGGTATGCGACAAGCCGCCGCCAACGCTCATCAGCGACAAACCGGTGTTGTTTTGGGGCGCCAGGTCTTCCGTTTGCAGGATCAGGGCCGAAGAAAGCGCCTGTCCGTATTCCGCCGAATAGCCGCCCGTGGAGAACATCGTGCCTTTGAATAGAAAGGGCGAAAAGCGGTTCCGCGCCGGCACATTAGGCACCGAACTGTTGTACGGATTTTGCACCAGCAGTCCGTCGATGAAGGTGCGGGTTTCGTAGCCCGCGCCGCCGCGCACCAGGATTTGCCCCGACTCGCCGTTGCGGGTGACGCCGGGCAGGGTGGCGATGGCCCCCGCGATGTCAGCCGTGGCGCTGGCCGTGAGCGCAATGTCGATGGGCGTCAGCACCACCGCCTTTTTGCGGTCGCTCGCCGCCTCGAAGGAACCGGCAGAAATGACCACTTCCTGCAAAGCGGAAGCGCTTTCTTTCAGGCGCGGGGCAAGCCGAAGGGCTGCATTGGGCAGTGTCAGCGTTTGCCGGAACGTATCGCAGCCGAGGTAAATGACCAGCAGGTTTTGTGCGCCCTGCTCCTCGCTGCGAAAAGAAAAGAAACCGTTGAGGTCGGTGGTAGCGCCGTCGTAGGTGCCTTCCAGCAACACGTTCGCGCCGATGACCGTGTCGCCTTTGGTGGTCAGGACGGTGCCGGAGAGAGTACTTTGGGCGCTGATGAAAAACGGAAAAAACAGTATGATAAAAAAGCCGATGCGCATAGGTCTGAGTTGTTTCTTTTGATGCAACAAAGGTGGCGCGGGCGCGGGCGGCGGGGAAATAAAGATGACTGAAGTGCGGGATTGGGGGAGTGGAGTG
>JALHMA010000148.1:0-6327 GCA_022844265.1 Saprospiraceae bacterium | reverse complement strand
TGTTGCGGAACTTCCCGAAAGTTTAAAACTTTCGGGAAGTTAAGGTGCAACTCGATGTACCTGATTGTGATAATTCCTTCAAAAAGGTATCTTTGTAAAAAAAAATACGCGTATGACCGCACAGTTGGCGCCGCAGGACACGACAAACAATACATTCAAAGTAAATTTTCTGCAGGGAAAACCCCTGCATATCAATGCCGCCGGTATGAGCCGGGAGGAGTTCTATGCCTTTTGTATGGCGAATGACGAACTCCGAATCGAACGCACTGCCGATGATCAACTAATTATTATGCCGCCCACAGGATCACAAACTGGAAACCGCAACGCCGAAATCAATATAGAAATCGGCCTCTGGAATCGCCACAGCAAACTCGGCCTTTGTTTCGACTCTTCCACCGGCTTCACACTCCCCAATGGCGCCGGACGTGCGCCCGATTGTGCCTGGATTCGCCGCGACCGCTGGGAAGCGCTGCCGTCCGAAGAGAAAAATAAATTTGCCCGGATCGTCCCCGATTTTGTCATGGAACTCCGCTCGGAAGACCAAAGCCTCACAGAACTGCGGGAAAAAATGGACGAATACCGCGATTGCGGCTGCCGGCTCGGCTGGCTCATCGATCCGCAAAACCGGCGCACCTATGTCTATTCGGAAAACGGTGATATTCAAACGGTTCCATTTGAAGAAGCGCTTTTGGGGGGTGAAGTGATGCCGGGGCTGGAGGTAAGGCTGGGGGAGATTATTTGAGCGAAAAACTAACAAAAACCACATGAAAGAAATCGCCCGCCCGCCCGCCAACCTCTCCGCCCATGCCATCGGCCGTGAAGAGGAACTCATAAATTTACACGCACAACTGGGTAAAACCCACCTGCCGCTCGTCGTGATCGGCGTCGGCGGTCTGGGCAAAACGACTTTCAGCCAGATGTACTGGCAGCGGCATCACGCGGAATACGACCATGTCGCCTGGCTCAGCGCCGCCGCGTTATTTACAGGCGACAGCGGCCATTATGAAGACAACGCCGAATATTTCCTGCGCGCTTTTATCGATAACCAGGCCCTGAAAAAAAATCTCGAACTCACTTTTGATCCGCAGCAACGCCCGGTCGAGCATTTCCGGCAGGCGATAGACGCCCTGGCGGCCATCGAAGGGCATAACCTGCTGGTGATAGACAATGCCCCGGAAGCCGCCGCGGCTTACCTCGAAGACCTGAGTAAGTTGGAGCACTGGCGCATTTTGTTCACCAGCCGCGCCGCCATTCCGAATACTGCTACTTTTCGCTTGGACACGCTGGCGCCGGAGGAAGCGGCGCTGCTGTATGAGCGGGTATATGAAAAAACCGCCCAATCAGAGCCGCTCCATACCATCCTGAACGACATCGGCTACCACACCCTGACCATCGAACTGCTGGCCGCCTACGCCCGGGATAAAAAACTCGAATCACCCGCGCTGCTCGATCTGCTCCGGCAAAAGGGCCTCGCAAGACTCGATGATTACGAGGTCAATACGCCCCGCTCCGCCAAAACCCAGGACATTGCCGCCCACCTGCGCGATGTCTTCTTGCTAGAATTAGACGCCGCCGAAAAGGAAATTTTGCGGAACTGCTGCATCCTGCCGACTTCCAACGTGCCGCTGGATGCTGAATTGGTGAGCGAAGATCGTTTGTGCGACCTGTTTGGTAAAAAAGAAGAAGAAACAGACTTCAAAAAACGCCTGCGCCGCCTCACGCGCATGAACTGGTTAGTAGAAAGCGAGGGCGGATACCGCTGCCATCCGGTGATCGCAGAGACGGCGAAAGCGCAACTGCTGCCAGATGCGGTGAATTGCGCGGTGCTGATAAAAAATGTGACGGAGTTGTTGATACCGGATGAAGCAACAAATGAACCGGGTATTAAAAGAGCGCCTTTTGCGCCCTTAGCAGAGGCTATATTTAAAGGGGTGTGGAAAGAAAAGGGGGATTTTGAGGAGGTAGACAAGGTAGTAGCGATACTTGGGGGGTGGTTTGCAAATTTATGTTGGCATACAGGAAACAATCGAAAGTGTTTGGAATACATTGAAAAAGCCCTTTCCATTCAGGAAAAGGTGTTGCCTTTAGATCATCCTGATTTGGCACGATTGTATAGCAACCTGGCAGAAACCTACCGTGCATTAGGTGAGTATCCTCAGAGTTTAGAATATAACGAAAAGGCCCTGTCCATTCGAGAAAAAGTGTTGCCTATGGATCATCCAGATTTAGCATTTTCGTACAATAATCTTGCCGTGACTTATCATGCTATGGGCGATTTTCAAAAATGTATTGAGTATTTAGAAAAAGCCTTTTTTATTCGGGAGAAATTATTGCCTTTAGATCATCCAGACTTGGCACGGTCGTACAACAACCTGGCCGTAACCTACGGTGCATTGGGCGAACACCGGAAGCGTTTGGAATACAACGAAAAAGCCCTGGCTATATGGGAAAATGTGTTGCCTTTAGATCATCCTGATTTGGCATTGTCGTACAATAATCTGGCAGAAACCTACCGTGCATTGGGTGAGCATCGGAAGCAATTAGAATATAACGAAAAAGCCCTGTCCATTCGGGAAAAAGTGTTGCCTTCAGATCATCCTGATTTGGCACAGTCATACAACAATCTTGCAGGGATTTATCGTGATATAGGCGATTTGCAAACATGTATTGAATATTTAGAAAAAGCCCTGTCCATTCGGGAAAAAGTGTTGTCTTCAGTTCATCCTGATTTGGCACGGTCGTACAACAACCTGGCCTGGACATACCATGATTTGGGCAATATCAAGCGGGCGGTAGATTATATGCGGAAAGCGGTGGTTATTAGGGAAAAATCTCTTCCCGCTGCGCATCCGGATACCGTTGGGTCTAAAAAAAGCCTTGAAATTTTTGAGCAGAGATTGAAAGAAGGGAAGGAGTGAGGGCGCTGGGGTAGGTCTACTCTACGGAACACGCTGCGGTGTATGTCGCGGTGTACGCTACGGTGTACGCTACTTTTGTCATCCTGAAAGAATCCGTCCGTGCTACGGGCGCGTTACCACAGGGTTTTCCCTCGTAGAGTGGACGGATTCTTTCAGAATGACAAAAGTAGCGTACACCGTAGAGCGAACCGCGACTTACACCGTAGCGTGTTCCGCGATGCATACCGTAGAGCGGACGGATTCTTTCAGAATGACAAAAGTAGCGTACACCGTAGAGCACACCGCGACATACACCGGAGCGTGTTCCGTAGAGTGGACTAAAAAACTCACTTGCCACTCACTCCTTAGCTTCCTTCTTCGCCTTCTTCGCCTCCTTCTTAAAATACCGCCGCAGCAAAAAATTGTGCTGCAAGGCTTCCATGTTTTTATTGAAACCCGCCGTGCCTTGTTCGATATTGTCCATGGTGCGGCGCAGGCGCTCTGCCATGATCGAGTCTTTCAGCATGGTGTTGACGGGGCCGGAACCGGAGTTGAGGTCTTTTTCGACAGAGGCCACCACCTGATTCAGGTCGGCGGTCAGTTTTTCGGCGCTGGCTTCTATCTGCTGGATTTTTTGCACCGCTTGTTCCAATTCGTGCGATAAAGTCGAGTCGCGCAGCAGGGTGGCAAGGGTTCCGTTTCCTTTAGAGGCCAAATCCAGCGTCCTGTTGGCATTGGTCATCAGGATGGAGGCTTTTTCGGAGGCATCGTGCAGGTGGGCCAGCGCGGCTCTGATGTTGGCCGACAGGCTCGGGTCATTGAGCAGGGCGGCTAATTGGGTGCTGGAACTGATCTGGTGGACGGTACTGAGCAGTTCTTCCGAGATCGTGGAGATATTTTCATTGGTGCGGCGCAGGGTTTGCAGCATTTCATCCGTGTCGATTTCTTCCTTGCTGGGCAGCAGGTCGCCGGGTTGTATCAACGGCGCATCTCCTTTGCCGGGAGCGATATTGACCAGGCGGTTGCCGATCAGGCCGTCGGTGCCGAGGTTTGCCACGGCATTGCGGCGGATGATACCGGCCATTTTTTTCTGGATGTTCATGGTCACTTCGATCAGGGTATCGTTGATAAAAGCGACCTCTTTCACGCTGCCGATCTGTATGCCGGAATAGCGCACGTTATTGCCCGCTACCAGTCCGTTGACGGATTGAAAATGCGCTTTGATCTCGAAACCGGCGCCGAACATGCTCCTGTTTTTCCCGAGGACGTACAGGGAAAAAACAAGCAGAAAAATGCCTGCCAGTACAAAAATGCCCAGTTTTACAGTATTGATGGCTTGTTTTTCCATATTAGACGATTTGTTGGGTGCTCTGTCAAAGGCCCAGCGGGCCTATATCTTTGTAGCTCTGACGGATTAAATTTAGAACCCGGCCCAGCGGGCCGGTATTGATTGAATAAAGATACCGGCCCGCTGGGCCGGATGAAACATCCTTTGGCATTACTACAAAGATATAGGCCCTCTGGGCCTTGTAGAAGCAGATTTTTATCATTGAAAAAACGGACGAATTTTTTCATCCTCCGAATTTTTTAATTCTTCATAAGTACCTGTTACATAACACTTTTTATCAATCAGTATTGCAATCCGCTGCGCAGCGAGTTGTACACATTTCATATCGTGCGTAATGATGATAGAAGAGGTCTTGTATTTCTGTCCGATGGTATTCATCAGGTTGATAATTTCCAGACCGGTAATGGCGTCGAGGCCGGTAGTCGGCTCGTCGTACAGCATGATTTCCGGTTTCAGGATCAGGGTTCGGGCCAGCGCAATCCGTTTGCGCATGCCGCCCGACAGTTCCGCCGGCATCATGTCGATGGTGTGTTCCAGGCCGACGTTTTGCAGGGCTTCCAGAACTAACGCATTGACTTCCTGCTGGTTGAGGTGAACGGAATGGCGGCGCAGTGGAAATTCGAGGTTTTCCCGAACTGTCATCGAATCGTACAGGGCATTGCTTTGAAACAGAAAACCCACTTTCATGCGGATGCGGTCCAGTTCCAGGTGGTTCATCGACAGCACGTCCTCTCCCAGCACCCGGATGCTGCCCCGGTCGGGTCGGATCAGTCCGATGATGCATTTGATCAGAACAGATTTGCCGGAACCCGACTTGCCGAGCACCACCAGGCTTTCGCCGCGATGCAGATCGAGGCTAAAATCCTCCAGAACCCGGTTGTTGCCGAAGGTTTTCCAGAGTCCGTCCACCTGGATCACTGTTTCGTCCGAACCTGCTTCCTGCGCCATGTGCTTAAGTAGTTATCCGTTATTAGTTATTTGTTATCAGTGTTAATTAAGATATTGGGATATTAAGATATTGGGATATTATGACTCCTTTTATTGATTATCAATAGAATATCCCGACATCCTAATATCTCAATATCTCAATAACAATTTCACCCTATACTTACAACAAATTAGCCGCCTGGACAGCGAGTAAATCCAGGATAAATATCAACACCGAAGACACCACGACGGCGGAATTGGCCGACCGTCCGACGCCCTCCGTTCCTTTGCTGGAATGGTAGCCTTTATAACAACCGATGATACCGACTGCAAATCCGAAAAAGAAGGTTTTGATGACTGCAGGTACGATGTCGTTGTACACCAGGTTGTCAAAAATCTGTTTAAAAAACAGGTAAAAACTGAATTTTTCGTACATGTTAACCCCCAGATAAGAGCCATACAATGAAATGGCGTCGGAGAGGATAACAAGCACTGGCAGCATCAAGGTGGCGGCCAAAGTCCGCGTCACGACCAGGTATTTAAACGGATTGGTACCCGACACCTCCATGGCGTCTATTTGTTCCGTGACTTTCATGGAACCCAGTTCTGCGCCGATGCTGGAGCCGATTTTACCGGCAAAAATAAGAGCTGTGATGACCGGGCCGATTTCACGGACGATAGAAATGCCTACCATCGCCGGAATTTGCGATTCCACGCCGTAATAAACCATGGTAGGCCGCAACTGCATGGTGAGTACCAAACCCATGATAAAGGCCGTGAGGGCAGCCAGGGGAAGCGATTTGTAGCCGATGATAAAACACTGGCGCACAAATTCATACACCTCATAGCGCGGCCGAAGCCCTTCCACAAAAAAACGGGCGACAAAACGGCTTATTTCCCCCACATCGTGCAGGAACAAGCGTGTATTTTCGGGAAGTCTGGCCATTTGATTTCAAGTAGTTACTCGTTATTGGGTAGTTATCCGTTATCAGTTATTGGTTATCGGTGTTGATAATCAAGCATTTACATTTATTTTTGCCCTTTCCCCTTTTACTTGCCAGGCTCTTGTCTAGTGAAGAGGTGTCATCTGCGAGGTACGAGCAGGTGACACCTCGGAACGGTAATATTTTGATGAGATGACGTCGTTTCGAGATG
>JALHMA010000147.1:9967-13197 GCA_022844265.1 Saprospiraceae bacterium | reverse complement strand
GCATAAATGCCGCCGCCGCCCTTGTTGCAGGTATTTTCGATCACCACCAGGCTGCTTTTGGGCAGCCAGTCGTAACGGGGTTTGATGGCGGCTTCCACCATACCGGCGTTGATAATGCCATTTTCACCCTTCAATAGATTGACGCCAATACCGGAATGAAAGGCATAACCGCCTACTTCATACTGGTAAATATGGCTCATTTCATCACAAATCACCTCATCGAGGGGACGGGTATGCACCTTCAGGGCAATTTGATTGGTCATGGTGCCACTGGGGCAGAACAAGGCGGCTTCGTGGCCGAACATCGCAGCACACTTAGCCTCCAGGGCATTTACGGTCGGGTCTTCGCGGAATACATCGTCGCCGACTTCAGCCAGCCACATGGCCTGCTGCATGGCGGGCGTCGGTTTTGTTACAGTATCGGAAAGCAGGTTGATCAGCATGATTTTGTTATTTTACCACATAGTTCACAATAGGATTTCACATGGGGCACATAAGGAAAATAATTTCAAAACACTTTATGTGCCCTACGTGAAATTCCTATTGTGAACTATGTGGTTATCCGTTCAATACTGTGTTATCTAAATTTTGAGTATTGAGTATTCAAATATTTGAGTATAAATGATTCGTTATCAGTCAGATACTCGAATACTCAAATCTTCAAATACTCAAAAATGTTCAGTGACAATGTATTCAAATTGACCCTGCAAAGAAAGTTTAGAAACGAGCAACAAAAGAAATCCGGGCCTTCTTACTTTTACCCCATGAAATACAGTGTACACTTCCTCGAAAAACAACAGGACTTCGATCAGGTCATGCAATCCATCGCCGATGCGCCCTGGATTGGTTTCGATACCGAATTCGTCGGCGAAAAAACATACATTCCAGTACTGTGCCTCTTACAGATTATTGCAGGTGATGATATTTATTTAGTCGACACCCTGGAAATCACAAATCTGGACGCCTTTCTCGATATTGTTGAAGATCCGAAAGTACTGAAAATTACCCATGCCGGCGACAACGACTACCGCCTGCTGTACACCCTTTTCGGCGCCGTCCCATCGAATACGTTCGATACGCAGATTGCTGCGGGGTTTGTCGGGTACAACTATCCGGCAGGTTTTGGAAAAATCGTTGAAAAAGAGATGCGTGTCACCCTGGCCAAAAGCCATACGGTGGCGGATTGGGCAGTACGTCCGCTGGATCAGAAAGCCCTGAACTATGCCGTGGAGGATGTGAAATACCTGCCCGATCTGCATGAAAAACTGACCGGCAAAATGCGTAAACACCAGCGCGAAAGTTGGTGCCGGGAAGAAAACAGGAAGTGGGAAACCGAAAGTTTTTACATCGTCGATCCCAACAAAGAACTGCTGGGCAGTGATTTGGTACACCACCTGGACTTTAAAGAAAAAATATTTCTGATGCGCCTGTACAAATGGCGCGTTCAGCGGGCGATCGAACTCAATATCCCGAAAGAGCAGGTGTTACAAAGCCGCCACATCAGTACGGTTTTGCGCTCCACAAAAGACGGCCCCAATGCTTTTCGCTCCAACCGAACCCTTTCGGAAGGTGTCTGGAAAAAAAACCTCGACGCCTGGCAGGACCTTTGGCGCGATAAAGCAACGGAAGAAGAACAGGCTTTTCTGAGCGGATTGCCGAAACCCCTGCCGGAAAATCCCGAACGCGAATGGACGATGGAGTTGTTGTACCATTTTGTAAAAAAGCAATGTATCGAACACGAAATCAGCGCTGCGTTGTTGCTTCCCAAAGGCGATTTTAACCGCCTGAAATCGGGCAGCGAAGATTTTGACAAATCGCTGCTCGTTGGCTGGCGCGCCGAACTGATGGGCGCCGAATTGGTAGAATGGATGAAAAAAGGTGGAAAAGTGAAAGTAAAATGGGAAGACGGGTTTTGCAAACTGACGATGTAACAGATGCCTAAAATACTCGAAATCAAAGATTTAGTCATCGATTTTCATTCCGAACGCGGAGTGACACGCGCTGTGGACGGCTTATCGCTACACCTCGATCGCGGTGAAACGCTTGGTATTGTCGGCGAGTCCGGTTCCGGCAAATCGGTCACAGCGCTTTCCGTCATGCGTTTGCTGCCTGCTCCTGCTGCAACAATAACCCGTGGCGAAATCTGGTACGATACCGGAAATGCACCGGTAAATCTGCTGACACTGCCCGATCCCGCCATGCAGCGCATCCGGGGCGCGGATATTGCCATGATTTTTCAGGAACCCATGACTTCGCTGAATCCTGTTTTCCGTTGCGGACACCAGGTGACGGAAGCGCTGCAATTGCACCGGAAACTGAATTTCGCAGCCGCCAAAGAAGTCACGCTGCAACTTTTTGAGCAGGTAAAACTACCCGATCCCGCCCGTATTTTCAACGCCTATCCCCACCAGATCAGCGGCGGACAAAAACAGCGCGTGATGATCGCGATGGCCATGTCCTGCAATCCGCAAATCCTGATTGCCGACGAGCCTACCACAGCGCTGGACGTGACGGTGCAAAAAACCATCCTCGACCTGATGCGCGAATTGAAGGAGGCTTCGGGTCTTTCCATGCTGTTTATCAGCCACGACCTGGGCGTTATTTCTGAAATCTGCGACCGCGTGGCGGTCATGTTTCAGGGGAAAATTGTGGAAGAAGGCCCGGCGGAGCAGATTCTCCACGCGCCTGAACACCCTTACACCCGCGGTCTGGTAGCCTGCCGGCCTTCGCTGCGCCGGCGCTTGCACCGGATGCCCACGGTGGCCGATTTCCTGGAAAACAAAGTGTTCGAGGCCAAAGTCGTCAGTACGGCAGAAACGACGGCCCGCCAGACAGCATTATACGCCCAAAAACCAGTGCTGGAGATCAAAAACCTGGTGGTGCGATATCCGAAAAAGAAAAACTGGCTGGGCAACCCCGTCGAATGGCTCCATGCAGTCGACGATGTCAGTTTTGAAGTGTTTCCCGGCGAAACCTTTGGGCTGGCCGGCGAATCGGGTTGTGGAAAAACGACGCTCGGGCGCAGTATTGCCCGGCTGACGGATGCCCACGCAGGCGAGGTATGGTACAAAGGCGTCGATTTACAACAACTGAACGCAGAAACATTGCAGCCTTATCGCCGGGAAATCCAGGTCGTTTTCCAGGATCCCTATGCTTCCCTCAATCCGCGGATGACCATCGGAGCAGCCATTGTGGAACCCATGCAGGTGCATCAACTCCATGAAAATGCC
>JALHMA010000147.1:0-9867 GCA_022844265.1 Saprospiraceae bacterium | reverse complement strand
CTTATCGCCGGGAAATCCAGGTCGTTTTCCAGGATCCCTATGCTTCCCTCAATCCGCGGATGACCATCGGAGCAGCCATTGTGGAACCCATGCAGGTGCATCAACTCCATGAAAATGCCAGCGCGCGGCGCGACAAAACCATAGAATTGCTGGAAACAGTAGGGCTTCAGGCCGATCATTTTCAGCGTTATCCGCATGAGTTTTCCGGCGGACAACGCCAGCGGATTTGTGTGGCCAGGGCGCTGGCGCTTCAACCGCGGCTGCTGATTTGTGATGAAATGGTCTCCGCGCTCGATGTATCCGTGCAGGCCACGGTACTGAACCTGCTCATGGATTTGCGCGAAAAATTCGGACTGACCTACCTGTTTATTTCGCACGACCTGAGTGTTATCAAACAAATGTGCGACCGCCTTCTGATTATGAACGAGGGCCGGATCGAGGAAATCGGTTTTCCCGACCAGGTGTATCTGAATCCTGAAAAAGAATATGTGCGAAGGTTGATTGAGGCGATTCCGGGAGAGAGTTATGAGTTATGAGTTATGAGTTATGAGTTATTGGTGTTTCAGGCTGGAATGGGAAAAATAAGGATGCATTCTTTCCCCATTCCAGCCTGAAACACCAATAACTCATCACTCATCACTCATCACTCATAACTCATAACTCATCACTCATCACTCACCTCATCGGTACCGTAGGATTTTCATCCTCCCACTCATCATCATCTTCTTTTTTCTTTGGAGCAATTATCGGCGTAATCATCGGCAGTTTCACCCAGCGGGCTTCTTCCGAGCTGATGGCTCCGATGCGCAGAAACCCGCCGGACGCCTCTGCGGTTTCTTCGGCCAGTCCGAGAAAACCCTTGTAAAGGTCAGCCGCGAGTTGAAGGTCGAGTTTGGCTAAAACCGGGTTAATGCGCTCTAAACGAGTAGAAATTTCGGCATTGCGCGCCGAAGGGTCTTCCGGCAAATGCGCCATTTCAGAATGTACTTTCATCCAGAACCCCTCTACGACGACCCGGTAAAATTCATTCAGCGTTTTGGGATTGTTGTAGGTACGTGAACGAAGCAGGCGCTCCGACCAGGTGCGTTCCTCCCGATCCAGGTCGCCGTCTGCTGCGCCGACAAGAATGGTAATCAGTGCAGGGGCGTCTACCAATGCATCAATTTCTTCTTTTGAAAGTTGATCAAAACCTGTTATTAGCGTCCACATAATTTTTATTAAATGTTTTGATTTTCAATGCTTTATATAAAATTCAGCGCAAAAATATAACGGCGTTTTGAAAAATTCCATCTTCTGCGCCAACCTTGTGCATAAAAAACGCGGTCTATAAAATAAAGTTGGCCAATTCTATCGTAAACCAGTCAAATCTTGAACCCGTTTAATATGAAATATTCACTGTTACTCCGCTTTGCTTTTGTCGGACTCGTACTTGCCTCCATGTCCGGCTGTCTGCGCGATGAGTGTACTTCCACCCGTACATACGTGCGTTTCGATCCGATTTACAAATTGCCCGTCGATTTCCGCGTGGGTGTCAGCATTGAATCACCGAGAACACTTCGTAAACCCGGCAAAATCTATTCCTTCGGCACTTACCTGTTCATCAACGAACTCCACGAAGGTATACACGTTATTGACAACACAAACCCCGCTAGTCCACAAAATATTGCTTTCTGGAAAATTCCCGGCAATGTCGATATGGCTATCCGCGACAATCATTTATATGCCGACCAGTATGTCGACCTGCTGACGATCGACATCAGTAATGTACAAAACCCGCAGCTGGTTTGCACTTCGCAGGAAGCATTTCAATTACATGGTTTTACGCCTCAATTGGGCTACCTCGTAGATTACGCACAAACAGAGGTAACAGAAGAAGTGCCCTGTAATGACACGCGCTGGAACAATACCTGGTTTATGCGAGGCGATGTTCTTTTTGCCGAAATGAGCAGTTCTTTTTCTTCAGACGCTTCCAATAATGGTATAAGAAGAAACAATGGCGTCCCGGCTGCTACGGGTATTGCCGGTTCTTATGCCCGTTTCGGACTGCATGACCAGTTCCTGTACACGGTAGACAACTTTATGCTGCGTACCTGGTCGCTGCAAAACCCGACCTGCCCCAGCCGCCGCGACTCCGTTTATGTAGGCTGGAATATCGAAACCATTTTTCCCTGGAAAGACCGCCTGTTTGTAGGCTCTCAGACGGGTCTTTACATTTTCAACAACACAAACCCCGCTCGCCCGGTACGGGAGGCCTTTTTCAACCACGCTACCGGCTGCGATCCAGTCGTTTGCGACGAAAACAACGCTTATGTGACCATCCACGGCGGCACCACCTGCAACGGCACAATTAACCAGTTGGACGTGATCGACATCAGAAACCTGCCCACCGCATCGCTGATCAAATCATACTCTATGACCAAACCGCTGGGTCTTTCCGTGACCAATGAGCACTTGTTTCTTTGTGATGACGGACTGAAAATTTTTGACAAATCCGATCCGCTGAACCTGAAACAACTCTCGCACCTGAAAAACGTGAGTGCCTACGATGTCATCGCATTCAGCGACGAGCACCTGATGGTCATAGGTGATGGCGGTTTTTACCAGTTTGACGTAAGCGATCCGGATGATCCGAAACAGATCAGCCTGCTGCCGGTCGTTCGTTAGGTATCTCCGAACCCTGTTCGGAGCATTTGCCGAACAGGGTTCGGAAAACTGTCTTAACTGGGGTTGTGTCAAAAGGCCCAGCGGGCCTATATCTTTGTAGTAACGCCCAAGAAAATTCCATCCGGCCCAGCGGGCCGGTATTTATTCGATAAAGATACCGGCCCGCTGGGCCGGATACCAGATTTAATCCGTCACATCTACAAAGATATAGGCCCGCTGGGCCTTTTGACACAACCCCTAAGTGCATTCAAACCTGATACTATGTTGCGCAAAATATTCATTTTCAGCCTCTTACTGTCTGCCCAATGGCTGGGCGCGCAGGACGCGCAGGACAGCCTTCGCTGCCAGGATGTGGTCTACTTAAAAGGCGGATCCGTCTTTCGGGGTACGATCAGCGAGTACGATCCTGCTGCCTCGCTCATCATAACGACCTGGGCCGGCGCCAGGTTGATTATTCCGGGAAAATCCGTGCGGCGCGTTGTACAACACTGCCGTGGAGAAAAGAAAATCCGGGAAGCGCGTCCCTACAATTTCAGGGAGCAGGGATGGTACCACAGCAGCCGGGCAGCTTTGTTATTCGGAGAAATTGAAACCGGTTATTCGCTGCAGCACAGCTCCGGGATTAAATTGAATCGCCTGTTGAGTGTTGGCATTGGTGTCGGACTCGAAAATTATGGGCCCGGCGGTTATGATCCAGTTACGGTTCCACTTTTTGCCGAAGCCCGCGGGTATTTGACCAAACAACGCATCGCTCCATTTTATTCCCTCGGAGCGGGATGGTCTTTTATTGGAAAAGAACAACAGGTTTTTGACTGGTGGAATGGCGACGCCAATATCCAAAACTGGAAGGGTGGCTGGCTGGCGCAGGGACAATTAGGGTACCGCATCGGCAATCATTTTCTCACGTTTATCGGCATTCGATTGCAGCGCATGGAACGGGATTGGGATAACGCCGCCTGGGGCGGCGGATTCGGTACCGACAGGCATTTGAAAAAAAGAGTGGAATTTGGTATAGGTTTGCTGCTGTAACACTGATATTTTGAGTATCTGAAGATTTGAGTATTCGAGTATCTGACTGATAACGAATCATTTATCCTCAAATCCTCAAATCCTCAAATACTCAAAAAACTTATGTGATATTGTACTAATAACGGATAACTACAACCGATTCAGGCATACCCACAGTTGAATGAGCATTTTCAAGCATAAAATGTATACGGAAGAGGAATTGGTAGCCGGTTGCGCTGCTAATGACCGGCGCGCGCAGGAAGCGCTCTACCGTCGATTTTTTCCGGAAATGCTCCGCATGTGCCGCCGATATACGCGGGATGAAGACACCGCACTGGAAATCCTGAACAACGGATTCCTGCGCGTTTTTAAAAAAATACACACCTTCAGTTTCAAAGGCAGTCTGGAAGGCTGGATTCGCCGCCTGGTGTACCATAGCATGGCCGATTATTACCGCGACAATGCCCGTTACCTGCATTTTCTGGTATTGGAAGACCATGACCGCCCTGTGCAGGAAAGCAGCCATGAAGGATTTTATGAAGAGGATATTCTCAGAGCCGTGCGAACCCTGCCCCCCGTTTCCCAGGAGGTTTTCAGGTTGTATGCGATCGAAGGGTATTCTCATGCAGAAATAGCCGAAACCCTGCAAATGAGTGAAGGCACTTCCAAATGGCACCTCAGTACAGCCCGTCAAAAACTACGCGAACTACTTGCTCATCATTATCCAAACAACACCCAAAGCCCTAAAGTAAAAACTGCGACATGAGAGAAGATCAGGACAAGAAACTTGCCGACAAGGGCTGGCAATCGATGCAACAATTGCTCGATCGCGAGATGCCTGTGGAGCAGAAACGCCGACCCTTCATTTGGTGGTGGTTCGGGCTGCTGTTACTGCCCCTCGCCATCCTGGGAAGCCGCGCCTGGTGGCAATCCGAACCGACACTGCCTGCAGAATCTGCTCCGGCGGTGTTGAAAACGGAACGGCCCGTTGTGCAACAAGTCATTGAAAATCAACCGGCTGCACCTGAAAAGGCGCCCGTTCGTTCGGATAACCAGCCCGGGATACAAAGCGCGAAAATCGCAGACGAAACAAGGGTTGCAGCCCGGCAATTGTCCGCTGTCAGCAGCCCGCAGCGGGTAAGCGTTGCTCCAGCGCCGATACCGTCTTCTTCCGCTTCGATGCAGGTATCGGAGGTTCTAACAAACACAACAACATCTTCCCCAGTTGAAAACACAGCGGTGACAAACCTTTCAGCCAGTGAAACAGCAGCGTTTTTACCGGATAATGCCACGCCGGCAAACACAACCAGCATTCCGGCAGAAACTGCCGCTGCGCCATTCCTCCCTATAGCCCTGCCATTTCACGCCGCAGAAACAGAACAAACACGCCCCCTTGCCGACACCCGGACTTTTGCCGCAGCATCCGGCGCCAACGAGGCTTCCGTCAAACCCCTGCAAACATCACCCCGCTGGGCATTCGGCCTGACAAGCGCCATATCTACCGAGCAGTTTTCATCCCTGAACGGCGTGTCGGCCGGCATCACAACAGACTGGCGTTTTGCCCGGAAATGGGGACTTCGCACGTCTCTCCTGTACACCCGTTACCGCCCATCCGCAAGCAAACAACCGGTTGTGGTGGTAGAAGAATCTCGATACAACGATGCCACAGGTTTATTCACAGACCCTTACTTTCCTTCGACCGGCGGCGTCGCCAATAACGCCGACTTGCAGGAAGGGTATGTTTATATCCCGCTGCGAAAGTTGCATCAGATGGAAATACCCGTCATGGCATGGTGGCAACCTATTCGCCCCTTGCGCCTGTACTCCGGTGTTTCAGTGAATTATACCTTTTTGGGACAATCCGCAGAGCAGAATTTTGTAGATAATGCAATCGTCTCCTTAGATTCCAATAAGTCGCAGCGAGACGCCGGCCAGGTAGCTACCGACGAATTGAAACGCTGGCAGATGAACTACCAGCTCGGATTGGGATGGCGTTTGGGCCGCCATGTTGAACTGTCCGCTTTCTGGTGTTCGCCTGTTCGGAAAATTTTCACCCGGCAAAACGACCTGCTGAACAGTTACAACAGCAATACCGAACAATTTTCGAGTATTTCCACTCCGAACACCCAATTGCCACGCCCAGGGCGGTTTGTCCTGCAAGGCAGCTGGTTTTTTTAAAAATAAGTTCTTTACTTCTTTATGAGGACAAACAAGGGCGGGTGTGACACCCGTCCTTTGTTTTTATATGCCCGCTTCAAATCGGGAATTTGCGCTTTCATCGTTACTTTGCTGCAAAATAAACAGCACGTGGCAGCCAAACGAATCAAAGAAATACCCGAAATAATCCCGGCGCCGGTTGTAGCGCCCAGGCCTACAACGATTGCATGGGCAGACGCCAGTGTAAGCGAGCGGTACGAAGACGTTTTCCAGCTCATTCAGCCCGATGAAGTAACCAACGTGCGCTGGTACGATGGGGCTTATGAATTTGTCTGCAAAAACCATGTAACCCTGCGCGTGCAGGTGCTTACCGGCGGTATCATCCGCCTGCGCTATTCGCCCGACGGGGTGTTTGCTCCCGATTTTTCGTACGCCATTTCACCCGACTTTCAGCAGGGCAAGGTGGTTGTTACTTTAAATGAAAACAACAACGACTACGTGCTGGTTTCCGAATACCTCCAGGTGGTGGTATCCAAATCAGGACTACGGGTGCGTTTTTATGACCTCGACGACCGGGTGCTCTGCGAAGATGAAGGCGGTTACTCGGCCAAAAGAACGGTCATGCACGGATGGAGCGAGTTGAAAATTGAAAAAAAATGCCACCGGAAAGAGGTGTTTATGGGCCTCGGCGACAAGGCTTGCGGAACCAATCTGGCGGGAAGGCATTTCGAGAACTGGTGCACCGACTCTTATGCGTTCGGGCGGGATCACAATGCCATGTACCGCGCCATTCCGTTCTATTACGCACTGTATCAGGGTATTGCGTACGGTGTTTTATTGGATAACTCCTTCCGTTCGCATTTTGACTTTAACAGTTCGGACAATGCCACCACCAGTTTCTCTGCCGAAGGGGGCGAAATGAATTACTATTTCATTTACGGGCCGGAACTCGACGAGGTGGCCCGCCGGTATGCGCGGCTCACGGGCGTTCACGAGTTGCCGCCACTCTGGAGCCTGGGATATCACCAAAGCCGCTGGAGCTACTATCCCGACAGCAATGTTCGGGAGATTGCCGATCGTTTCCGGGCGGAAGCCATTCCCTGCGACGCCCTTTACCTCGACATCGACTACATGAACGGCTATCGCTGTTTTACGTGGAATAAGACACATTTTCCCGATCCCAAACGCCTGATCGACGATTTGCGCGAACAGGGATTTGAAACGGTCGTGATGATCGATCCGGGCATTAAGGAAGACCCGGAATACGACGTCTACCGCAGGGGCCTGGAACTGGGCATGTTTGTCCGCACTGCCGACGGCGATATTGCCAAAGGCCCCGTTTGGCCCGGTTTCTGCGCATTCCCTGATTTCACCGACCCGAAAGCGCGGGAGTGGTGGGGCCAACTGTACACCGAATTGTATGAACACCTCGGCATCAGCGGATTCTGGAATGACATGAATGAACCGGCCGTATTCCATGTGCACCACAAAACGTTGCCGGATCACGTGATGCACCACGGCGACGGCCACCCCTGCAGCCACCGGAAGGCGCACAATATTTACGGCCACCAGATGAGCCGCGCTTCCTGGGACGGGCTGCGCCAACTGCGCCCGGAAAAACGCCCCTTCCTGCTCACACGCGCTTCCTTCAGCGGAGGGCAGCGCTATGCTGCCATCTGGACAGGCGACAATGTCTCGGACTGGGAACACCTGCAGATTGCCAATATCCAGTGCCAAAGGCTGGCCATTTCCGGCTTTTCATTTTGCGGAACCGACATCGGCGGATTTACGGGTTGCACGGATGGCGAGTTGTATGTCCGCTGGCTGCAACTGGCTGTTTTTCACCCCATGATGCGGACGCACAGCAAAGGCCAACACGCCACAGGCGATGCTTTGCTGACCCTGGAAGAAGAAGGTTTGGTACCGGACGAGACCGTTCATACCCCCGATAGTCCGCCGCCGGAAACCCTGCTTCCACAACTTTCAGATCAGGAACCCTGGTCTTTCGGGGAGAAATGGACACCTTCGGCGAAAAAAGCCATCGAACTGCGCTATTGCCTGCTACCTTGCCTCTATACCGCCATGTGGCACCATACGCTGGATGGAATGCCGGTACTGCGACACCTCGCTTTTGCAGATGCGAACGATCCCAAACTCTGGGAACAGGAGCGCGATTTTCTCTTCGGGGAACATTTGCTGGTGAGTCCGGTCATTCAACCTAAAGTGCAGCGCCAGGGCGTTTACCTGCCTAAAGGAAACTGGTATTATTTCTGGACGGGCCAGCCCTCATCCGGAGAGGTATTTGTCAATACGATGCCCGACCAGATACCTTTTTTTATCCGGGAAGGGGCCGTACTGCCCGTATATCCGGTGCGGCAGTGGGTGCAGGAAAAACCGGTGGATGAACTGACCTTGTATGTTTATTATAAGAATGGCCTGGAAACCAGCCACTTATACGAAGATGCGGGAGAAGGATACGATTACCAGGAAGGAAAGTTTAGTTTGAAAATATTTGAAACGGAAGGTAACAATGGCAGTTTCACGCTGCGACAACGCAAAGAGGGAGACTTTGAACCTTCTTATGAAAAAGTAAAAATATACCTGGTGGGGTTTCCCACATTTGTGAAACACTGTACGGTGGACGGCGCAGAAATGCCTATCAAAGAAATTCGCCTGCGCGACCGTTCGCTGTATACGTTGAATATTGCCCCCGGGTTTGAAAAAATAGCATGGCAAGGATAAACTGGATTCGTATCAGTTACCACCTGCTTTTCTGGATCGTTTATTTGCTCCTGAATGGCCTGGTGGTTTGTGTAATGGAAGGGCGCAACATCAGCTCCTACCTGCTCCCGGCTACTTATCGGGAAGCCTTTTCGCTCCCGGTGAAGCTGGCGTTTACGTACTTCATCTTTTATTTCATCATTCCGCTTTACCTCGACCGCAGTAAATTAGGCAAACTGGTAGTCATGTCGCTGATTTCCTTTGCCATTGCCACCTTGTTGTACAGGGTACTGCTCTGGGGTTATTTTACCTGGATTGAACCCATGCCATTCGGGTTTTTCAGGGCACAGGGCATGATTCTCTCTGTGTTCGATCTTTATATCACCATAACATCAGCGGTTATCATTAAAATGATCAAACTGCGGTATAAAAGCCAGGAGGTGGAGGAAACCCTCATCAAGGAAAAACTACAGAGCGAACTGAGTTTCCTGCGGGCGCAAACCAATCCGCATTTCCTGTTCAATACCCTGAACAACCTGTTTGTACTGGCCCGGAAAAAATCGGAAAAAACGGCCGATGCGATCATGATGCTTTCAAAAATCATGCGATTCGTGCTCTATGAATGCCGCGCCCCACGCATCGCTGTGGCCGACGAAGCCAAGGTGATCCGCGACTATATCGAACTGGAAAAATTGCGCTACAACAAACGCCTGACCGTCGATTACCAGGAATCTATTGATAATCCGCACGCAGCCATCGCGCCGTTGCTGCTCATTCCTTTGGTGGAAAACAGCTTCAAACACGGCGCAGGCGCTACCACCGGCGATGTCTACATCAGCATCCAACTGACGCTTCAAAACAACCAACTCCTTTTCAGTGTACACAACACCGTTGAAAACGACCTCGATACCGGCCAAAACGGCTCGGGCGGCATCGGGCTAAAAAATGTACAACGCCAACTCGATTTGCTTTATCCCGAGCAATCCGAATTAACCACCGTACGTGAGGACGGCCTGTTTAAAGCGGATTTGACGGTGGATTTGACGGAGTGAGAAATAAGTCCGAAGTCGTCAGTGCGAAGTGCGAAGTCCGTAGAGTGCGCCGTTTCAAACTTGGGATTCCCAAACGTGAAACGGTGTACTCTTCGCACTTCGCACTTCGCACTGACGACTTCGGACTTGCTACGCACTTCGGACTGTGTTGTCCGCAATGAAGTTATAGCGCTTGGATGTGCAAAGAAGTTGTAGCGCTTTTGATATTTTGCATTTTTCGTTCATTGACATACGGTTAAATTCAATATTCGATCAGGGCTCAGGT
>JALHMA010000146.1 GCA_022844265.1 Saprospiraceae bacterium | reverse complement strand
CCGGAATGGCCTATCGCGATCATCCTCGGCGTCGATGCGCTGATGGACATGGGGCGCACCAGCGTCAACCTGATGGGCAATTGCCTGGCTTCGGCGGTGGTGGCGCGCTGGGAAGGGGAGTTCGATGACGAAATGGCGAATCAATAAAATCAAATCAGCGGTACCCGCTCCACAAAATCATCACCCTGTTCGCCCACCGAAACGGGCTTGTCGGTAATGAGCGCGGGTGGTGGTGATATGCGATATTCCTGCGGGCGAGGTGGCCCTCAATCCGGCGAAAGTGATCAGGCCGATTGGGATGCCCTAACAGACAGGTGCAACCCCAATTAAAATGATCCCTTTTTGTTGTAATTGTTGCATGATCGGTGCAATGACCTGCTTTCGCTCCTGATGAAATATACGTTCCCGATTTTTATCTTTAGAGTTAGCATACTTTAATTCCGGTGCATATATTTTTAGGGAAATGCGCTCCATTTCCGCTTTTAACTCGGATAGGGATATGTTTTTATTGTAATTCAATACCGTGTAGCCATCAAACTCGTAATAATAATCCGAGCCGGGTTGTACTAAAACGGGTTCATGGTATAACCCGCAATGATTGAAGACATCGTTTTCCTGCATCATCCGGCTGGTTTTGCTGTCTACCAGCATAATTCCGACGTCCGGGTGATCCCAGCCTGCCGTTTCCGCGCTCAGAAATACAGTGTATCGGATGCTGTCTAAATTTAATATAGTGACGGCACTGGAATCGGTAAAAACACATCGGTAGGGGTTAGGATTATCCGCCTGAATGGCCGATTTTCCATATCGAACCAGGTGCAATGCCGTGTAGATGTCAAAAGTCAGTTTGTGTTGATGCACATAAAACGCCGTGTTAATTAACTGTTGAAATGCCTTGTCGTTGCAGTACTTGTTGGTATGGGTAGTCTCATCCAGATAGGCATAGTCTTCATAACCGTATAACGGCAATAAGCCTGTGATGGACTGGCCGTTTTTCAGGACATATTTCGCTTTGTACACTACACAACCGCCGGCATCGGCGTACGCCTGACAGGAGAAAAGAAGGACCATTAAAAGGGTTATGAGTTTCATATGCTGGATCAGATTTAGTATATACAAAAATAAGCCTAAATCAAGGGCACCCGCACCACAAACGAATCCTCTATTTCGCCTGCCCAGACCGGCTTGTCCGTTATCAGCGCATACCGGTTGATGATATTCCCGAGACCCGTTCCCGTAGAGACCTCGGGCACAGACCTGCGTTGCAGCCTGTTTTGCACGATGAGGTAATCGTTTTCAATAAAAACACGCACGACGAGCGGCTCCTGCGACGACATCCGGTTGTGTTTCACGGCGTTTTCCACCAACAACTGGAGGGTCAGCGGCGCAATTTTGTAGGTATCCAGGACGGATTCTTCCAGATCGAGTTGCAGCTGGAATTTGTTTTCAAACCGGATTTTCAACAAAAAAGCATAGGAATGAATGAAGTCCAGTTCGGTGCGCAGGGTTACGATCCGCTGGTCTTTTTGTTCCAGGATATAGCGATACGAGCGGGCCAGTTGTTCTATAAATTGTTCCGAAAGATCGGCATTCACATGCACCAGCGAAGACAGGATACTCAGGCTGTTGAATAAAAAGTGCGGGTTGACCTGGCTTTTCAGCAGGTCGATTTCATTGAGCAACTGCTGTTTTTCCAGTTCTTTGGCCCGGGCTTTGACGGCTTCCAGGCGCAGGCGTTCATGGTGTCGGTACCGGTAAATACCGTATAGGACGCCCAAAATCAGCAGGGCGACCAGGCTGCGAAACCACCACGTTTGCCACCAGGCGGGTAATACTTCTACGCTGACGCCTTGTGCCTGTTCATTCCAGGTGCCGTCGTTGTTGGCTGCACGAACAAACAGTTTGTATGTGCCGGGTGGTACAAAATTGGCCTGAAAATACCGCTCCCGGTTGGGCGGCGACCAGTCGTTGGAAAAACCTTCCAGCCGCCAGGAGTACAGGTTGTCTTCCGGCAACGTAAAATTCAGCGCAGCAAACTCCATGCTGAATGAATTGTCCTCATGCCTGAAAAGCATGTTCCAGGCGGAATCCATCGGGGCAAAAATTTCTTTGTCGCGATACCGGCAGGCAATATTGACCACCGGCGGCGGCAGTTTGTTGGCACGCAGGCTGTCCGGGTGCCAGCGCAAAAAGGCGCCCCGCAGCCCCGCGAATACTTCACCCGTTACAGCATTCTGCGAAAACCGGGTCAGGCGATAGGGCGTTCGACCGATGCCGTAACGGTCGTCAAATATCTTGAACGTGCGCTGTCTGGGCGAAATGCGTAAAATCCGGTCGCTCAGGCCCCACCACAGGTCGCCGTTTTTATCCAGCAATCCGCCCCGTATATTGTTGGAACTCAATCCGTTTTCACGGGAAAATGCGAGTTCAAATTTTTTGGTTGCAGGGCTGTAACAAAGCAGTCCCTTGTCGCCGCCAATCCAGACGTTGCCATCGTTGTCCGGCTGGCAATAACCGGAATTATTCAGGCCCGGAGCGTCTTTTTCGGTAAAATGCCGGAATTGCATCGTTGTCAAGTCGCATTCCACAAAGCCGTTTAAATCGGTTCCAAACCAGGCATAACGGCCGTTTTTATCCAGCCAGATATCAATAATACGTTTGGCGGGTTGTCCCTGTTCGGGGCCTATGATGGAGTAGGTTTCTGTTTTCGGATCGAAAATAAAAATCTTGTCGGTCGAGGTCGCAATCCAGATGTTTCCTTTGGCGTCTTCGGCAGCGTGCTTGTTCAGCGCTTTTTGCCCGGGCGGTACCGGAAAGGGTGGGGCGGGCGTCATCCGAAACGTAAGCGGGTCGAAGCGCAGCAGGCGTTCGGCACAGAGCAGCCATACGGTACCGTCGCGGGCGCGCCACAGATCGTTGGGCGCCGTGTAGGGGTAGGTCGGGATACTTTTTACAAAAACGGCGCCTCCGGGCTGGTCGCGCAGTACAAATACGGTGTTCAACCTGCGCGAGATGGCAAACAGGTAGGGGCTGCCGGGAAATTGCTGAACGTCTGCGATGTCGTTATCGATCAGTCCGGCAGTTTGGGTGTGTACCGGCACTTTTTGAAAGCCCTGTAGAAACGGATCGAGTTTGAACAAGCCGTTTTCGGTGCCGAACCAGGTTATGCCCGACCGGTCGCGGAACATAATTTTTACTTCTGCGTCGAACTCCGGGTCGTTGGGCAGGGAAATGCTGGTAACCGTCGATTCGCCCAGACGGTGCCGCTCTACTGTATTGGTACAACCTGCCAGAATGTAATCACTGCCTTCCGGCAGCGTTTCTCCCGTAAACGTCGGGTTTGTAACCGAAAAATAAGTCCAGGTACCATTTTTGAGGTTCAACCGACCGATGGCTTTTTTCTCAAAAACAACCCAGACCAGGTCCTGCGAAACCATCCGGATATCAGTGGGCGCCGGCAAATCCGCGCGACCGGGATCAAACCAGCGCATTTCCATCGTTTCCGTATTCAACTGGCAGATGCTGCCCTGGCGGCCCAGCCATATCTGATTGCCGAGGCCTTTGTCGAGTACGGAAAAAATGGCTTCCGAGCCGTCCGGCAACCGCCATTTATCCATTTTCCCGGTAATGGGATCGAGGATAAAAATGTCGTTGATGTGGTTGCGCAGCCAGATGCGGCCTTTGGCATCGTCACAACCATCCATAATATAGGTACGCACCCGCTCGGAAGTCTGTTCCGGCCAGGTGAAATAGCGGCGAAAGGTGCTTTCTTTTGCGTTAAAACGGTTCAGGCCGTTGCCTGTACAAACCCAGAGTTGTTCGTTCCGGTCTTTAAAAAGATAGGTGGCAACATCGTTGGACAGGCTGGTGGAGTCACCCGCTTTGGAAAAAAATGGCCTGAAATTGTAGCCATCATAGCGGTATAAACCCTGTCCGGTACCGATCCAGAGAAATCCGGCTTTGTCTTGCTCCAGGGTCAGGATATGGTTGTCCTGCATCCCGCCCTTTTTCGATATGGCCTCTACGAAGTGGCCGGCCGGCCCCTGCGCAATGGTCAGGATAGGGAAAAGGAACAGCAGGGCAAGACAAATAAAGGCTTGAACCGGGATGGTTGAGCGCCGTTTTTCATTTGTAGCATCGCAATAAGTCATACAGCAGGAGGGCTATGAATCGTCCATTCAACTGAAATGGTATACTCGACGCCAAAAATACATATTGGCTGGCAAAATGTATGTTATCTATTTGCTTGATATGGGAAAAATATATAAGACTGGCTATCCGCTTATTGTACCGTACACCCTGCTTTAGTTGGACTCTATAGCCGCGTAGCGGCATGACGTCGGTAGTAACAAATGCCATACTCGTCTACAAGGTGCATAGCACCGAAACATTGGCCTGAAAGTTACGGTGCTATGCACCTTGTAGACGAGTATGGCATTTGTTACTACCGACGTCATGCCGCTACGCGGCTGTAGAGACCAACTAAAGCAGGGGATTCAGAGTGGCTATCCTTTTTTTAAAAGCAACGTCAGTATCCTTGGAATCGCCGTCCGGTCGTGGTCGTCAAAAAGTTCGTTGAGCAGCACCAGTTCAAAACCGCAGGCCTGCGCCATTTGAATAAAATCGGACACATGGTGATCGAAACAAGGGACAATTTGCTGTCCTTCTTCGGTATCGAACCTGGCTTTGGTGCCCGTATACTGCTTAAACGGATGTAGTTCGCCGATGTAAAGGTGTCCGCCGGGAGCGATGACCTTGCATGCTTCACTGAAAATATGATCCAGGTTTTCGATATGCTCCAGCACCAGGCTGAAACTGATCAGGTCGTACGGCCGGTCAGCGAATGTCCAGAGCTGCGTAATATCCGCCTGGCGGAATGCCACCTTATCGGAGATCACTTTGCTTCTGGCAATGGCCAGCATACCTTCGGAGAGGTCGACGGCTGTGATATGCCCGGCTTTTGTAACCAGCCATTCCGTGTTTTTTCCGGTGCCGCAGCCGATTTCCAGGCAGCTCTCAAAAGGAATATCGCGGAGTATTGTCCGCAGGGACAGCGCTTCCAGGTCGCGGGTTTTGTTTTGGTTGGTGTCGTATTGGGAGGACCAGGAGTCGTAGGATTGTTGGATGTTCATCTGTAGTTATTGGTTATTCGTTATTGGTTATTCGTGTGGTAACCTTTGGCTAAAGTTGTTAACTCAGCCAAAGGTTACCACACGAATAACGAATAACCAATAACTATTTATACTTTCCTGCTCCACAAAATCCAGTTCCCCTTCGTATCGATATACGCCGCTTCCGGGAACACCTTTTTAAACGTCCGTTCAAAGAAGCGCTCCGTTACCGAGCGTATCGCTTCGTCTTCGCCGTGCAGGCGGTTGAACAGGATAATGCCATTGGGGCGCAGCAAATCGCGGCAGGTTTCCAGAAACTCGGGGGTGCAAAACTGCGGCGGCGTAATTTCGTCTTCAAAGATGTCGATAATCACCATATCGTATTGTTCCTCTGTGACTTGTACAAAAACCTCCGCGTCGCCGGTGATCACGTCGATAGGACTTTTGAGCCGGGAAAGGGTGTATTTGGCGGCCAATTCGGAAATGGTTTCATCCCATTCCACGGCTGTGTAATAATAATCGCGGTGAAAAACCTTTTCCAGCATGTAGGGAATGGAACCCAGGCCCAGACCCAGCACGAGCACGTCCTCAAACGGTTCTTCATCAATTTTCAGATGATCAAAAGCAATCAGGAAATTCTGGTACAGATCATCCCAGGAGTAAATGGCATCGCCACTCAACAGCTGCAAGCGCCCGCGCGACAGGGCCACGGTCAGTTCGGGGTTGTGCTCCGAAGCCGTTTCCTCGATGGTGAGGGGGGTGAGGTGGGAGAGCCACTTTTTCCAGCGGGGAATCTTCATGGTGTTTCGTGTATGGTGTTTCGTGTTTGGGGCGCTTCGAGCTTGGCTCGTGTTTGGTGTATGGTGTTTCGTGTTTTGGGGGGGTAACTTTTGGCCAAGCCCCCGACCCCTAAAGGGGAGTACATCGAAATAGATGGATAAATTTTATCTTAAAGTGCAGATTGTCAATCTATTGCGATGTACTCCCCTTTAGGGGTCGGGGGCTTGGCCAAAAGTTACCACCCCCAAACACGAAACACCATACACCAAACACCAACTTAGTTCTTCTTCTTTTTCTTAAACGGATCCCAGTCATCCAGTTTTTTCTTCACGTCTTCCACTTTTTTCTGGCCCTGGTCGCCGAGTACTTCGCCGGCTTTTTCGTTCACTTTTTCACCTACTTTGTCGCCGACCTGTTCGCCCACTTTGTCTTTCAGTTCCTGTGTGGCTTTGTCGGTGGCTTCCTTGAGTTTTTGATTGGCCACGTTTTGCAGGCTGTCGACCGCCTTGTCGGCAGCGGCTTTCACCTGATCTTTGGCTTTGTCGAGTTCGCGGTTGGCGACATTGCTCAGCGAGTCTTTGGCTTTGTCGATGCCCGCCTGAAGCGTAGCGCCGGCTTCTTCCTGGAGCGTGCTTTGTCCGTCGGAGCCGAGTACTTTCATGGCGACTTTGGGATTGAACAAGGAACCCGTGAGATCGAAACGCACATTGATAAATTCACCCTGGGCGATGTTGACGCCTAATTTGGACGCCTCTTTCGACAACAGGTTCAGGCCGCTGTTGACGGCGCCTAATCCGCTCTTTTCCAATGCTTTGCGCGGAGTTTTGGTGGTAATGGAGTAGGCCATTTCATTGCTCAGGCTGTGCGAGCCGCCGATTTGCATAGCGATGTCGCGCACTTGCACGTTAAAGGGTTTCACCGTCACCGATCCGTTTTTGACTTCAAACCAGTTTTTGGTGTTGCCCAGTTCCATTTTTTTCAGGTATTCGATGTTGAGTTTGTCGGCGATGGCGCTCATCGGCTTGAAGTTGTTGAAAATAGCGCTCACCGTTTCCAGAAACCCTGCGGCGGACAGGGTTGTAAAGTCGGGGGTCATGTCTTTACCCAGCAGGCCGCTCATGGAAAGGGTCGTGTTGAATTTGCCGTCCATCAGTTGAGCGATTGGCGCCAGGGTTTTGACCGTTACGAAGTTTTGGAACGACTCCTTGAAGCCCATGTTTTGCAGGGCCATATCCATGTTGAAAGAAGGTTTGGCCAGGTTCTGCGTATTGTATTCGCCGTTGAGGGCCACCTGGCCGCCGAGAATACCTGCCGTGCAGTCCTGTAACTTGGCTACGTCATTTTTTACGATGATTTTGCCGTCGAGGTTGTTCAGTTCGTAGGTCGTGTATTTTAACTTTTCAAAATTGGCATTGATCGTCATGTCCATGTTCTCCGGCACCGGGATAACATCTTCAGCAGGCGCTTCCGCTGCCGTGGCGCCGGCTGCCGGGGCATCTTCCGTCATAAACTGGTTCAGGTCGAAGTAAGAGGAGTTCAGGTTAACCGTGCCGGCAACAGTCTGGTTATCAAACAGATAGTTCCAGGCGTTCAGTATCTGACCGGAACCGCGCAGGTCGCTGGCGCCGCCTATTTTCATCCCAAAGTTATCGATGTTCATTTTGTTCGGCATAAAATGGCCTTTCATGGATACGTCGGAAAGGTCGTACACGTCGTATTTCAGTTTGCCGATTTTGCCGTCCACCATGAAATCCCAGCGATCGAACATCTTTTCCGTAGCGGCGGCGGGCACATCGCTGGGCACTTTGGATGCGGCTGCGGCGGGTTCGGGTTCCTCCATCCATTCATTGGCATCGAAGAAAGCCGAGGAGAACAGGAGGTCGCCGCGCATGGTTTTGTTGGTACTGAAATAGGCCAGGATATTGTCGATACTGCCCGAAGCGCGCAGGTCGCTTTTGCCCAGTTTGGCGTCAAAATTTTGAATGTAAACGCGTTGCGGCGTCAGCGTCGTGCTGAGTTGGTTGATTTTGACGGCAGGCATACCGTCGGCGCGGTAACTAACGCCCGACATGCCGAAGTCGCCGGCCATATTCACCTGGTCGTATTGTTGCTGCTCGATCTGGTTCATCGAGGCCTTGATGGTCATGTTGGCGCGGAGGATGCCCGCCAGTTCCTGCACCCCTTCCATCGGGAAGGCTTTGGACAATTCGCCGAGGTTCAGCGTTCCGTTGATTCTGGTGTCGACGGTCGGATTCGATTCGGGCGTTTTCAGGTTGAAATAACCTTCCAGCGGGTTGGAACCTACGCGCAGGCTGAATTTCGGTATATTCACCGTCAGGTCGTTGATACGCGACGTCGGGCTGTTGACGGAGGCATCCACATTGATATTGCTGACGCCGAGGGGCAGCGAAGGGTATTTGAAATCCGCGTTGCCTATTTTAAATTCAATTTTATAAGCCGGGTAAACGGTTTCGTTGTAGGTGCCTTTGGCAAATCCCGCAAACTGAACGGTTCCGTTGGCCTGCACATCCCCGAAATCCTGCGTGTAGGCGCCTGGAATGATGCTCAGCAGGCTTTTGAAGGTATTGGCAGGCGTGCCAAACGTGAGGTCCATGCGGATGTCTTCCGAATTTTCCGGCATTTCCACCCATCCGTCCAGCAACAGCGTCAAATCGTTGACTTTCAGGTCATTGTCTTTGAAGGTATACTTCATGTTTTTCATATCGGCGCCCAGTGTGGCTTTCCAGTCGGCGCGCGCATTGCGCAGGTACTGGATACCGCCGTAGTTGACCGAAAGTTGTTTAACGGCAGTTTCCATCACAAAGTCATAGAGGTCGGAAGCGAATTCGCCCGATCCGCTGTGATCGACGCCCACGAGTTCCGCTTTCATATCCAGTCCGCGGTCGTCGTACAGGATTTTACCATTGGAAATACCATACGCCTCTAATTTGACGGGGCTGCTTTCCGTTGCGGCGCTTTCGGTAGCCGTCGGGTCGGGTTTTGTGATGTCGTAATTAGCATCCCCGTTGCTCAGTGCGTATACACGGATGTCGGGTTGTTCAAAAAACAATCCCTTGACAATGACCTCGCTTCCGAAAATAGCCGACCAAAGATCAATCGTCACATCGAGGCGCGGGCATTGTATCAGTTTCACCCCTTCAAACGGGCCTGGGCCGTTGGTCACGTCCAGGTTGACCAATCCTACGGACAGTTGTGGAAAATGGCGGAATACCGAGACGTCTACGTCCTTGAATTCCACGGTGGCCGTCAGGCTTTCGTTGGCGGCTGTTTTTACCTGGGCCACGATTTCATCCTTAAAAAAATAAGGAATGCTTATCAATGCGATGATCAGCAGCAACAGGGTAATGGCGATGCCGAAGAGTAATTTTTTCATGGTATGGTTATGTTCGTGTATGGTGTTTCGTGTTTGGTGTTTCGGGCACTCCGCCTAAGCTACTCACATTTGCCAAAGGCGAAGCGCCCCAAACACCAAACACGAAACACCATACACCAAACGAAAAAGCGGTTCCAAACATTGCCAACACGAATGTTACGGTTGATTTAACATTTGAAAACGAACAGCACTTATAAGTTATCACGCAGTTTTGATTACGTTTATTGTAAATGCTTGATTATGAACACTGATAACCAATAACGGAAACTTGTTTAGTTCCGGTCGGCTTTTGCATCCTCGCGTTTTTCAACGTAGTCGTGCCAGACGGATTCATAATCGTACGTGAGGTAGATTTCCGTATCATAAGCGCCCCAGGCGCCGTTTTCGAGGGCCAGGTTGAGGCGTCGAACAGCCCCTGCGGGTATTTGCAGGGTGATGACGTGGCCGAGTCCAATGGCTAATGTCCAGGATAAGACTTTGGCATCTTCTGGCGGAAACATATCCCAAAAGCCCTGTGCCTCCAGGATGCGGCGGATTTCAGCCAGATTTTTGTCCTGCTGGTGTTTCAGAATGATCGTTACCATCACACTGTCGGTGCGTTGCACCTGCGGCGGCGTGGTCGAAGGGCCTTCCGGGGGAGTAACGGGTTGTTGTGCCATTGCGCCGGCAACACATATCGCGGAAAGGAGAACCGTCAACAAAACTTTTTGTAACATAGTCAGTATTTGATTGCTGATAAATTTTTGTAAGTTAAATGCCAGGCAAAGATATGAAGGCCGGAGAAACAAATCATTTTTTACATTTGCCCGGTGCGAAAGATATTCCACATTAAATCATACTACAATGTTCAAAAATCATCCAGTTGGTCTACCCTTTCTGTTTTTTACGGAAATGTGGGAGCGTTTCGGTTATTATTTGATGATCGGCATTTTTGTTTTGTACATGACAGATGCGCAAAGGGGCGGTTTGTCGATGGATCGAGCGGTGGCTTCCGATATTTTCGGGACGTTTATTGCGCTGGTGTACCTCACACCTTTTATCGGCGGTTTACTGGCCGACCGCTTGCTGGGCTACCGGTTCAGTATTATACTGGGGGGCGTTCTGATGGGCGTGGGCTACCTGATGCTGGCTATTCCCAATAACATATTTTCTTTTTACGCCTCACTCGGGGTGATGATACTGGGAAATGGTTTTTTTAAACCCAATATCTCCGTTTTGCTGGGAAATTTGTACAATGACGAACGGTACAAAGTACTGAAAGACACCGGGTACAATATTTTTTACATGGGTATCAATATCGGCGCGCTGATCTGCAATTTTTTTGCGGCCTGGTTGCGCTGGAATATCGGCTGGGGCGCTGCGTTTGCGGCGGCGGGCGTAGGGATGTTTATCGGCGTCATCGTGTTTTTGAGCGGGATGAAACATTATGCCCACGCGGATGTGGTTAAAACCACCGATAAAAACGAGGCCGGGGTAGGGCAGTTGTTGTCCTCCGTATTGCTGCCTGCCATCGCTACCGGTATAGCGGGCTGGATGATTCCGGGCAATATTTTCGGCTCCAACTCGACCGATGCGTTTATGCTCGGCAGCCTGCCCGTCATCGGATTTTACCTCTGGACGCTCAAAAAAGCCATTCCTTCCGATAAACCGCGTATTCAGGCGCTGCTGTCTGTATATGCAGTGGTGATCATCTTCTGGGCTATTTTTAAACAAAATGGAACGGCCCTCACCACCTGGGCGGAATATTACACCGACCGCGCTATGCCGACCTGGATGGAGGGACCCGCCACCAAACTCAAAATGGCGCAAATCGTCCGGACAGACACGGCGTTATACCCCAAATACGACGAGCATTTCCGCACCGAGCGCAATGCAGCAGGCGAGATTGTCAAAATAGCCTCGGTCAATCCTTATTTCAAAAATATACCGGAGGCGGAACGGCCGCCGCAAGGGAAAGATATGGCGCTGATTTCCACAGAAATCTACCAGTCCGTCAACCCGTTTTTTGTGGTGATTCTCACGCCGCTCATCATTTTTGCCTTCAGTTGGCTTCGACGACGCGGCAAAGAACCCACCACGCCGGGGAAAATATGGTGGGGCCTGACGATCTCCGCGCTCTCCACTTTGGTGACGATATGGGCCGTTTACAGCTGCCACAACGGAGAAGTCAAGGCTTCGGCCAACTGGCTAATCGGCGCTTACGGCGTGATCACCGTAGGCGAACTATGCCTCAGTCCCATGGGCCTTTCCATGGTGTCAAAAATGTCGCCGCGACACCTGACCGGACTGATGATGGGCGGCTGGCAATTAGCTACTTCTCTGGGCAATAAACTCAGCGGCGTACTGGCGACAATGTGGGATCGCTACGATGATAAAGCAGACTTTTTTTGGGTCAATTTTGCATTGCTTGCTGCCGCCGCAGCTGTACTTTCGCTGATGCTAAAAAAACTCAACCGGATATTCCGGGAACAAGGGCTAAATTGATGAATGATGAATGATGAATGATGAATGATGAATATTTGGCTTGACAGGTGAAGTGAATTTTGCTTATTTTTTTAAATATTGATTTTCAATGAATTAGATTTTATTCATCATTCATCATTCATCATTCATCATTCATCATTCATCATTCATCATTCATCATTCATCATTCATCATTCATCATTCATCATTCATCATTCATCATTCATCATCCCTCTTGTTTAATGCATTTCCTAATCTCTAAATATTCAACAAGATGTCTACCAAGCATAAAACAAGCAAACCACAACGTTCTGCTGCCAAAGATGCGGAAGAAAGGCGCAAGTTCCTGACAGCAGTAGCGGTGGCTACTTTGCTGCTGATGGTGCTGATGTACTACATTTTTACAAGATGAGGATTTGAAGATTGAGGATTTGAAGATTTGAGTATTCGAGTATATGACTGAATATGGTGATTCGAGTTCAATTCGTTAGCAGTCAAATACTCGAGTATCTGAATATCTGAATATTCGAGTATATGACTGAATATGGTGATTCGAGTTCATTGCGTTAGCAGTCAAATACTCGAATACTCAAATCTTCAAATACTCAATCTTCAATTCCTCAATTTTCAGGACAAACGGCGCTTGTAGTCGTTGTAACCAAAACGGCGCACCACATCCAATGTCCCATCTGTACGCCAGATGGCGATGGAGGGGTGTGTTACGCCGTTGAAGGTGCTGGTTTTGACCATCGTGTAGTGGATCATGTCTTCAAACACGATTTTTTGGCCGATTTTCAGCGGTTTTTCAAATGAATACGCTTCCAGGAAATCGCCGCTCAGGCAACTGACCCCGCCCAGCCTGTATTGCGGCTGTCCCGGTACCAATTCTTCCGAAGCGCCCCGGATGCGGGGGCGGTAGGGCATTTCCAGCGTATCAGGCATGTGCGCCGTGAATGAGACGTCCAGGATCGCTGTTTTTACTTTTTTATTGGAAACGATATCGAGTACGGTTGCGACCAATACGCCCGTATCCCAGGCAAAAGCGCTGCCCGGTTCGAGCAGGACATGCAGGTGCGGATGCCGCTTTTTGAATGCTTTCAGCACCCGGATCAGGTGTTCCACATCGTAGCCTGCTTTGGTCATCAGGTGCCCGCCTCCGAAATTGACCCATTGCAATTGGGGCAGGAAAGCGCCGAATTGGCGTTCGAAGTGTTCCAGCGTTGTTTCCAGATCATAACTCGTGCTTTCACACAAAGTATGGAAATGCAGTCCCTCTATGCCCTCAGGGAGTTTTCCTTTAAAATTTTCGAGCGGTTCGCCCAGCCGGGAGCCGGGTGATGCGGGATTGTACAGCGCCGTGCCGACCGGCGACCAGCCCGGATTGACCCGGATGCCAGGACTGACGGGTTCGGGCCATGCTTCCAGTTTTTTGCGGAAACGGCGGTATTGGCCGATGGAATTGAAGGTGACATGGCTGGAATAGCCCAGTATTTTTCCAAATTCACGGGGCGTATAAGCCACCGC
>JALHMA010000145.1 GCA_022844265.1 Saprospiraceae bacterium | reverse complement strand
TGCCATCAGCGGCGTGCATGTTCATTTATATGGCAAGGCGCTGACTTCTCCTTTCCGGAAAATGGGTCATGTGACCATTACCGCTGAAACAATTGAAGATGCTTTCAAAAAGGCTAAAACTGTTAAGAATACCCTGAAAGTCCACAGCAAAAGCCAAACATATTAACCTTCTCTCACTCTCTCACTCTCTCACTCTCTCACTTCTCACCCTCTCACCTCTCACCTCTCACCTCTAATAAATGGTTTCTATCATCATGGGTTCGGATTCCGATTTACCGGTTATGCAAAAAGCGGCGGATGTGTTGACGGAACTCGGAGTGCCTTTTGAAATGACAATTGTTTCCGCGCACCGCACACCGGAGCGGATGTTTCAATTTGCCCGTACGGCGCATGAGCGCGGCATCCGCGTCATTATTGCAGGCGCGGGTGGCGCAGCGCATTTGCCGGGTATGGTGGCAGCCATTTCGCCTTTGGCGGTGGTGGGTGTTCCGGTGAAATCATCCAATTCCATCGATGGCTGGGACAGTATTCTTTCCATCCTGCAAATGCCGGAGGGCGTACCGGTAGCCACAGTGGCCCTCAACGCCGCCCGCAATGCAGGTATCCTCGCAGCCCAAATGCTGGCAGCGGGAGACGATGTGTTGTTGCAACGGATTGTACTGTTTAAAAAAGCGCTGGAAGAGAAGGTGCTGGAAAAAGCGCGGTTAATGGAGGGTGATGAAAAAGAAAAGTGAATCATCAGAGCAATTTCACCACAATAGGCACATAGATTTTCCACATAGAACACATAGCCGTAGAGTACTCTAAACTATGTGTTCTATGTGGAAAATCTATGTGCCTATTGTGGTAAAATTGCTCTACGGGTGTTACAATCTATGTTATGCCGCCTCCGCCGGTTTCTGATTCCGCAGTCTTTGCAGCAGGTAATTGACCAGAACCATGACGGTCAGGCCGATCAAATAGGAAGCAATAAACATCACCCATTCGTAGGTGTCTTTTTTCAGCGCATCCCGTTTTGCAGCCAGGCCCCACAGGTTGACCAATCCTTTTTTTACAAAAAACTCGGAAACCAGCATGGAAGCCGAGAGTCCGGCTAAGTAGCCGACGGAGAGGTTGAGCGCTTCACCGGCAATGAATTTGGCAAGTTTTGACATCGTATGTGGTTATCTGTTATTAGTTATTGGTTATTAGTGTTGATAATCAGTCATTTACAACATAATTAAACCAAATTTTTTTTGCATGATTACTTAAGAAGGTGTGCAAAATTAATCAGTTCCAACTCTTCTATAACGCATTGACTAACATTGCCTTTTACCCTTTGCAGTTTTGCCCTTTTACTTAATGCGGGCAAACATAGCAGGCTTCTGCCGGTTGCACAAGACTTTATATGCGCGGTCTTCAATTTAATTCGGGAGCGAAGGTGTCAGGTGGGTGAAATTCTATGTAAATAATTGATTATTAATTTCTTATGAAATAATAAAGCATGTCGGTCAATACCTGAAAAATGACTGTGCTGTTGATAACAGAAGCTTATGTACTGCGCGGTTCGCACAAACTCGTTACTTTTGCAGCCTCTAACCAAGTTTTACCATTATCACCATGAAAGAAGTGTTTATTATTTCCGCCGTTCGTACCCCCATCGGTAGTTTCGGCGGCGTATTGGCGGGTATTTCCGCTACCCAGTTGGGCGCTATTGCCATAAAAGGCGCTTTGGAGAAAGCCGGCGTACAACCCGACCAGGTAAATGAAGTGCTGATGGGCAATGTTGTCAGTGCCAACCTGGGTCAGGCGCCCGCCCGACAGGCCGCCCGTTTTGCGGGACTGCCCGACAATATTCCCTGCACCACGGTAAATAAAGTGTGCGCTTCCGGCATGAAAACCATTGCGCTGGGCGCACAGAGCATCATGCTGGGTATCAACGACATAGTGGTTGCCGGCGGCATGGAAAACATGTCTCAAATCCCGTATTACCTTCCAAATGCCCGCTGGGGCTATAAATACGGCAACGGTGAATTCATCGACGGTCTGGCCAAAGACGGCCTCACCGACGTTTACAACCAAAAAGCCATGGGCGTTTGTGCCGATGCCACTGCCGTAAAATACGGGATCAGCCGGGAGGAGCAGGACGCTTTTGCCATCGATTCCTACCAGCGCGCCGCGGCCGCTACTGATGCCGGTTTTTTTAAAAATGAAATTGTTCCGGTACTCATTCCACAAAAAAAAGGCGATCCGGTTCAGATTCTGCAGGACGAGGAATACAAAAAAGTGATGTTCGATAAAATTTCCGGCCTGCGACCTGCTTTCACACCGGATGGTACCGTGACTGCCGCAAACGCTTCTACCATCAACGATGGCGCAACAGCATTGATTCTTGCCAGCGAAGAGGCGGTTAAACGCCTGGGACTCAAGCCGATTGCCAAAATCCGCGGTTTTGCGGATGCGGAACAGGAGCCCGAATGGTTTACCACGACGCCGACGATCGCTGCGCCGAAAGCGCTTAAAATGGCCGGACTAACCAAAAATGACATTGACTTTTTTGAAGTGAATGAGGCATTTGCCGTTGTTACCATGGCATTTGAAAAAGTGATGGAAGTCGATCACGCCAAAACCAACGTCTTCGGCGGAGCAGTGTCGCTCGGACATCCGCTGGGCGCTTCCGGCGGTCGGATTGTAACGACTTTGGCCCATGTATTACAACAGAAAAACGGACAATTCGGTCTGGCTGCTATTTGTAATGGTGGGGGCGGGGCAACGGCGATTGTGATTGAAAAGGTGTAAGAATAGTGTTTGCTTGTTGAGAATGTTGAGATTGTTGAGGGCCGCTCTGTGAAGGAGCGTCTTGTTCATAAAGCGGCCCTCAACAATCTCAACCCTCAACAATCTCAACCCTCAACAATCTCAACCCTCAACAATCTCAACCTTTTCAAACCATCAAACCTTCTTCCCCAACTCACTTGCCTTACCCGCTACAACCAAAATCAGCCAGGCAACTCCCAATGCAAGCGCCACTCCGATCAGCAGCAAAATGTAGTACTGTACCGTCCACATAAAGGAGTCAAATAAACGTCTTGCGAGGGAAATTGTGCGGGCCGCCGGGTTTTCGTAAAGCGAAAAACGGACGGTACAAAATTCGTTTTCGGAAGAAAAATTGCCCAGTTCCACCCCCAGTTCCTGCATCTGTCGCTCAATATCGAGGATTTTATCGTGCAAACCGACCAGGTCGGCGATAGTGCCCGCGCGGTTTTTCAAATCAGTTAGATTGGCTAAGGCTTTGACCAGCGATGTTTTTTGGGCATTCAATTCGCGGAATTCTGTAGTTTTATCCACTTTGGTGATGCTGTTCACGTAGATGTAACCGATGCGCTGGGCCACCACGTAAAAAGAATCGAACAGCTCCGGCCGTACGCCGATCATCAGGTGCAAATTGCGATGACCGGAGTTTCCTGATTTTTGCTCGTACTGAATGATGGCGTGAAAAGCCTTGCTTGTCTCGCGGATGTTGGACTCATCCTCCTCAAATGCACTGGTACGGGAATTCAGCGTGGCCGTTTTTTCGTATTTCTGGGATATTCCGCCATCTCCGGCAGGAGGGGGAGGTGGGGAATTCGGATCCATGTCCGTATTTTTCTCCGAGGCATAATTTTTTCTTAAATCCCCCTGACTGTCAAAGAATGACTCTGGCATGTTCGCCTGACCCGGCAAATCGGATCCGTTTGTACGGGTAAAACTATAAGCAAAACGGCAGGCAAAAAGAAGCAGGAAAAGGCCGGCGAGGCTGTAAAATACAGTCCGGAAGGATAGAGAACTCAGGTTGATTTTCATGATGGAGCATTTGTTGTTTCAGCGAAGATGCTGAAAATCGTAATGATGGTGTAAAAACTATCTCCGCTTGTAAATATAAATACGGTGGTCGCCTTGAAACGTGTATTCCAAAGCCACCTCGTCCCAAACCACGGTTCCTGTCCGTCCGTCTCCAAACGCCTCCGCTTTGCCGCAAACTACATAATCGGAATCTATCATAGAACGGATATTTTTGAATAAATCGGTACTTGCATAATCACTGCCCCAACTACCTGTTTCGGTAATCCAGACGAGGTATGCTGGTTCGTTTTTTCTTAAATCATCCAGGTATTGTTCCTGCAATTTGGCGCTTCTCTGGCCCCGGGAGAATAAATTATACAAAAAAAGGAGGCCCGTGGCGCTGTTGCGCCGACTGTATACCAATACTTCCGGTTCCGATCCGAGGATACCGATTTGATCGCCGGGTAAGGTTCGCCTGCCTAACTCTTCACCCACTTGTTGCAATTCCGGGAACGGGTTCATCCCATAACTCTGTCGGTGGATTTTTACAAAATCAGGCCGTATGTAATAGTCTGTATTTTGCAAAACCGGAATCAAGACAAGCAGCACAACAAGGGCGGCGGCCACTTTATTACCCATATTTTCCGTGAATTTTGTCCGAATAGCATCAACCGAAATGCCCGTCAACATGGCTACGGCGGGCAGGCATAACACAAAATAATGCTGGTAATATGCGATGCCGACTAAGGCGGATGCCAAACAAAACAAGGGAAAAAGCAGGCCGAAAACGCGCGCCCTTTGTTCGTACGCACCCGACAACAAGCACAGCCAGCCCAACGCAGCCAATCCCCAGATTAACTCGAAGTGCTCCAGCACTTTGGAAAAGTAAAACCGGAAAACATTCCAGCGATCTCCGATGGCGTCTGAGCGGCTGAGTTGTACCGGCAATTCTACCACCCATAACCAAAGGTTTTGGAATCGGCCCATGGCCAGGAAATACAGACAAATCAGTCCGAAAGGCAGCAATGAACCGAATGTAAATGCAGCCATTTCCCGGAAAATTTGTGTTGTGGAGGCGCGTTCCTGCAGGCGCAGCCATAACAGCCAAATACCGGCAAAAACGCCATACATCACCACCTGTTGCTTGATGATAAATGCCAGCCCGAGCAGCAGTCCTGCCCAGCCGATGTTTAGTATCTGCCTGTTTTGTAGGCCTTTATCCAGCAAAATCAGCGCACCCAGGGCGAAAGGCATCAACAGTTGATTGGCGTGCGCCGCGAATCCGTACACATTGGGGCTGAGCGAAGTCAGGGCAAATACACTCGCTGCAACGGCGCCTGCCCAGGGATTGAATATTCTTCCGAACAGTTTGTACATCAACCAGATAGCGCTGAGGTTACAAACCAGCAGGCCCAAATGGATACCCGCAGCGTTATACCCAAACAGCCTGATAAAGATGGCGTACAAACCATACAATCCGGGTAGTTTGTTGTCTAACAAGTCCGTGTACAATACCTCCGAAAAAAGATGCTGCCCGATGTAGGCAAAGCCGCCTTCATCGCGTTCGAGGGGGATTTGGAGCAGCCGCAGTCGCACCAATCCGGCAAGTAGCATGGATAGAACAACGATCAATAAGGGCATAAGCGAAGGGCAAGGGGCAAAGGGCAAAAGGCAAGGGGCAAAAGGCATGGTAACGCATTGATTAACCGAGTAGATATTTTGCCCCTTGCCTTTTGCCTTTTGCCCCTTGCCCCTTGCCTTTTTATTTATCGTTTCCCCAGCAAAGCAAACATATTCTTTTTATACGCTTCCACGCCCGGTTGATCGAATGGATTGACGCCCAGCAGGTAACCGCTTACGGCGCACGCTTTTTCAAAAAAGAAAAATAACTGACCGAGATAGTAAGCGTCGGCCTCCGGAATATGCACTGTCAGGTTAGGTACGCCACCGTCCGTGTGCGCCATCCGGGTGCCTTCGGCGGCTTTTTTATTGATGTAATCCAGCGTCTTGCCGTTCAAATAGTTCAGCCCGTCCAGGTCGTCATCGGTTTTGAATATGGAAAGATCTGCTTCCGGGGTTCCGATTTCCAATACCGTTTCAAACAAAGATCGGCGGCCATCCTGAATATATTGCCCCATGGAGTGCAGGTCGCTGGTGAAATCGACGGAAGCCGGAAAAAGGCCTTTGCCGTCTTTGCCTTCACTTTCGCCGTACAATTGTTTCCACCATTCAGCGATGTAGTGGCAACGCGGCTCGTAGTTGACCAGCAGTTCGATGTCTTTCCCTTTGCGGTGCAGGATGTTGCGCACGGCAGCATACTGGTAGCAATCATTTTCTGCAAACGGCTTTTTATACGCTTTTACCCCGTCTGCCGCACCGCGCATCATCTCGTCAATATCTATTCCCGCTACGGCAATAGGCAGCAAACCCACCGCCGTCAGCACCGAAAAACGGCCACCTACGTCATCTGGCACGACAAAAGTGTCGTACCCTTCCTGTGTGGCCAGCGTTTTTAAAGCGCCTTTTGCTTTGTCGGTAGTCGCGTAAATACGTTCCCGGGCGCCCGCTTTGCCGTATTTTTCTTCCAGTTTTTGTTTAAAAATACGGAAAGCAATGGCCGGTTCGGTTGTGGTGCCCGATTTGGAAATAACGTTGACCGAAAAGTCGCGGTTGCCGATCACTTCCAGTAAATGTGTGAGATAAGTGCCGGAAATATTGGTGCCTGCAAAATAGACCTCGGGCGTTTTCCGCGCTTTTTTGGGCAAATTATTGTAAAAACTATGCCCGCAAAACTCGATAGCCGCTTTTGAACCCAGGTAAGAACCGCCGATACCGATTACCACCAGTACTTCACTTTGTTTCTGGATTCGTTTCGCGGCAGATTTGATCCGTTTAAATTCCGAACGGTCGTATTTCAGGGGCAGGTCCAGCCAGCCCAGAAAATCATTGCCCGGCCCTTGCCGGCTTTCCAGCAGTTTGGCGGCGGCGGATACCTGCGGTTCCATTGCTGCCAATTCGTGCCCGGAAATGAAGGAGTTGGAAGGGGAATAATTGAATTGAATCATAATTTACAAATTAAACTTTTGCCAGTTCCGCTTTCAAAAAGTCGATGACTTTGATTTCAGTAGGATCCACATTGCGGAGTTCTGCCAGGTACAGAGACACCCAGTCGCCAAGGTGGACCAGGTAGAAAGCCTTCTCTATCAGTGATTTACCTTTCGACCATACTTCAATGCTGGTCTGGGTATAGTGTTCCACGATGTCTTTGTTAATATCTGTCCGAACGGAAGTGCGCTGAAAATCGTCGCGGTTGCGGAGCCAGATAACGGCCACATCGGGACGCTGGTCGCGCCAGCCGACGAGTTCGTTGTGGTTCATTTCAGGGATGGCATGGTGCCAGGCCAGCATTTTAGCGTTCTCGTTGACCTGCTGGCGCCAGCGTACGGCAACGGCCTCCATTTGATCGGCAACGTAAATAACCGGTGTTTTGCCCAGCAGGAATCCCGCGATTTTGCGGGCCGATTTCTGGATGGCGGCCTGGTCTTTTACCAAGAGTTTTTGTGCGGCAGAGACGTTGTTGAACAATTTACCGGGGATTAATTTGGCGGCACGCAGTACACCGAGTTGTGCTACGATGGAATAGCCCATGCAGGCGCGTGGGCTGCTCCAGCCTGCGGGCACCTGCACATAATCGAGTCCATGTTGTTTGGCGAGTTCAATCAGTTTGCCGCCGGAAGCGATACAAACGATTTTAGCGCCTGTACCGATCAGTTGTTCAAACGTGCTGAGTGTTTCTTCCGTATTACCGCTGTAAGAAGAGCAGATCGCGAGGGTATGTTTATTCACCCAGGCGGGCGCGTGGTAACCTTTACTGACAACCACAGGCAATTTGCAGGTGCTGCGCACGAAATCCTGTACGAAACCGCCGCCGATGCCGCTGCCCCCAAGACCGGAGATAAAAATCGAACGAAACGGAGCGGTATGTTTTTTTAACTGAACTTTTTCGGCAATGTTGAGTGCTTCCTCCAGCTGCGCGGGAAAGCGGGCGATCATTTTATCCATCTTGTAAATTGTGAGTGTTGAAAAAGGTTGGGCGGTGCAAAATTACGCCGCAGGGACAGGAATTCAAGGTAACGAAAAAAAATACGGCGGAGTATTTCGGGTGTTTCTTGCTAACTCCCTGAAAATGAATACGAAATGAAGGATGATTTCTTTGAATTATCGTTAAAATTATTGCTTGTCATCCGGTTGACTGAAAAATAATCGCCGCATTTCAATTTTGGCACGATTTTTCCAAAGTATAATATCAGAAAGGGTAAAAAAATACATTTGATTGGTTAATTGTTTTCATGGTTATGTTTTAATCGTCCAGTCGAAAAGACTGGACGATTTTTTTTTACCATCCCCCATCCTTCATTCCTAGAATATGTTCACCTCCGGCTCCAGCCGTATCCCAAAGGTTTTTTCCACCGAATCAATAATGGCATAGGCGAGGTTTTTAACTTCCGTGCCGGTGGCGCCTCCGTAATTGACCAAAACAAGGGCCTGTTTTTCATAACAACCTGTATTGCCCACTCGTTTTCCCTTCCAGCCGCATTGTTCTATCAGCCAGCCTGCGGGGATTTTTACGCGCCCGTCAGGCAGGTTATACGAAACGACCTGTGGGTGACTCAGGCGGATTTTTTCCAATACTGCGCGATCCGTTTCCGGGTTTTTAAAAAAAGAACCGCAGTTGCCGATAACGGCAGGATCGGGCAATTTGCTGCTGCGAATTTGAATAACTGCTTTGCTGACATCGGCAATCGAAGGCTGTGTCACACCGTTTGACTCGAGCGTTTTTTGAATATCGCCATAAGAAAGATGCAGTTTGTGCTCCTGTTGCGTGAGGGCAAAAGTGACGGAGGTAATGCAGTATTTTCCTTTATTTTCGTGTTTGAAAACACTGTCGCGATAACCGAAACGGCAGTCGGCATGGTTAAACACCTGTTGTTGACCGCTTGCCAATTCAACCGCTTCCAATTCCACAAAAACATCTTTTAGTTCCACGCCGTAAGCGCCTATATTTTGAACGGGCGCAGCGCCGACAGTGCCGGGAATCAGGCTCAGATTTTCAATACCGCCGTAGCCTTTTTCGACTGCCCAGCACACGAAATCGTGCCAGACGACCCCGCCGCCCACTTTTACAAATGCGGTATTGCCCGCACTTCGTACAAGTTCCATACCTCGGATGGCGTTTTTGATAACCAAACCGGGTACGTCTTGCGTGAGCAGCATATTGCTGCCGCCACCCAGAATGAGGACCGGTTGTATGCCGGATTGTAAAGCCGACTGCAATTCCCGGACGTCGAATACTTCCGTAAAATGGGCTGCCCGCGCTGCTAAACCAAATGTATTGTAGGGTAGGAGAGGGGTGTTGTGCTGAATCATAAAAAGGTTTATAGTTTATAGGTTTATGGTTTATAATGGCCACTCGAAAAGTAGATAATTGCGTCAATAGAGTGGCCCTCATAAACCATAAACCTATAAACCATAAACTATCAACTAATAAACCATCAACCTGTAAACCTTCATTCAAACAGGCACTTCGCCTGCCGCATCAATACATCTACCTGCTGCACATCGTAATCTTCGTATCCGTTCGTCCAGGCAAGGCGAATTTTATCCAGTTCCGTATTGCGGATTTTTTTGAGCAAAGTACGGTCGAGCGGAAATTGCGCCTCAAAATTCACGGCCTGGCCTTCCGGTACTATTTCGCCGTCGTCAGCGCGTTGGTTGTATAGTGTAACAGTGCTGCCATCCACAAACCGTAGGATGGCAACTCCACCTTTTTGCAGGCTACCCTGCGTTCTGCGGACGTTGGGATCATTGACGCGAAGGTTCAGGCGCAAGGCAGCATTCAGCCCTATGCTCAGCAAAGAAGCCTCCCCAATGGTATGCGCTTTGTCTGTATATATTTTGCGGAGCGCCTGGTTGGTGTGGCGAAAAAGTTCGGTGCGCTGCATTTCACGGCGCACTTCGCCGGAGAATTCATCGCGGATGTTGGAGGCAAGCACACAAGGTGGCGTCGGCGGATTAATCATAACGTCTTCAGCGGAAGAATAGGTTTTGAAAACGACCTTAGGTGTCTGTGGCGCCGGTTTCAACTTTACGCGCCGTTTTTCGTTCTGCTCGGCCTTGACTTGTGCTGCTTCGGCATTGACAGCGCTGCTATCCACCTGTACGGGCGTTTCAGCAGCGACCACTGCGGGCATTTCTTCGGGTTTAACTTTCTTTTCTTTTTCAGGTTCGGGTTCAGGAGCCGGTTGGGGCGGATACAGCATATTTTTGAGTTGCTGCACTTGTTTGCGGCTTTTGGGCAGTTGCGCCCTTTGTTGTCGGGCTTCCATATTGGCCACCGACTCGGCGAATTCTGCGGTTGTTTTGGCCCGTTTCAGATTTTTTTCGACCTCTTTTTCTTCTTTTTGCGCTTCTTTTAATTCGGTTCTCATTGTTTTCAACTGCTCCGCCGCTGTAGTCGTATCTGCCTGCGCTTTTTGTACAGCGCGTTCGAGGATTTCCCTTTTCGCCGTAATACTTTCCGCTTTTTGCGCAAAACTGTCGCGGAGCACCCGGGCGTCGGCAGATAACTGAACGGCCTCGACGGCCACGTCCCAGTCGCTGGGTTTACCGGAAGCGGGCGGGATGCTGTCCGGTTCCGTTTGCTGCCAGGTACGGGCGTTCATTCCGGTCGGAAACAACAACAAAAACAAAAATATCGGGAGCGCAAAACAACATTTCATAGAAAAGAAGGTCTGTGATTCATGGGTTAAAATGCAGGCAACACCTACATTCGCAGCAAAAGTAGCGTTTTGCACAGGCATTTCAAATGCGCCTTTCCGGTAAGCACCGTTGAATCGACTGTTTTTGCTCCCGGAATTGCTCTTTAAAACCTGTGTATAATTTTTTGTAATCTGTTCCAAATCAAATAGTTAAAGAATGAAATTTTTACTCTGTTCACTTCCCCTGATACTTTTGTTTCACAGCGCTTGCAACCGGGCAGGCGACCCAAAATCGAATACCGCAAGCATGGATATTAAACAAATCCCAGTTACTTACCCGCCCACCCGTCAGGATTCGACTGTGGCGGATGATTATTTTGGAACAATCATCAAAGACCCTTACCGCTGGCTGGAAGACGATCAGAGTGCGGAGACGAAGGATTGGGTGACCAAACAAAACATCGTTACCAACGGTTATCTCAGCCAGATTCCCTACCGCGATAAAATTAAAAAAAGGTTAGAGCAGATCTATAATTTTGAAAAATTCGGAACGCCGTTCAAGAAAGCCGGTAAATATTATTTTTTCAAAAACGACGGACTTCAAAACCAAAGTGTGCTGTATGTCCAGGAAAACCTGAACGCAGAGGCAAAGGTGGCGCTCGATCCCAATACTTTTAGCACGGATGGCACCGCCTCGCTGGGCGAAGCGACGTTATCCAAAGATGGCCGCTACCTCGGTTATACCGTCTCCAAAGGCGGCTCCGACTGGCGGACGATTTTTGTAAAAGATATGCAGCAGGGACAGATGTTGCCCGACCAGTTGCAATGGGCAAAATTTACCGGGTTGGCCTGGCAGGGCAACGGGTTTTACTACACGCGTTACCCCGAACCTAAAAAAGGATCGGAACTGACTTCCGTCAATCAACTGGGCGCCGTTTATTACCACCAACTTGGCACTGCTCAATCGGCTGATCGCTTGGTGTACACCGACAAAGCGCACCCCAATCGTTCATTCGGTGCGGGAACTACAGAAGATCAACGTTTCCTTTATATCACGGGATTTGAATCAACCAGTGGCAATGTGCTGTATTTCAAGGATTTAACGGCGGATAAATCCGACTTCACTCCGGTTTCCACTTCTTTTGAACATGACTTTACAGTTATCGACAACCTTGGCGATAAACTGTTGGTATTGACCAATCACAAAGCGCCCAATAAACGCCTGATCCTCATCAGCGCAAACAATGCGTCGGAACAAAACTGGGAAACCCTGATACCGGAAGATAGCACCGACGTGCTGGAAAGCGCTGTATTATGCGGAGGCCGAATTGTTTGCAATTACCTGCACAACGCCTCTAATGCCCTCCGTGTATTTGGGGAGAATGGCCAGATGATCCGGGAAGTAAAACTACCTGAAATTGGCTCCGTCGGTGAAATAAGCGGCAGAAAGGAAGACTCCCAGGCCTTCTTTTCCTTTACTTCTTTCCTGCGCCCGATGACGATTTATTCAATCGATATGTCGGACTTGAATCCCCAGGTTTTTAAAGCGCCCAAACTGGATTTTAACCCTGATTTGTTTACCACGGAGCAGGTGTTTTACCAAAGTATGGACGGTACGCAGGTGCCGATGTTCATCACGCGCAAGAAAAATATTGCATACGACGGCGCTAATCCGACCTTGTTATACGGATATGGCGGCTTTAATATCTCTATCACCCCGTCCTTCTCCGCTTCGCGGGCTGTCCTTTTGGAAAACAATGGCATTTACGTTGTCGCTAACATCCGTGGCGGTGGGGAATTTGGTGAAAAGTGGCACAAAGCAGGCACAAAATGCCAAAAACAGAATGTTTTCAACGACTTTATTGGTGCTGCCGAATACCTGATTGCCAAAAAATACACTTCCAGAGAGCGGCTTGCCATCCAGGGCGGTTCCAATGGCGGTTTGCTGGTAGGCGCCTGTATGACCCAGCGCCCCGATCTTTTCGGCGTTTGTTTCCCGCAGGTGGGCGTTCTGGATATGCTGCGCTACCACAAGTTTACCATCGGCTTTGCCTGGGCAACCGATTACGGGCGCAGCGACAACAAGGAAGAGTTTCCCTGCCTGTTGAAATACTCGCCTTTGCACAACATCAAAAAAACGGCTTACCCGGCCACCCTGATTACCACTGCCGACCATGATGACCGTGTGGTGCCGGCGCACTCCTTCAAATTTGCGGCCGCCATGCAGGAGTTTCAGCAAGGCCCTAACCCGGTACTGATTCGTATTGAAACCAGCGCAGGACATGGCGCCGGCAAACCGACCTCCAAAATCCTGGAGGAAGCGGCTGATATTATCTCGTTTATGCTGTTTAATATGAAAATGCAAGTGATTTATTGAGTGTTTAGTGTATGGTGTTTAGTGTTTAGAGTGCTTCGCTTTTGGCCGCCCCCAACCCCTAAAGGGCAATGTCGTTGACTTAGCGGAGAGGTGTCATTTGCGACGCAGGAGCAAGTGACATCTCGTAGCGAGAATTACTTGAAAACGACCGTTACGAGATGTCACCTCCTTCCTTCGTCAGGAGATGACACCTCTTCACTACGCTTAAGTCAACGACATTGCCCTTTAGGGGTCGGGGGCGGCCAAAAGCGAAGCACCCTAAACCCTAAATGAATTATTTGCTTAGGTTATACCCTATTTTTGTTTTTTTTTGCGGCATGGAAATTCATAATAATGCTGCCTTAACAATGAAGCAGCGCAAATCAATAAAATCACTTTATGCGACTGGTCAACACAGTATGCAATCCTTGGCCGAACAATTTG
>JALHMA010000144.1 GCA_022844265.1 Saprospiraceae bacterium | reverse complement strand
TCGATAGCGGCCTGGAAAGGAACCAGGCGAATTTCGTTGCTTTTCTGGTTGATACTCGCTGTAATGAGTTCCGCGTAAATAGCATTGTTGCTTTGCTGCTTCAATTGCAGGATATTCAGCAACTTGTCTTTTACATCGGCAAAGTGGTCGCCGATAATCAGGGCTGCCTGCTCGTGGCTGATTACTTTGCCCAGGTGAAAATAATGCATCAGGGGCAGCGCCACCCAGCGGTACAGGGAAGCGCCGCTCAGCGCTATAAAACTCCAGAACATGACGGAGCGCACGCCGGTACTAAAGTAGAAATAGTACTCTAATACATTGAGCAGCACAAACAGGCCCAATACCGCTCCCACGGTATACAGCGCGCCGCGCAACAATTGATTGATGTAAAACCGGCGAATAAACGCATCGAGCTTTTCAATGAGAAGGCTATAATTATCTTTCAGCATCGCGAATCAGGTATGACTATATTATAAACTGCATTAATAGTTCCTTTGCAATACCCAAAGGTTGCAAACGGAGAGCAAAATAAACGGTATTTTGGACGAAAAGATTGGTGAAGGATGCTATTTAACGCCATCCAGACATTTTTTGCCAAAAAATAAACAACAACCAGCAAGTTATGCGTCTTTATGGACTTATCGGATACCCGCTTGGACATTCTTTTTCACAAAAATTTTTTACTGAAAAATTTGAACGGGAAGGTATAACAGATGCAAGGTACGAACTGTTCCCGTTGCCCGGCATCGGCGATCTGCCGCAGGTACTGAAAGAACACCCCGCGCTGTGCGGCCTGAACGTAACTATTCCTTACAAGGAAACGGTGATACCGTTTTTGGATGACCTGGACGAAACGGCGCAGGCCGTAGGAGCCGTCAACTGTATCCGCATCCGCGCAGGCAGGCTCACGGGGTTTAATACCGATGTGTATGGTTTTGAGCAGTCGTTATTACAAACGGCAGGCGACCCGGCCACCCTGAAAGATGCCCGGGCACTGATACTCGGAACGGGCGGCGCATCGAAAGCAGTGGCATTCGTGCTGCGCAAACTGGGTATGGATTACCAGTTTGTTTCCCGTAATGCCCGCCCGGAATATGGTTGGCTTTCCTATGACGATTTAAGGCAACTGAATTGGTCGCTTTATCGTTTAATTGTACATACCACGCCGCTGGGCATGTACCCGAAAGTGGAAGGATGTCCCGATCTGCCGTTTGAAAAACTTTCGTCGCAGCATCTCGTGTTTGATTTGGTGTACAATCCGCTACAAACGTTACTTTTGCGTCAGTCTTCGGCGCAGGGCGCCAGGGTGCAGAACGGACTTGACATGTTGCACTTGCAGGCGGAAAAGGCCTGGGAGATATGGAAGTAGTGTGTTTCGTGTATGGTGTTTCGTGTTTCGGGCGCTTCGCCTAAGCTACCCACTGTTGCCAAAAGCGAAGCGCCCCAAACACTAAAAACCAAAAACCAAACACCGTCTTAAACCTAACCAATAATATGCCCGTAGTAGATTTTTCAAATACAGAAATTGCTTTTTCTCACCTCAGCAACAGTGAACTCAAAAAAACGGCATGGCTTTTCAAATTGATGAGCCGCGCGTGGTTGGTCAAATACGGTTCAGGAGTAGGGCTTTGGGCGGTGGAAAAAGGTATGCCGTTTGCAGAAACCATTGTAAAAAACACCATTTTTGAACAGTTTTGCGGAGGCACCACACTGCTCGATTGCCAGGAAAATATTGACCGGCTAGCTGCATTCAACACGCTTTCTATACTCGATTACGGGGTGGAAGCGAAGGAAACGGAGACAGATTTCAACCTCACGATGAATGAAAATATCCGGGCCATCGACTTTGCCAGTCGTTCCCCGCATATTCCGGTGGTAAGCACGAAGGTGACGGGTGTAGCGCGTTTCGGATTGCTCGAACGCATGCAAAGTGAGCAGGAATTGACCAAAAGTGAACTGGCGGAATACCGCAATGTGCTCAAGCGCATCGACGCGATTTGTTACCACGCAGCTACAAAAGGAGTTTCCGTATTTATCGACGCGGAAGAAAGCTGGATTCAGGATGCCATAGATCACTTAGTCTGGCTGATGATGAAACGCTACAACAAAAAACGCGTCGTGGTGTATAATACGTTCCAACTCTACCGGAAAGACCGCCTACAATTCCTCACGGAGAGCTACGACCGCGCCCAAAACGCCGGATTTTTGCTCGGCGCCAAATTGGTGCGCGGCGCATACATGGAAAAAGAGCGCATCCGTGCGGAGGAAATGGGGTATGAAAATCCGATCAATCCCGATAAAAACGCTACCGACGACCACTACAACACGGCCTTGCGGTTTTGTGTCGATCATATCGAAACGCTGGCGCTTTGCAATGCCAGCCACAATGCGGATAGCGCCATGTTGCAGGTGGAACTGATGGATAAAAAAGGAATTGCGCACAACCACCCGAATTGTTTGTTTAGTCAACTGTTCGGCATGAGCGACAACGTCACGTTCAATTTAGCCAACGCCGGTTTTCGGGTCGCAAAATATGTCCCCTACGGCCAGGTGTCCGATGTGATTCCGTACCTCATTCGCCGCGCTCAGGAAAACACGACGGTGACGGGTGATGTGGGCCGCGAACTGGGGCTGATAACGGAGGAGTTGAAGCGACGGGGACTTTAACTCGTGTGTGGTGTTTGGTGTTTAGTGTTTAGGGGTGCTTCGCCTTTGGCACCGTGTGTGGTGTTTGGTGTTTCGAGCACTCCGCCTTCGGCAACTGTGGATAGTTCGGCCAAAAAACCACACAATTGCCAAAGGCGAAGCGCCCGAAACACCAAACACCACACACGAAACACTGGAAGTTTTGATAACCAATAACTAATAACGGATAACTACATATGACTTCGCAGCGCAACGAACAGGAGCTGATCCAGCAGGTACTCAATATTTTTTCTACCCAGTTAGAAAAAAACGGTTTTCGCAAAACGCCCGAACGTTTCGCGATCCTGGAAGAGATTTACAAACGAACCGACCACTTCGATGCGGAGGCTTTGTATATCCACATGAAAAACCGCAATTACCGCGTCAGCCGGGCAACGGTGTACAACACGCTGGAGCTACTGGTAGCCTGCGACTTAGTGAAAAAACACCAGTTTGGTAAAAACCTGGCCCAATACGAAAAGTCCTACGGCTTCAAACAACACGACCACGTCATCTGCGCCAATTGCGGCAAAGTGGTGGAGTTTTGCGACCCGCGGGTGCAGCAAATCAAAGACATGGTGGGCGAATTGCTGAATTTCAAAATCACCCACCACTCCCTCAATTTATACGGCATCTGTGGCTCCTGTCAGAAAGAAATTGAATTCGGCATTGTGCGCAAGCAACCGAAAATCATGGAGGATGAGCCGGGCTGGGGGGATTGACCTAAACCTGCGACAGCACATCCACCATTGTCTTCAAAGCGATGAAGATCGGCTCGCGGCCTTCTTTGGTCACCAATGATTCGGGATCTTCTTCATCTTCCAGAACGGCTTCTTCGGCAAAAGCAATCAGGTCTTCCTGGTCGCTGTTTTCAAAAAACGGATCGAGCCGGTCGCGAAATTTTTTGCCGGCACTGAGTTCCAGCATTTCGTAGTTTTTTTCTTCCGCTTCGCCGATCTGGTCTTCCGAAACGGCTTCCAGCGGCCCGTTGACTTTCACCGCCGCATTCCAGGTAATGAGCGCGAGGTACTGCAGGTAGCCTTTTTCATCTTCGTGGAGCAAATCAAAATGTTCGCTGAAAAGCCAGGCGAAAAGCACCGGTTGCGCCTCGGCGAAAGCCTCCATTTTTTGTTCGTACTGTTCATCGGAGTAGGTTTCCAGCTCTTCGATAACGGCATCTATAATATCTTCCGAAACAAATTTCATATTCAGGTATTTGATAATCAGGTGAAAATATACGCGAGTAAGATTTGAAAAAAACGGCAACCGGCGAATAGCACAATTCCATCCGATACCTGGATTTTGATATTGCTTCTTGCCACTTGCCTCTTGCCCTTTTTTCTCAAAGGGCCGGCAAACTTACAATTTTGAATGCCGTTGACAAAATTAAACCGTCCGGCACATATCAGTAACCAGCCTTATGCACGATCTTTGTTACTTCTTTTTATCCCGCCGGTTATATTTCTGTTATTTAAACTGATCCACATCCGTCTGCCTGCCCCGCGACGAAACCTTGTGGTACAGTTTATGTTTCAATATTACAAACGAGATACAACCTGCCTGCTATGACTCTTCTCCGTGCTGCACTGGTCGACATGTACAATGGTGAATCCAACCGGGGTATACCGATGCTCAAAAATATCCTGCACCGCTATGCCGACGAACTGAGCTTCGATCACTTTGATGTGCGCGCCAAAACCGAAATTCCCAATCTCTCTTACGATATTTATGTGTTCTCCGGCGGCCCCGGCGATCCGCTCGAAAGCGGCGGTCCGTGGCAGGCGCCGTTCTTCGACCTGATCACTCAATTATGGGAGCACAACCAGCAAACGGAAGAACCGGAAGCCAAAAAGCACTGCTTTTTTATCTGCCATTCCTTTCAAATGGCCTGCCACCATTTCGATCTCGGCACGGTCACGGAGCGCTACAAAATGTCATTCGGTACCTACCCGGTACACAAAACCCACTCCGGAAAAGAAGAGCCGCTTTTTGAAGGGCTGTCTGATCCGTTTTATATCGCCGACTTCCGCCGTTTCCAGGTGGTTACGCCGAACAAGGCGCGCCTGAAGGAAATGGACGCTACGATTTTGTGTCTGGAAAAATTGCGTCCGCACGTCCACTTCGAACGCGCCATTATGGCAATCCGCTTCAGTCCTGAGATGATCGGCACCCAGTTTCACCCGGAAGCCGACCCGGAAGGTCTGCTGGCTTATTTTATGCAACCGGAGCGCAAGGAATCTATTGTGGACGAACACGGCGAAGCGCGCTACAACCGGATGATCCACGACCTGGGCCATCCGCAAAAAATAAAACGCACCTTCGATACGCTCATTCCCGGTTTTCTGGAACATGCGATCAGGGAACTGACGATGGAGTTTGTGAGTAGTGAGTTGTGAGTAGTGAGTGGCACTTTGCCCAATCTTCTTACAAAATCTTGGGCAAAGTGCCACTCACTACTCACAACTCACTACTCACGTTTTAAAGTCGAGGATATTCAAATGCACCGGGCAAAACTCCGCGTCGTGCGGGTCATTGGAAGCGATCACCACCAGCCGGTCTTCCGCAAACTGCCCGATCAGGTTTTTATACCATTCCACGCCCTGAACATCCAGATTGGTAGCAGGTTCGTCCAGCAACAGGACGGGCGTATCGCAACAAATCGCCAGGGCCAATTTGACGCGTTGTTTCATGCCGGAGGAAAAAAAGCGGATTTCCTTGCTGCGCGCACGGGGTAGTGCCAGTATTTCGTAAAGCCGGGCAGGCGTCATACCAGGCAGCATGGGTTTTAGTCCTGCGTGAAATTTCAGGGCTTCTTCCAGGGTAAATTCTTCAATCAGTTCAATGTAAGGCGCCGCGTAACTCACCGAGCGGTAGACCACATCCGGCTCTGTTATTTTTCCGTTTATTTCAAATGAAATACGCCCTTTGGAAGGAGAAAGGTGGCCGGAAAGCACTTTCAGCAACGTGGATTTGCCCGAGCCGTTGGGGCCTAACACCGCATAACGACCGGGGTTTTCAAACGTATAATCAATGCCCCGGAAAATCCATTCGAGGCGATACCGTTTGCCCGTATTTTGGAGGCGAATGATCATCCTTCTTGCTGTGTATCTCCCGCTTTGCCGGAGCCGCTGACGGTGCGGAAACCTTTCATCAGGCCGCGTTTGGCATCGCGTACAAAATCGGTAATTTGTGTGCGATAAGCAGACTCGGGCAATTCCTTTTCTATGGTAGTCAAAGCTTTGCGCACGCTGAGGCCCCGCACAAACAGAATGCGGTAGATATCTTCAATGTGGTGCATATCCTCCTTGCTAAAGCCGCGGCGGCGCAGTCCGAGTGAGTTGATGCCCACATAGGAAAGTGGTTCGCGGGCGGCTGTGACGAAGGGCGGCACATCTTTCCGAACCAGGGAGCCGCCGCCGATCATCGCCTGTTCGCCAATACGTACAAACTGATGAACGGCCACCAGGCCGCCCAGGGTAGCATTGCGCCCGATGTCGATATGGCCTGCCAGCGTGACGTTATTGGCCAGGATACAACGTTCCGCTATAAAACAATCGTGCGCTACATGGACGTAAGCCATCAACAGGCAGTTGTCGCCGATAGAGGTGGTATTTGCGGCGCTGGTTCCCCGGTTCAGGGTGCAACATTCCCGTACAGTTACGTTATTGCCAATGACGAGGGTGGTGGGTTCGTTTTTATATTTCAGGTCTTGGGGAATAGCGCTGATAACGGCGCCGGGGAAAATGCGGCAGCTTTCACCGATGCGCGCACCGTTGAGAATATTCACATTTGAACCGATCCAGCAATTATCGCCGATGACGACATCCTCTTCAATGTATGTAAAAGGGCCGATGGTGACGTTTTTACCAATTTTTGCGTTGGGGTGTATCACCCGAAAGCCGTCAGTGTAACTCATGCAACAGAATAGTTGTAGTGCCTATGCGGTGTAGCACCGGTGGTTTTGCTTTGATTTTGACCTATCCTTCCGCTCCGCTTTCTTTCACCCGGCGGACGATCTGGGCAGTGAGTTCACCTTCGCTGACAATTTTATTGCCTACATAAGCGGTTCCCTGCATGTGTACAATGCCCCTGCGGATGGGTTCAATCAGTTCCATTTTAAGGATTAAAGTATCGCCAGGAACAACCTTGGCTTTAAATTTGGTATTGTCAATTTTCAGGAAATAAGTATCCCAATTGCCTTTATCCGGCACATTTTGCAATGCCAGTATACCACCTGTTTGTGCCAGAGCCTCCACCTGGAGGACACCCGGGAACACCGGATTGCCCGGAAAGTGCCCCTGGAAAAAGGCTTCGTTCAGGGTGATATTTTTAACGCCTACCACATGGGTATCGCTGATTTCGATTATTTTATCGACCATCAAAAACGGCAACCGGTGCGGAAGTAATTCCATGACGGCATTGACATCGTAAACAGGTTCTTTTTCCGGGTCGTATTTCGGGATACCCAGCAAACGGCGTTTTTCAATGTAATGTTTTTTCAGGATTTTGGCAAATTCGACATTCGCCGTATGCCCGGGTTTGGTCGCCACAATTTTGCCCCGTATGGGTTTGCCGATCAAGGCCAGGTCGCCGATCACATCTAACAGTTTATGCCGGGCGGGTTCGTTTTGAAAATGTAGTTTAACTGTATTCAGCACCCCTTCGGCATCCACATTGATGCTTGATTTACCCATTTTTTTTGCCAGGGCGTCCAATTCTTCCTGTTCCATCCGGCGGTCGGCAATGACTATGGCATTGTCCATATCGCCGCCTTTGATCAAACCTATTTCCAGCAGTTTTTCCAGTTCGTGGACAAAAACGAAGGTGCGGCAGGGCGCAATTTCAGTGATATAATTGTCCATGCCGTGCAGCGAGGCGAATTGTTGTCCCAGCACCCTGGAATTAAAATCGATCATCACCGTCGCTTCAAAATCGTCGGCAGGAAGCGCCAGCAATTCTGTCCCGGTCACTTCATCTCTGTACGAAATAGGTTCGGTTACAACAAAGTATTCGCGTTCGGCCTCTAATTCGCTGCGACCCGCCTGGAGCAGGGCTTCCACAAAAGGCATGGAAGTGCCATCCATGATGGGCATTTCCGGGCCGTCCACCTCAATAATAACATTGTCGATATGCAGGCCCGTCAGTGCCGACAACACGTGTTCGACGGTTGAAACCTGCGCTTCTCCGTTTTTCAGCGTGGTGCCCCGATTGGTAGAAATCACTAATTTCACATCCGCCGGAATAATGGGTTGTTCCGGCAAATCAATGCGTTGGAAACGGAAACCGTGATTGGCGTCAGCCGGTTTGAAAGTAAGGGTGACCGCTTTGCCGGTATGTAAACCGACGCCGTGAACGGAAGCCGGACGTTGAATGGTAGATTGTTTCATAAAACCTAAAAAAGATTCGAGGGGCAAAAGTACAATGCTGCAACCGAAATGACGGGGTTTGTTGTGTTCTTGTTCAAGTTGGCGTAAAAACATGAGTCATCTATCATGTCCTGATCCACCCCCCGAATAGGGTATTCTGGTCACGATGGAGCGGCCCAGCGTCAGTTCATCGGCATATTCCAGGTCGCCGCCAAATGACACGCCCCGTGCAATCGTACTGCACCGAATACCCGATACCTGAAGTTTTTTGGAAAGATAATAAATCGTTGTTTCGCCTTCAATTGTCGGACTGATCGCCATAATAACCTCTTTTACTTCGCCTTGTTGCACCCGTTGCATCAACGTTTCCATATTCAGATCGCCCGGTCCGATACCTTCGATGGGCGAAATGATGCCACCCAAAACATGGTATAATCCGCGGTATTGATTCGTATCTTCGATGGCCATCAGGTCGCGCACATTTTCCACAATACAAACGAGACTGCGGTCGCGGCGCGGATCGCTGCATACATGACAGGTATCCGTATCAGAAAGGTTGTGACAAATTTGGCAAGCATGAATACCTTCGCGCATGGCCGAGATGGCCGAGGTGAATTGTTCGGTCGCTGTTTTATCCTGTTTGAGCAGATGCAACACCAGGCGCAGGGCGGTTTTCCGGCCAATGCCCGGCAAGGAAGCAAAAGCGTCGACTGCTTTTTCGATGAGCTTGGAGGAAAATACCATAAGTAGTTATCGGTTTTTTTGTGCAAAAATAAACAATGTCGCCGCTTTGTAACGCTTAAAAAACAAGTTCACGATTTGACTAACCCCCGCGCTTTAGCCGGGGGAAATGAACGGGACAAACACGGGTGGGTTTTAACCCAAAATGAGTGATATGGGGTTAAAACCCGTTGGCTTTGGTTTTTTCGATTCCCCCGGCTAAAGCGCGGGGGTTAGTCAAAAGCATAAGGTTAAGTAAAGGGGCAAAATTGCAAAAAGCAATGCAAATGCTTGATGATGAACACTGATAACCAGTAACTAATAACAGACAACCAATTTTGACCGCTTTTCTACTGATACTCTTCGCTGTTTTACCCGGCCTGCTGCTCAGCTATGCTGTTTTCAGGGCTGATAAGTACGAACATGAAAGTGCTGCGGCGCTGACGCTTTGCTTTGGGCTGGGCGCGGCAGCCACTTTGCCGGCGATCGCCTTCGAAAAGTGGGTTTATCCCGACACGGGACTGGAAAATCTGAGTGCCTGGAAAATGGTATTGGTCGCGTTCGGCGCCGTTGCATTTAATGAAGAGTTATTCAAACTGCTCGCCTTGCTTATCGGCGCTTTCCCCTGGCGCTACTTTAACGAACCGATGGATGGCATCGTATACGCAGTGCTGGTAGCCATGGGTTTTGCAACCACTGAAAACATCCTGTATATCAATCGTTTCGGCGCCGAACCTTTATTGCTACGCGCTTTTACAGCCGTTCCGGCACACCTGGTTTTTGGCATTGTAATGGGTTACTACGCCGGATTAGCCAAATTTAACCCCGACAAAAGAAATAGTTTATTGCTGCTCGGCTTCGGGTTGGCAGTGCTCATTCACGGCATTTACGACCTGCTGATCCTGCAAAAATCATCCGACTGGCTTATCGTACTGGCTTCCGTCGCGTTGTATCTTTGTCTTTTTTACTGCGGGGAACTGGTGCGGATACATCAGCATAATTCGCCGTTTAGAAATAAATAATGCACATCAAAATATTCGGCATACGCCACCATGGTCCCGGTTCCGCGCGCAGCCTGCTGCAGGGGCTGAACCATTTTGCGCCGGATGTGGTGCTGATTGAAGGTCCGCCGGATGCTGAATCGCTGATTTCGGGTGTGGCCCATGCGGGTCTTCAAACACCGGTGGCCATGCTGGTGTATAATCCAAAAAACCTGTCCCAGGCGACCTTTCTTCCTTTTGCCGAATTTTCCCCGGAATGGCAGGCGATGCGATATGGTCTGGAGCACCGTATTCCGTTGCGATTTATGGATTTACCGATGGGCATTTCCTTTGTTTTAAAAGAAGAAACGGCAGTTGAACTGTTTGCCGATGAAACCCGGCGTTTGCAGCAAACCCAAAATGATCCGTTCCGGCGCCTGGCAGCGCTGGCTGGTTATTCCGATCCCGAACGCTGGTGGGATGCGCTGGTGGAACGCCAGGCGCCTGCCGATCGTTCAGATGATCCGCAGGCCGTTTTCCCTTTATTAATTGACCTGATGCGCGCACTGCGGGAAGACAAAACCCAGGGCGAAAGCCAGGAAACCCTGCTTCGGGAAGCCCACATGCGACAGACCATCCGGCAGGCGCAAAAGGATGGTTTTCAACGGATTGCAATCGTTTGCGGCGCCTGGCACGGGCCTGCGCTGGCCGATGTGGCGCAAATTAAAGCCGCTGCGGATGCAGCCCTGTTAAAAGGACTCAAAAAAGTAAAAACCGAAAGCACCTGGATTCCCTGGTCTTATGACCGGCTGGCTACCCAAAGCGGATACAGCGCAGGCATAGTGGCCCCCGGCTGGTACGATATCCTGTGGGAAAACAGCCTGGCGAACCGACCTGCGCCCGCAGCCGTCTGGCTCACAAAAGCCGCTCAATTGCTGCGCACGCACGACCTGCCCGTGTCATCGGCCCACGTGATGGAAGCCACCCGGCTGGCCAATACCCTGGCCACGTTGCGCCAAACCGAGTTGCCCGGCCTCGAAGAATTGCGCGAAGCGGCCGTCACCGTCCTTTGTGATGGCAGCGAAAAAATGCTGGAACTCATCGACCGGGAATTAGTCATCGGCGACCGGCTCGGCGCCATCCCGGACGCCATGATTGCCACCCCGCTCAAAGCAGATTTTGAACAACAATTGCGCAGTTGCCGGCTGGAAAAAAGCACCCACGAAAAAAACCTCGAACTCGATCTTCGCGAAGCGGCCCATTTGCGGAAAAGCCGGCTCCTGCACCGCCTCACTTTACTTGAACTGCCCTGGGGGAAAACTGCGCCCGTCGGATCCGGCAAACAAGGTCGTTTCCATGAAATCTGGCAACTGAAATGGTTGCCCGATTATGAAATTCGCCTCATCGAAGCCGGCGTGTGGGGCAGCACAGTGGCAGAGGCCGCCAACAACCGCGCCCGGCGGCAGGTGCGCGATTCGGAACAACTGGCGGATCTGGTGCGGCTGCTGGATACGGCCCTCAAGGCCGATCTTCCTGCCCTTGTTCCCGATCTTTTACTGAAATTGCGCAACCTCAGCGCGCTCGCTCAGGATGTGTTGCTCCTGGCCGACGCTATCCTGCCCCTGGCCGAGGTGCTGCGCTACGGCAATGTCCGCCAGACCAATCCCGGCGCCATTGAGCAATTGCTGGATCAATTGGTTCCAAGGGTGTGCATTCAATTGCCTGCAGCCTGTATCGGGATCAATGAGGACGTTGCCATGGATATTTTGAAAAAAATTATGGCGGTCAACCGGGCGTTTGGTATTTTGCAAGTGCCTGATTATGAAACCCTTTGGACTGAAACGCTGCTGGAAATATACGCTTCCGAACAATCTGCAGCGCTGCTTTCCGGATTTTGCTGCCGGCTGTCGTTTGATAAAAAACTATTGCCCGTGGCTGAGTCGGGCGATGCCATGTACTACCAGCTCTCCAAAGCCCAGGCGCCGGCTGTGGCAGCGCTATGGCTCGACGGATTTTTGTATGGGAGCGGGCTGTTGCTGTTACATTATCCCGATCTCTGGCAAATCCTGAACAATTGGGTGCGGCAACTGCCCGATGATTTTTTTCGGGAAATACTGCCCGTTTTGCGCCGGACGTTCAGCCGCTTCACAGCCCCCGAACGCAGCAAAATGCTGGATTTGTCGAAAAATGATTCCGGCGCTGCCGGCAGGATTCCCGAAACAGATACTGCATGGAATGCGGAAAGAACAGCGGGCGTTCGAGCCATTTTAAATGTAATTTTGCAGTAGACTAAAGTAGTTATCCGTTATTAGTTATTGGTTATCCGTGTTGATAATCAAGCATTTGCAAAGCATTTAGTCTAAACTAATTTTGTACACTTACCCAAATTTTTTTATTCACACATATACATGCTACTCAAAACACGCGGCATCGTTTTCAGAACGGTGAAATTCGGCGAAACCAGTGTCATTACCGATATTTTTACCGAAGAAAAAGGCCTGCACAGCTTTATCGCAGGGAGCGTGCGCACGGCCAAAGCACGTATGCCCTACAACCTGTTTCAGCCCATGATGGTGGTGGAATTGGTCGCTTATTTCCGCGACGAACCCAATGCCCTGAACCGGCTAAAAGAAGTGCGGGCTTCGGAGATATGGACGCAGATTCCATTTGACATCCGGCGCGGCGCAGTAGCCCTTTTTATGGCTGAAATTTGCAGAAAATGTATCCAGGAAACCGAAGAAAACCGGGATTTGCTGGACTTTTTACTGAACAACCTGCACTGGCTGGACAGCACGAACCACCCCATTGCCAACCTGCACCTGCATTTTTTATTACAATTATCCAGCTTTCTCGGGTTCCAGCCGCAAGGCGACTCCGATCCCGATGCCGTGCTTTTTTTCGACATTAAAGAAGGCGTTTTTTCCACAGTAGAACCCCTGCACGCCGATTATTTGCGCCCCGATCAGTCGGCCCGGATGCTGGCCCTGCTACACAGTCCCCTGGAGCAATGCCATGAGGTTGTGATGACCCGCTCGGATCGCAAAGCGTTGTTACAGAAGTTGTTGCAGTTCTACCAGTTGCATGTTCCGGGGTTTACGGGTATCCATACGCCGGATATTCTGGAGATGGTTATGGAATGAAGGAAAGTCCGAAGTCGTCAGTGCGAAGTGCGAAGCAAGTCCGAAGTCGTCAGTGCGAAGTGCGAAGTCCGTAGAGTGCACCGTTTCATACTTGGGCTTCCCAAACATGAAACGGTGTACTCTACGGACTGACGACTTCGCACTGACGACTTCGCACTTGCTACGGTGTACTCTACGGACTGACGACTTCGCACTGACGACTTCGCACTTGCTACGGTGTACTCTACGGACTGATGACTTCGCACTGACGACTTCGCACTTGCTACGGTGTACTCTACGCACTGGCGACTTCGGACTTGCTACGGCGCACTCTACGGACTGATGACTTCGCACTGACGACTTCGCACTGACGACTTCGCACTTGCTACGGCGCACTCTACGCACTGATGACTTCGCACTGACGACTTCGAACTTTTATTCAATGTGCAGTAAAATCCGTTGCTTCACCCGTTCTATTTTTTTGGTCAGTTCC
>JALHMA010000143.1 GCA_022844265.1 Saprospiraceae bacterium | reverse complement strand
ATTAGGATGTGTATGAAAAAATGCTGAAAAATTATCCTGTTTTCATACACATCCTAATTATCTCCTACTTAGTTACAACAAGGTTGATAAGTGGCATCTGCAGCACGAATACATGGATATACATCGTTAGCAATTTGAAAAGGATTGCCAGCTGCAGCGATTACTACCGCACCAGGCCCCCAAGCACCAGGCCAAAGCCCGCCAGATACAACATTAACAACACCAGCCCAAATGTTAGTTAGATAATTAGTTGCTTCCCTCGCACATCTTATCAAAGCATTTCTATACGCTTGACAACAAGTCGCCTCAGGGCTATCTAAATATATATCTAACGCACCATATATAATATAAGCCCTATCTGTCGCATTAATGCCTATTAGATAGGTATTTTCTAATTCCGTCATATCAGCTTCTAATTTTTCATTACAGGTTAAGAAATTCTTCAGAGCATCTTTACCAAATCCGTATGATCTCATTAATGGGAAAAAAGATTTTATATGGGTTGCAGTATCAGCAATGTTATAAGAATCTAAAAAGAAATCGCTAGCTGTTTGAGAATCATTAAGTGCAGAGTCTAGCATAATTAATGAAAGAGTTTGTGCTGTTTGCTCCAACAAATCTTCAAATAATGGATCTTTTGCAACAACATGCATTATGGTATCAAGTACTCCTATATATTCTCTATAGTTGAGGCTGGATGGATTTTGGATGAAAAAGTTGTTTTCACTTAATACTGAACTATTTTTTTCGCATCTCCATAATAATAACAAGGAAAAAGCCAAAAGCGCAGTGGTTTTGATTGAAATTTTGTTAAATCGCATAGTTAAAATTTTAAATGTTATCAAAAAAATTATTGATCCAGTAAAATAACAATGGTTCGTAATGAAATTCGGTAGGCCCGAAGGAATATATATAAAGAAAAAGGCAAAAATTTAATTTGTGGTGCGAACTACAACTAACTTTTGCCTATGAGCATCGAGATACTCACGGAGAAAATATTAGGGAAGATGTCAGGAATGAACAAATGGCGGCGTGATTTTTTACGCCATTTGTTTCGATTATTTTTGAGCATGTGAAGTCGTTACACTTTTTTGAATACTGAACGCTATGGATGTTTTAAGGATATCTGCGATTAGCAACATTTTGAACGTCCACTCGATTGGGCCACCCTTAACTACCATCTGATTATGCAATCTACTGCGTAAGCGTATTACCGTATCCGATCCGAGTTACTTAAGCAAACGCGGCAGTCACATTCCTGGAGTAGAATAGCATTGGTCTGGCTGTTGGAGATCGGTGCTTTTCCGCCTCTCCAGGTGTTCCCGCTCCACTCCAACCGACGCCCCAGCGCAGCGCCTGGTGTTTTTTTCAACACCGCGCAAACGTACAGCAGCATGCCGCACTTTTTTTGATGCTTGCTAAATGGAGCGTCCGGTGTATGACCGACACCGGCATTTTTTACCGGATAAATATATACATCCACTCGAAAATGAAGCGATTTCACTTTTTCCGAGTGGATGTATATAAACCCATAAACGCATCAACCACAAACCTAATTCTGAACCACCAATTTGCGTGTGTTCGACGAGTTACCGTTGCGCACCTCTACAAAATAGATACCATTCGGCAGGCGGCTGACATCAAAATTCATCTGATTATCACCTTTGCCGAGCACGCGGTGTTGCTGAAGGGCAGATTTGCCGGACGGATCAAAGATCGTAACCTGAACGTCTGCTTCGGTATCCATGGGAACTTCTACCGTGATTTGATTGGAAGCAGGGTTAGGGAACATACCAAACGGCACATTTTCAAATACCACCGGAATTTCCAACTCCTCTACTTCACCATCTGTGCTGCCGTCCGTACGGAAAGCGCTGGAACTAAGACTTACACGCATGGTGTAGCACTGCGTGGTGCTGAATACGCCTAAGTAGCCCTCAACTTTGGCATAATAGCTCGTAGATACTGTACCGGTATTGTAAATCAGTGCTTCATCGGTAGTTCCACCATTCAGGGAAGAAGCCAGCACTGTATTGCTGGTGCCGCGATACAGGCGTACATCATAATCGGCCGGCAGGGTAGTGAGATCGATTCTAATGTTTCTGGTAGCCGACGTATTGGCAAATTTGTACCAGTCTATATCGGAAGACGAGGCAATTTGTGCGGTATAAGTGGTGTTGACCGAGATGGTCTTGGCCGTGTTGCGTGTGTTGTTGGATTCCTGGAAGTCTGTGCAACCACCACCGCCGGAAGCCAGCGTTGTAAAGGATGCAGCAGATGAATAGGCTGCGGAAGTGCCACCACACACAGTTTGCACCTGGTAGTTGTAGGTGCTGCTGGCAGTAAGTCCTGTAATATTAGAGGAAGTGCCTGTCAGACCCGTAAAGGTGGTCCAGGTAGAAGAAGAAGACAGTTTCACCTGTAAATTGTACGAAGTAGCACCGCTTACGGCGCCCCAGTTGAGCGTAGCGGTAGTTTGTGCAATGCTGGTAGCATTGAGACCGGATGCAACAGCGCAGGAGCCGCCGCCGCTTGGTGGCTGGCAACCTGGAGAAGTGAGCAGCGATACACGACTGCCACCTGTGGCAAACAAGGCCTGTGCGCGGGCTTTCTGGCCGGGTGTGAACATGTACATACAAGCGTCGTCTGTGTAGTCCATGTAGTTCATAGTCATTTCTACCGGAGCGCCGGAGCAGGTAGAGTAGTGCGGATAGATTGGGCAACCGCCATTGGACGTATTGTGCGTAGGCGTATCGCTCACCAGGTCGCTGCCACAGGTGGCATCGCCCCAGATATGGCGCAGGTTAAGCCAGTGGCCAACTTCGTGTGTGGCCGTGCGTCCTTTGTTAAAAGGCGCAGTAGCCGTACCGATCGTACCGACATACTGGTAATCACACACCACACCATCGGTAGCAGCTGCTCCACCCGGGAATTGCGCGTAACCCAGCAAACCGCCGCTCAGGTCGCATATCCAAAAGTTGAGGTATTTGTTGCGATCCCAGGCGTCAAGACCGCCCTGGGCAGTGAATTTCATCGCATCATTAGATGAAAAAGCTGTCGTGGCGGTGTTTTGACGGCGAATACCTGTAGTTGCATTACCGCTCGGGTCTTGGGTTGCCAAACAGAAATTGATTTCAAAATCAGCAATCAGGCTGGAAAAAATGGAAGGTGTATTGAGCCTGTCGGCATTGAGGGCCCGGAAATCGGCATTTAAAACGTCAATTTGCGTTTGTATTTGCGCATCACTGATGTTTTCCGCTGTTGTATTCCAGATCACATTAACAACAACCGGAATAGTCACCTGCACCCGTTCATGTGTTCCTTGCGGGCTACTGATAAAATCTTCCGTGTGGCGTTCAATTTCCTCCATCATTTCCTGGAGAAGCGGGTTTTCAAGTAGTTGTTGTTCCAGCACATCTTGGGCGGCACAAACGCGCTGTGCAGAAGCGTTGAAGGCCAGGAGCAGGAACGCTCCCAGAGTAAGAAGTAGATTCCGAATCATGATTAAGACAGTAAAGGTTTGAAAATGAACAGTTTGAGTTTGGTACTAATATTTAATGTAAACTTGATGAAGCCAAATTATCATTTTCAAGAGGGGGGAGCAGAGAATTTTCGCGAGGGCAAATATAGATTTTATAAAATCATTGTTATGCTTTTTTTTCGTCTGCCAATTGCTATTTGACTAAGCAGCCGTCAGACGAAATTTATCTCAGCAAAAAATTACGTGTAAAGAGGGTATTCTGGTTTCGATACCCTGGAAAAAAATTATTGCACCAGATGTCCTACAAACTGTGCGCCGTTGTCAATGATGCGTTTCGGGCTGCGGCGAAAACCCATGCCGCAGGCTTCATAAGCGAAAAATACACCCGCCTGATAATACTGACCCTGATCGTCCTGGGCTAATTGGGCAAGCGCCTGGTATACGCTGGGTTGTTTTTCATAGTCGCCGCCACGAACCTCCACGGGCAGGCCGATTTCGTCATGGATACTGATATTGGCGCCTTCCCGACCAAAAAATACTTTTTGAACAAAGGGAAAGTTGGAGCGCCCCATGGGTTCTTCCAGGCTGGCTTCAAGTAATGCCGGTTCATTGGGAAACAAATCCCACAGGTATTTCAAAATACCTTTCGATTGAAACAACATGGTATACGCCGGATTGAGAATTACCGCCAGATCGCGCCGTACGATCTGGGTTAGAATTCTGCACAAATCAGGTTCTTCTTCCGCAATATATTCCCAGGGTACCAATTTGAACCAGAAGTCAAAACGCGTGAAACTTCCGCGGCCATCGGGTGCGAAGATGCCTTCCAGTTCTGAAAAATTTACTTCATCTACGTAACAAAACTTCGTTTCAAAACCCGCTTCAGCGGCCGCCTCGCGCAACAGAGAGACATTGTCGTCATCTTCGGGTGCGCCCCGGAGGGTGCTGAATAAAATAGCCGGTTCGCGGTCGGGATTCAGGTCTTTGAGGCGCTCAAAATTTGCGATCAACGCGTCATAGACATGGTTAAACTGTCCTTCCTCGGGCAGATCGTTTGCTTTGAGTTGCGCCCATTGAATGATGGCCGTTTCAGGCAGCGAAGTAGGCGTATCGGCGTTGAATTCCAGTAATTTAATCGGCAGCCCGTCCACGCCGCCGGCAAAGTCGAAACGCCCGAACAGGTGCAGGTGGCGATCATCGTCCCAACTTATGCGAATCAGTTCGTGCAGGTTGCGGTGAATGCCAATTTTGTCCAGGTGGTTGTGTTGAAGCACATACGTACCGGCCTGAACAAACAAATCATACAGCCGGTTTCCGGCCTGGTAAAAGGCATCCCGTTCGTTTTCCTGCACAACAACCATTTCGGTTGTCATGTAATCGGCGGCGTCTTCCGATATAAAATAGTCCCAGCCCAGTTCTTTAAAAACATGGTTGGGAAGTTGAGCAATATCCTGTTTTTGAATCATCTTTTTTGAGTGTTTGGTGTATGGTGTTTAGTGTTTCGGACGCTTCGCCTAAGCCACCCACTGTTGCCAAAAGCGGAGTGCCCTAAACACTAAACACCAAACACCAAACACTAAAAAAACTACCCGGCGCTGTTACTGCGAAAACCTTTAAAAAATCCGCTGCGGCCCTTAGCCGGCACTTTTACCGTGCGGCTCACGGCGGTTTGGCGCAATTCATTGGAAGTGCCGAATCCGCTGCGGCCATCGCGATACACGTACGATTGTCCGGAAGAGCCGAAACCGCGGCCCATCATGTGTCCCATTGCGCTCCACCAAAGAATGTGACCCAATCCGAAACCGCCTCCATGATGGCGTACGGTGGTTTGCCGGACGGTATCCTGAGCGCCCACCAATCCTTTTACCTGTGAAAGATCGAGGGTATCCACGGTACCGTTTAAGCGGCGGACAACGACGCGCGACTCGTTTTTGGTGGCTACGACCTGTTCGTCGACGACGGTAAATTTGCCTGCTTCGGTTTCTTCAATTGTTGTGATTACCCCTTTGGTCGGCTCTTCCACAGTCACTTCTTCCCAGTCTGAACCGTTGCTGTCGCTCCCGCAACCGGTGGGTGCGGTCAACATAGCGGAGACCGCAATAAAAAGCGCTCCCCTGCGCAAACGGCTTTTCCAGGTGCTTTCCTGACTAAAATTTTTATATGGCGTCATATTTAACTTGAATTGATATGCTGTTTGAATGGGTAAAGATGTAGTGTAAAACCGGCTTGACACAAGTATGTTGCAGGTATATTCGATCAACAGAGCAATCAGGCGGATTTCTCCGTATGAAGTGCCGACATTCTTATTCCAAATGATTAAAACAATCCCGCCTGTATATCCGAAAGACAAAAAACAAAGAAAAACCGCACTTTTTAAAACAATCAATCATTTGCTACTACTACCTTTCGCCCACTGAAATCTGAATAGTTAACCTTTAACAAACATCAAAGTCGTATGAAGACCAATAATCTGCTCACTTACCTGCTTTATGCACTGCTCGGGATACTCATCATTGCCGCTGGTTACAAGGCCTGCCAGATGCAACAAGACAAAAAAGAGAAAGCCGCGGAAGAAGCCGAATTGCAGAAAACGCTTCGGGACATGGGGTATGCCAATGACGACTCTACTTCATTGGGAAGCACTTATGCAGGCGATTCACAGGCTACTTCCAGCAGTACTTCCGATGGTATTGAAAAAGAGCCTGTCACCACCAGTACCAATACGACTGCCACTACGACCAAACCTGCCACACCTGCAACCACGACATCTAAACCTGTTACAAAGCCGTCAACTTCAACCAGCACGGAGCCAAAAACTACAACAGTAACTACTACAACAAAGGGAAGTACTACTGCCAAGAAAGGTCCTGGTACCGGGCGTTGGGCCGTTCGCGCAGGCACATTCACCCAGATGGATGGCGCCCGCCGCCGCCTGGAAGAAGTGATCAGACTCGGTTATACCAATGCCGAAATTTCCAAAACGAGCAGCGGTAATGCCGCAGTAGTGGTATTTCGTTCCAATGATAAAAACGCTGCCATTCGTGTAGTTGACAATCTGGAGGAAAAAGGCGTGGATGCTGCCGTATTTGACCGCAACAAAAAAGACTGAGCTATTTCAAATGGTATCCGTTGAGAAACTCGCGTGTACCCATGCGACGTTTACCTTCCATTTGGAGCTCCAATATGTCCAGATACCCGTCTAAGGCACTGATTTTCAGGTGATTTTTCCCATCTGAAATAAAAGTACCCGGCGGTTGGTCAGGAGTGGTTACCTCTTTCAATGCGCGAAGGATTTTAAACTTTTTTCCATCCAGATCCGTCCATGCGCCAGGGTGGGGGCTTAGTCCGCGTACAAAATTATGTACTTCGGCAATCGGTCGCGCGAAGTCGATTTGGCAGGTTTCTGTGAAAATTTTTGGCGCATGGGTCACTTCCGTTTCTGCCTGTGGAAAGGGCTCGGCGGTATGATTTTTCAATGCCTGAACGGATTTTAGTACCAGATCGGCCCCGACCTGCATCATACGGTCGTGCAATTCGCCGGCTGTTTCGTTTTCGTCGATAGGAATTCTTTCCTGAAACAATAGGTCGCCGGTATCAATTTCGTGTTTGAGCAAAAACGTAGTCAGGCCCGTTTCTTTTTCGCCGTTGATAATCGCCCAGTTGATAGGCGCTGCGCCGCGGTATTTGGGCAACAGCGACCCATGCAGGTTCATGGTGCCGAGTGGCGGCATATTCCACACGAGCTCCGGCAACATACGAAAGGCGACAACTATTTGTAGATCAGCCCGAAAAGAGCGCAATTGCTCCAGAAACTCAGGGTTTTTGAGTCGCTCGGGTTGCAGCACAGGGATGTTGTGATCGAGTGCAAATTTTTTTACAGCCGACACTTGTGTTCCCAACCGACCGCCGGATTTGTCGGGCGCCGTAACAACCGCAACTACCTCATATCCGTTCTCCAACAATTTTTTGATAGGCGGGACAGCAAATTCAGGCGTTCCCAGGTAAATTATTCTCATGTGTTCATTTTCTTTAACCTGACTTCCGATGCAACTTACTGCCCCTCTACAACCAAAGGAATCGCCTGAACCACATATTTTCCGGAGCCGGTCAGTTGAATTTCCAGAAATCCGGTCCAGGGTTGATTTCCAGAAAAAGCGGACAGGTCCAGGGGCAGCGTAAGAGCGCCGGCCGCAGCATTGTCCGCCTGAAAAACGGCTAATTCCTGTCCCAATACATTGCGGATTCGCCCGCGAACATTCCCATCGAAAGGCAGGTTCATTTCCACACGGGATAGGCTGCGGGCAGGATGCGGACTAACGCGCAGTCCGAGATTTGCCCGAACGGCAGGCTCCCGGGCGCCGATGGTACAGTTGGAAGTCACTTCCGGGCACCAGCTGCGTTGCGCCAGGGTACAGTCCACGATAAACGGATTAGGCTTCCCTTCCTGATAAGCGGCGATGCGCCAGGTTTTGGTGAGTTCCGCTGCATCTGCCGGGTCCTGCGCATCCCATTGGCAAAGCGTTGGTCGCTGCAGTTCGAAAAAATTCGGATCCGCAATGTTTGCCTGTGAGCGGTACATGGTATAAAAGTAAAAAACAGCGCGCGCCAGGTCGCCCTTCGCCGACTCCCGAGGTTCAAAAGAGCCTGTGCGGAATTCCGCGTATAAATCCTTGTTCTGTGTCGGCATAGTTAAAAAAACCTGCGCACCGCGAAACCATTTTTGCGTTTGTGCATCGGGAATATCCAGGTAAGGCACATCTCCACGCGCCTCATTCACCGGGATGCGGACAGGGTAGAGGTGGTGCATATCGCTGCGGGCATTGCCATCTGCGGCGCCTTTGCTTTGTGGATAGGCGTGTTCGGTATTCATCCCGAGGGTTGATCCGTTCAGGTACACATACTGTGTCGGGTCCTGGGTTGGGTCCATATACAGGGCATAACCGGAATAAATACAGCGCAAAGTATCATCATCCAGGGCCAGTACTTTTGAGTACAAAGTATCGCGCGACTGGGTGTAATCCAGCACCGTTCCCGGTTTGTAATGGTCAAAAAGACTATCCAGCAGGGCCTGGCCGATGCTTGTTGGAAAAACAAGTTGGAAACCCTGCGCCGAAAGGCTGTGGAAAGAAAATAAAAAGATAATCAGGAGGCTGTACAGCGCGAGACGGGACATGAGCAGGTTAAATTTGATGAGCGCCGCAAAAATAGGGTGCGGATGGGCAATAACGGCAGTTAATGTTTCCTCTGGCAAAAAAAGTGCAAAGCAGCACATTTACCACAATCCAACTATATTTGTCAATTGAAACTTAAATCTTAAACCAAAATCAATTACCGATGAAACAAATCTTATCCTTTTTGACGCTGCTCTTCGTACTGATCGCCGCACATCCTTTAACAGCGCAGTTCGGTACCACCAACCGATTACTTTTCACAACCGATTTGAACGGGCAGCAGGAAGTGCCCTCTGTTACGACCGATGCCCGGGGAATCGCCACCGTTTTCCTGTCCGAAGACAGAACGACCATGAGTGTCCATGCCGTTTTTTCAGGCTTGAGCGGCCCCATCACTGCCTGCCATTTTCACACGGGCGCAGAAGCCGTTGCCGGGCCTGTATTGATTGGTTTGACGAACAATATAGATGGAAACCGTTTAAGGGCCGATATTCCGGTAACATCTGAGTTTCTTTCCAAAGCTTTGAAAAATGAAATTTACCTGAATGTTCATACTGCCGCCAACCCGGGCGGTGAAATTCGCGGACAATTGACATTGATGTATGACAACCTGTATGCCGCAGCGCTCACGGGCCTGAATGAGGTGCCTCCGGTTATTACCAATGCTACCGGACTCTTTAAAATGAATTATCCTCCCGGATACTTTTTTTTCCGGTATAACGGTGAAACGAATGGTTTGAGCGGACCTATTACCAACGCCCATATCCATGACGGCGTAGAAGGTGTTGCCGGACCTGTTGTAACCGGCCTCAATTTCTCATCCAACACATTGGCCGGAGAAATTTCCCTGGTAGATGTTGTTTCGACGTTTCCTGCTTTTTTACAAAAGTTAGATGAAGGCGCCTTGTATGTGAATGCCCATACTGCCGCCAATCCTGGCGGAGAGGTCAGGGGCCAACTGAGGAACCTTGGCCCTTTGGCATTTGAATCGATTCTGAATGGCGACCAGGAGACGCCGCCGGTTGCCACCTCTGCTTTTGGAGTAGCCGTAGCGGGATTAAATACAACCCTTGACAGTTTGACTTATATGGTTGGGGTGACTGGAATCACACCCACCAATGCCCATTTCCACCTCGCTGCGCCGGGAGTCGCCGGGCCGGTCATTGTGGCCCTGCAGCCTACTCCTGCACCCAATTTCTATTTTGCAAAAGTTCCGGTGACAGCCAACCAGGTGACACAATTGTTCAAAGGCAATGTGTATGTCAATATTCATACTGCCGCCAACCCGGCCGGGGAAATCCGCGGCCAGATGGAGCCGCTTTTGCGCCGCGCTTATGTATTTGATCTGTGCGCAGAACAGGAAGTGCCGCCTAACGCTTCCCCGGCGCAAGGCGCCGGATGGATTACGACTGATTACCTGAACACACAACTTACGTATCGCTATATCGCAGACGGACTGAGCGGCCCGGCTACTTCTGCGCACATCCACGACGGGGCGCCAGGGGTTTCCGGACCTGTATTCATCGGCATGAATTTACCCGGTCCTGTTGGAAGCGGGCAATTTCAAATTGATGGCAATGTAGTCGTCAAACTGGAATCGGGCAATACGTACCTCAATGTGCATACTGCCGCCAATCCCGGCGGGGAAATTCGCGGCCAGATTTTGCGGGAATTCTCCTGTTCTGATAATGTAGGCGTTTCAGAACTATCTGTTTCATCGCTCAAGGTCATGCCAAACCCGACCAACGGGCGCACTGTAATTCAGTTTTTTGCAGAAAATAGTTTTGACGGGCAACTTACGCTCACGGACCTTACAGGCAGGGTCGTCCGGCAGGAAAACCACTATTTCACCGCCGGCGAACAAACCATTCAACTTGATCTTGCCAACCTTTCTGGCGGCTTATACATTGCCAGACTTAGCAATAGTCAGGGCGCACAACAATCTTTCAAGTTGGTGCGCGAGTAAAGGCCATATCCGGAGTGCTTTTTTACCTTTGCCGTTCAGTTATCGGTTATCGGTTATTAGTTATCGGGCTTTCAGGCTGGCATGATGAAGGAATGCTTTTCCCCATGCCGATTTAATTATCGGTTATCAGTTATCCGTTTCGGCACGGGGAAAAGGATGCCGCATTCCTTCACCATTCCAGCCTAAAAGCCCGATAAATAACTAATAACCGATAACAAAGCCAAAAGGGAGTGGAATGCACCAATATCTACGCATTCCAGCCTGAAAGCCCGATAACGGATAATGGATAACGGATAACAAAAATGGAAAAGCAACCCAACAATCCCCTGCATGGCAAAACCCTGCAAATGATTCTGGAACACCTGGTGGAGGTATACCGCTGGGAAGGCTTGGCATATTATATTGACGTCAACTGCTTTAAAAACGAACCGAGCATTCAGTCCAGCCTCAAATTTCTGCGCAAAACGCCCTGGGCGAGACAGAAAGTGGAGGAATTGTACCTGCATTCTCTGGGTGTTTAGTGTATGGTGTATGGTGTTTGGGGGTGCTTCGCCTTTGGCATTTGCCCCCGACCCCCAAAGGGGAGTACATCGAAAAAAATGGACAATCCCTACCTTAAAGTGCTGATTGTCAGTCTATTGCGATGTACTCCCCTTTAGGGGTCGGGGGCAAATGCCAAAGGCGAAGCACCTCCAAACACCAAACACTAAACACCATACACTAAAAACTTAAAAAAGGCCTAAAACGAAGCGCCCCCAAACACCAAACACCATACACTACACACCGAAAAAATGTCCTACGCACCCCGCATTGCCCCTTTACTGCAAATTTCCGCCCGACGGGTGGAATCCGTGATTGAATTACTGGAATCCGGCGCAACGATACCCTTTATTGCCCGCTACCGAAAAGAAGCCACCGGCGAATTAGACGAAGTACAAATCGCCGATATTCAGGATGCCTGGAAAAAAATGCAGGAACTCGACAAGCGCCGGGAAGTGATACTCGCCAGCATTGAAGAACAAGGCAAACTCACACCGGAACTGAAGGCTGCCATCGAACGCGCCCTGACCATGACTGAACTGGAAGACTTGTACCTGCCATACCGGCAAAAGCGCAAAACGCGCGCCTCGATGGCGATTGAAAAAGGGCTGGAACCGCTTGCGAAGCGCTTGTTTGCCCAAAAAGATAAATCAGGCGTGGAAACCATCGCCGCTGCTTACATCACAGATCAGGTACCCAGCGCCGAAGATGCCCTGCAAGGCGCCCGCGACATCATTGCCGAATGGATCAACGAAGACAAAAAAGCCAGGGATAAAATCCGCCGCCACTTTGAAAAAGGTGCGGTGATTGCTTCCCGATTAGTAAAAGGAAAAGAAGAGGAAGGAAAAAAATACCTCGACTACTTTGACTGGAGCGAGCCGCTCGCCAAATGCCCTTCTCACCGGCTTTTGGCCATGCGGCGAGGCGAAGAAGAGGGTTTCTTAAGGGTAGCCATTGCACCCGAAGAAGAACGCGCCGTGCAGGACCTGGATGAGATGTATGTGATTGGTTACGGAGAGTCCGCCGCACAGGTACAAACTGCGTTAAAAGACAGTTACAAACGCCTGTTATTGCCATCCATCGAAACGGAATTCCGCAACAGCAGCAAAGAAAAAGCCGATATTGAAGCGATCCGGGTGTTTGCAGAAAACCTGCGCCAATTGTTGCTTTCCTCTCCTTTGGGTGAAAAAAGGGTAATGGGAATCGACCCCGGCTTCCGCACCGGCTGCAAAGTGGTTTGCCTCGATGCAAGTGGAACACTTCTGTATAATACAGCCATTTACCCGCACGAACCGCAACGGAAAATCTTTGAAAGTCAATCGGAAATAGAACATTTGGCCGAAAAATACCAGATCGAAGCCATTTCCGTCGGCAACGGCACAGCCGGCAGGGAAACGATGGATTTTCTGCAAAAATGCAAATTCAGCAGCCCGGTTGAAATTTTTCTGGTGAATGAAGCCGGCGCTTCCATTTACTCCGCTTCAGATGTAGCCCGCGAAGAATTTCCTACGCAGGATATTACCGTGCGCGGCGCCGTCAGTATCGGCCGGCGCCTCATGGATCCGCTGGCCGAACTGGTGAAAATCGACCCGAAAAGTATTGGTGTCGGCCAATATCAGCACGATGTAAATCAAAACCTGCTGAAAGATGGCCTGGATCGAACGGTAGAAAGTTGTGTAAATGCGGTGGGCATCAACCTGAATACTGCCAGCAAACACCTGCTGACGTATGTCTCCGGCCTTGGCCCCGTTTTGGCTCAAAATATCGTCAACCACAGGTCCGAAAACGGTCCCTTCAAAAAACGCAGCGACCTGAAAAAAGTCGCGCGCCTGGGCGACAAGGCCTTTGAGCAATGCGCGGGATTTTTGCGTATCCGCGATGCCGCTAATCCGCTCGACAACACTGCGGTGCATCCGGAGCGCTATGCGCTGGTGGAAGAAATGGCGGCTGAACTGGGTTGTAAAATCGTCGATTTGGTAAAAGACAAAACGCAGCACAGTAAAATCGACCTCAAAAAATACGTGCGCGCCGATGTAGGGTTACCCACCTTGCAGGACATCCTGAAAGAACTTGAAAAACCCGGCCTCGATCCGCGCGGCGCAGCCAAAACCTTTGAATTTGCCAATGTACACTCCCTCGACGATTTACACCCCGGCATGATTCTGCCGGGTATTGTCACCAATATTACCAACTTCGGCGCATTTGTCGACATCGGCCTGAAAGACAGCGG
>JALHMA010000142.1 GCA_022844265.1 Saprospiraceae bacterium | reverse complement strand
GCCCCCTCCAAAAAAAAACCGGTTTGCGTCAAGGCCTCAGGTGTTGCCTAAAAATACCAAAAAAAATAAAGAAAAAACTCTTCGCGCTTGGTTAGCAACATAGAGGGATGACTCATGTTCAATGGAGCAAAACGAAACCAACTTTACCTGAAGTAATCAACTGACTAAAAATCCATCCGTACCCGAAAATTGATCCGCCTTCCCGTCAGGTAATTCGGAATGGCGTATTGCGTATTTTCAATGGTTTTGATCCAGGTATTGGAAGCCTCATTGGCCACTTTCATCAGGTTGAATACCTCCAGGCTCGCCCAGGTATCGCGGGTGAAACGCAGGAAATGATTCGGACGCCGGCTGCGCCAGGCTTGTTTCCACAATTGAAAACCGAAACCGATGTCGACCCGGTGGTAGGGCGCAAAACGATAGGAGTTTCGGTAAACGATGTTGTTATCCAGCACCCCGAAAGGCAATCCGGTGCCCACTGTCAGGTTGAGGTGCATGCGGATATTTTTGTTTTTGCGCAGGTAATCCTGAAAAAACATGGACATGGTAAACAGTCGGTCGGTCGGTCTCGGCACGTCTTTCACGTCTTTTCCAACCCGGTCGCCCACGTTGCGCACCTTGTGTTGCACGCTGTCGATGGACTCCCGTGTGCGCAGGAAAGAGAGATTGATCCAGCTTTCCGCGCCCTGCACAAATTCGCCGTTCAGGCGCAGGTCAAAACCCGTTGCATACCCCCGCGAGTCATTTTGCCCGGAATACCGCACCCGAACGTTGTCCAGATCGTACGAAACCAGGTCCCACATCCTTTTGTAGTAAGCTTCTGCGATCAGGCGCATTTTTACCGGGCGGCGTTTGCCCCAGAGAAAATCGTAGGTGAAACCGCCCACGACATGCGCCGATTTCTGTGCGCTCAAATCCGTATTCACCAGCCCGCTCAGGTTGCGCATTTCGCGGTAAAAAGCAGGCTGGAAATACAGGCCGGTAGAAAGCCGGTAAGACACGTCCTGTTTGGTATTCAGGGGTTTGTAAAGAATCTGCGCGCGGGGCGTGACAAAATAATCGCCGTTCAGGCTCCAGTATTGGCCGCGCAGGCCGGCGATGGCCTGTATTTCCCGCAGGCCGTCTTTGCGCCAGGTCCAGGTGTCCTGAAAAAAAGCGCTGAAGCGGTCGCTTTGCAGGCTGTTGCGGGTTTTGAGTACTTTCCGAACGAGCAGGACGGTGGTGTCATAGGGCAGCGAATACAGGGCGGAGTCGAGGCGTTCCCATTCGTTGATTCTATCGAGAATCTGTTCGTTTTGCCATTTGGCCGACCATTGTAAAAAGTGGCTGCGCGTCAGGCCCATTTCCGAGCGGTCGCGCTGCAATTCGATGCCGCCTTTATATTCTGCGTTGCGCACATCGGCGGTGAGGTAGTTGCGCACCCAGGTGTGCTGGGTTCCCGAGCCGAGGATATTGACAATTTCTCCAAAATCATCGGAGCCGAGGTTCTCTTCCAGTTCGCCTAGAATGTAATAGCCCAAAATATCGAAACGCTCATTTTCCTGGCTGCGCCAAACGGATGCTAAAAACTTGTGGTACAAGGGATTTCGCTCTCTTTCCGGTAAAAAAGTAAACGAAACGCCGCCCATGGCCTGTGTAAAATCATCTACTTCCTGCCCTTCAAAAGCCGTGCGCAACTGCAGGGCGTAATCCACCAGACCAAAGGCTCGTGCCAGACTTTCCGGTTTGAACGTGTACACCGAGCGGTTGTAATTGCCGATCAGACCCACCTGCCAGGAGCGGCTGAGATCGTAGGTCAGGTAGGTTTGTATATCCGTAAAATCGGGGATGTATTCTCCTTGCACATCGAGGCTGCCGAGCAGCACCCGCGTCGTTTTATACCGCCCACCCACCAGGTAACGAAAAGCGCGGTAATCCTCTTTTTTGAGTTTCAGGCTGCCCTCCACATGGGCCGAAGCGCCCAGAAAACTGGCGTTGGCACTGGCGCGCAGGCTGTCCGGGCGTTTGTATTTAATATCCAGTACGGAAGACATTTTGTCGCCGTATTTCGACTGGAAACCGCCGGAGGAAAAGGATAGGTCGCGCACCAGGTCGATATTGGGGAAGGTTAGCCCTTCCTGCTGTCCGGCGCGAATCAGTTGCGGGCGGTATATTTCAAAGTCATTGACGTAGACCAGGTTTTCATCGTAATTACCGCCGCGCACCTGGTACTGAGAGGTGAGTTCGCCGCCCGTCCCCATCGAGGTGCCGAGCGCCAGGTGGGGCAACACGCTTTCCAGATTACCCGTTGCACTGGGCAGCAGTCGCAGGTCTTTCAGGTTTTTTTCTTTGATCATGCCACCGTCGTCGAGCCGCCGCTCGCTGATAACCACCTCCAGGTTGGACTGCACCGGCGCCATGGCCAGATCGAGCGCGAAACGGGCGCCGGGCTGCAAGGCCAGAATATCGGCGCTGCTTTCTTTAAATGCCACCCGGCGAAAACCCAGGGTCACGCGCTGATTGGCAGGCACCTGAATCGAAAAATTGCCGCGCTCGTCGGAGGCGGTATTGCTTTTCCCGCCTTTGACATATACCGTCACCAGTTCGATGGGTTGTTCCGTCGCGGCGTCTGTGATGCGCCCGAAAACAGTGGCTGTTTGTGCAGACGCGCCGAATGCCAGCAAGCAAAGGATAAAACCCGTGATATAAAATCGTTTCGACATGATAAGTAGTTATAAGGGTTGATAAAGGTTGATGAGGTTGATGAGGTTTATAAGGTTGATGAGGTTGATATTCATCCACCCGGAAATGAAGCGATTTTTCTTTTTCCGAGCGGATGAATATCAACCTCATCAACCTTTATCAACCTCATAAACCCTTGTACTCACAGCACCTCTGCCACCACGAAGATACTGCCAATGACGACGATCAGGTCTTCGGGTTCGGCAGCGCGCCGGGCAGCCTTGAGGGCATTGCGCACCGACGTGTAAGCACGGCCTTGCAGTCCAAACCCTGCTGCTTTTTCCCGCAAAAGGGTTGCCTCCAGCCCCCGCGGTATATTGGCTTTGGCAAAATAGTAGCGGGCTTTTTCAGGAAAATATCCCAGCACTTTCGCCACTTCTTTATCATTTACAAAGCCCGTGACAATGTGCAGCCGCCGAAACGGCATGGTTAATATCCGTTCAAAAGCCATCCGCAGTCCCGCTTCATTGTGTGCGCTGTCGCAAAGTACCGTCGGTTCCGATCCGATGATCTGCCAACGCCCCATGAAGCCGGTCAGGGAGCGGAGCCGCGCCAAACCCGTCCGCAAGGCCGCCGAATCCGGCATTTTGGGCAAATCCGTAGATTGTAAAACCTCCCAGGCCTGCAATACGGTGGCGACATTACGGGCCTGAAAAGGCCCGGCGGCATCTACTTCCAGGTTTTCGAGATAGTTTTTTTTATTTTTAAAAACGCGGTAATGGTTTGACTTCCAATTGCTGGCATCCTGTTCGACTGCTTCAAAATGACGGTCTGCAAAAATGATCGGGGCGCCCATTTCTATTGCTTTTTTTTCAAAAACAGGCGCCGACTCCGGCTGTGTTTCGCCGATGACAACAGGAATGCCCGGCTTGATAATGCCCGCTTTTTCACCGGCAATTTCCGGTAAGGTATCGCCCAGTATATTTTGATGGTCGTAACTGATGTTGGTAATCACGCTGAGCAGGGGCGTGATGATATTGGTGCTGTCCAGGCGGCCGCCGAGGCCCACTTCTACAATGGCCACATCTACCCGTTCTCGGGCAAAATGATCGAATGCCATGGCCACGCAGAGTTCAAAAAAGGAGGGCTGGATGGCTTCAATCTGATCGAGGTTGTTTTGAACAAACTCAACAACCCTGCGCTGCGGAATGTATTTTCCATTGATTTTGATACGCTCCCGAAAATCTTTGTAGTGGGGGCTGATGTACAAACCGGTTTTTAGTCCGGCAGCCTGACAAATGGCGGCGAGCATGTGGCTCACGGAGCCTTTTCCGTTGGTGCCGCCCACGTGGATGCTCCGAAAACGGTGCTGCGGGTTGCCCAGGTGTTCACAAAGTGCCAGCGTGTTGGTCAGGTCTTTTTTATACGCCACCGGGCCGACGCGCTGGAACATAGGTAGCTGTCGGTACAGGTAGTCGATGGTATCGCGATAGGTCATGCCGATTCAAACATTTGTCCTGAAAGGAGGGCAAAGGTGCTGAATTTTTCCGTGTGCCTGTTTTATGATCGGATTCCGTTGCGATTTTCTATCAAAAAAGATAAAAGGAGACATCTTTGCAGGGAAAATCAGATTAAATGGCAAACTTTTGAGCCTGAAGGATGTTTTTGTGTTCTGTTTATTAAGTGTTTTTGTGTTTTGGTGTTTTGGTGTTTTTGAGGCCGCTCGTTAATCTGTAAATGTGCTTGAAGGCAAGGCGCCTGCTAAAACACGAAAATACCAAAACACCAAAACACCCAAAAAAACGTCTCTCTTTTACAATAAAAATAATACTGATACATGGCGCCCTGGCTGTCCTACACCCTTATCACTTTAGCCGCATACGTCGGCATGGAGTTTATGGCTTGGTTTACCCACAAATACCTGATGCATGGTTGGTTGTGGAATTGGCATGAAGACCATCACCGGCCGAAACACCAAAAAGAAGGTTTTTTTGAAAAAAACGACCGTTTTTTTCTGGTTTTTGCTATTCCATCTGCCTTTTGCTATATGTATGGCAGTATGAGTACCCATTTCTGGGTGCTGTTTATCGGCGTGGGCATTTCTCTGTACGGACTCACTTATTTTCTGATCCACGACGTGTATATTCACCAGCGTTTCTCCTGGTTCCGGCAATTGGACAGTCCGTTTTCAAGGGCTATTTTAAGGGCGCATGGCGCGCACCACGCCAAAACCGGTAAAGAAGACGGCGAATCGTTTGGCTTGCTGGTCGTACATCCCAAATTTTTTGGAAAACGCAAGCGCCAGAAGCAGGAACTCGTTTCGCAGGAACAACAACAAGCCACTAAGTAGTTATTAGTTATTGGTTATCAGTGTTCATATTCAAGCATATACAAAAAGTTTAGCCAAAACCAATTTTGCACACCTCTTATTAAATAATAACCTATGGCACTCAATGAGCAGGATTTGTTGAGCCTCCAACGCAAAGTGGATCGCTACAAAGAGGTTTTACAAAACACAGAACAATACCGGGAAAGCTGGCACAAAGGCTTGAAACAAACAATCATTGACCAGCTCACTAATTTGTCTGCGTCGGCTGGATTGACCGGCACGATCGAGGTGCGCAGCGAGATTGCCAACCTGGAAGCGGTTATGTTTACCATGGGCAGCGTGGAGAGCGGACTGAGCGAGCAGGTAGGCAGCGGCCTGCAGCGCGACCTGATCAAACACAACGGCACCCTGGTGTACCAGCAACTTTTCAACGGTAAAATCCTGGTACTGATCAATTTTCCCTATATCGAAAAATACGGGCAACCCCAGCCGCCCAAAACCATCGCCATCTACCGGCCGGAAGAACTCAAAGAACCTTATTTTCTACGGCATATGGAAACTTTTGTGGCAGATATTGCCAACTGGGAAGACTACGACGACGATGCGCCGGAACCCAACCAGCGTATCGGGTTCAAACTGAATTTTGAAGAGGAGAAAAAATAGTGTTTGGTTTTTAGTGTTTAGTGTTTAGTGTTTGGGGGTGCTTCGCCTAAGCCACACACAGTTGCCATAAGCGAAGCACCCCCAAACACTAAACACTAAAAACCAAACACTACTTTTTCTCTTCCGTCCCAGCTTTCACCGCGGCCTGTTTTTTACCCATATATTCGGGCAATTCCATGCCTGCCATGTTCAGCAGATCGGTTAGCGGCGGCACCGAGCGGTACAGCCCGGAGATAAAATTGGAAGTAGAATTTCCTTCGCCGTTGGTCTGATTGCCGCCTTCCCATACCGTTACCTTGTCGATTTTGATGCCTTTAATGGCATCCACCTGGGTTTTGACCAATTCCGGTAATTTATCGGCAATGAGCAGCAACACTGCTTCGCGGGTATTGCCGCCGGCAGAATCCACAATTTTCTGGAAACCTTCGGCCTGTTTGCTCAACACTTCCAGCAAGCCACGCGCTTCGGCTTCCTGGCGCATGAAAATGGCATCGGCCTCCCCTCGCGCAATCCGGCGTGTTTGCTCTGCCTGCGCTTCCGCAGCGATTTCGACTTTTTGTTTTTCAATGTTGGCGCGCACCAGCTCATCGGCCTCCCTGGTCGCTTTTTCACGGGCTGCACGGGCAAGTTCGGCGGCTTCTTCGGCTTTATACGCGTCTTCCAGCGCCTTTGCAGATTGTACTTTTTCGGAAGTCATGGCCATACGGGTCGACTCGGCTTCTGCCTGGCGGCGTTCGGCTTCGGATTTGGCGACCTGAATGCGCGCGAGGTTTTCCCCTTCGATGGCGCGGGCATTGGCTTCGGCTACCCGGATGCGCTGTAATTGCTGGGCTTCCGCTTCGCCTGAAGCCGCAATAGCCTCTGCATTCGCTACTTTGGAGCGCTGCATTTGTTGCGCTTCCGCTTCCCCGATCATGGATAAAGCCTGTGTGTCCGATACTTTGATACGCATCTCGCGCTGGGCTTCCGATTCACCGATACTACCGTCGCGAATTTTCTGGGCTACGGAAATCCGCGCATCGTTGACGGCTTTGGCAGCGGCTTCTTTACCCAACGCCTGAATGTAGCCGGACTCGTCGTGGATATCGGTCACGTTCACGTTAATCAGGCGCAAACCGATTTTTTTTAACTCACTTTCTACGTGGTGCGATACGTTGCTGTAAAATTTATCGCGGTCGGCATTGATTTCCTCAATGTCCATCGTAGCAATAACAAGGCGCATCTGACCGACGATAATATCATGCGACACCGTTTTGATCGCCGCGCTGTCCAATCCCAGCAAGCGCTCGGCAGCATTGGTCATGATGGCAGGTTCGGTAGAGATACCAACCGTAAAACGGGAAGGTACATCCACGCGGATGTTTTGTTTACTCAAGGCATTGCGGAGGTCGACATCGATCGAAATAGGCGTCAGATCCAAAAAGGCAAAATCCTGAATGACCGGCCAGATAAACGCGGCGCCGCCGTGTACGCAGCGGGCAGACTGGCCTGCGCCTGTTTTACCGTAAATGACCAAAATCCGGTCGGAGGGACAACGTTTGTAACGCGAAATAAAAATCGCGCCGACAATGAACAGGAAGATTATCAGGAAGACAATCAACATAAGAATTGGTGACATAAGTTTAGAATTGAAATGGTTGGAGATTTGTACTAAAAGTTGATAGGTCAGGTAAGTTTATCATGGCTCGTTTCAAATGGCTGCGCAATAAATACGCCCTCTTCCGTCCGGCCTACAATGAGAACAGGGGTTCCGGTCGGTATCGCTTCGGCTTCCGAAACGGCATCAAATTCGCGGAGCGATCCCTGTACTTCGATCATAACCTTACCTGTATTGTTCTGCCGGGCCGGGATGCGCAGGTGTACGCTGCCTGTCTGCCCGACAACGCGCTCGGGATCGAGCGTACCGGATACCTGCAGGCGCAGCAGCAGCAGGATGAGTCGCCAGGCCAGCCACGAAGCCAGGATACCAGCCAGGGTGCCTGCAACGAGCGCTGCGGGCATGCCCAGACCGGCCTGCAAAACAATCAGGCCCGTCCAGCCCATAAACATACCGAAGGCTAATAAGCCGCGAATACTCAGTATTCCCAGGTCGGAACTATCAGGACTTGCGTCTATATCCGAATCGTGGCCACCCAGGAATTGTGCGGCTACGTAGACGACAAATAATACATTGGAAATCAATCCGATAGACCAGAATATTTGCTCGGAGAAAGGCAGATGTTGCCACCATGTAGTCAGATCGAGTAGCATTTGAAATGGTTTTCTGCAAACCTATGCCCGGAGCCAATGCAGCGCCTGATTGCTCGACCACGCCGGATAAAAACGCGGCGAAAGTGGGGGTTTATTCGATGGTGGATGAAAATTGAACTACAAAAAAAGTTGATGAGGGTTGATAAAGGTTGATGAAGGTTGATATTCAACGGCTCGAAAAGTGTAAAAATGCTTCGTTTTCGAGCCGTTGAATATCAACCTTCATCAACCTTTATCAACCCTCATCAACTTTTCTATCTCCGTCGAATGGAATCAACCCTGCAATGACTCAATAAAGAAGTCGACTTTCATTTTAAAATTATTGTCTTTATCTCCTACGATCTCTCTGGCTTTCAAGGCAGCCACGCGGGCTTTTTCAGGATTGTCCTGGCGTTTGTATACTTCTGCAAGGGTCAGGTAATATTCCGGCAGTCCGCCGTTTTCAGCAGCCATTTTTGCCCACTTTTCGGCTTGATCGAGCACTTTTTCATCTTCCGGAAAAGCGCGCAGTATAGAAATAACCAGATCGTGTAACTGCGCTGCATTGTTTTTCACTTCACTTTTCTGCAACGCCTGCGCCGATTTGAGGTATTTTTTTACATCTTTTATGGCTACGTAATAGGCCATATCAGCGGTGTTAGCGAAGGCATCTGCTTTTTGCGGCAGCGCTGTTTTCATCTTGGCTTTCGTCTCTGTCAGCAGTGTTTCATTTTTGAACTCAATGGCTTTTTTCAGGGTGTTGCGGCAGGCTTTTTCAATCCGGGCGCTGACTGCGTCCGCTCCGACCAAACCCGTTATGTCTTTCTGATATTTCAGCAACAAGTCGAAAACGCGGCTATCGGCCTCCACGGCGCCTTCCAGGATAAATTTCTGGTTGAACTCGGAACTCAGGTCTTTTTGTGAATTCAGGTATTCATTCGTTATTTTCAGGGAGGGTTTGCCGCTGGCGTTCAACGCGCGCACATAATCGAACATCAGCTGCGGTTCGCGATTGCCTTCGTTGTACTTTTTTTCGTAATCGACGGACTTATCCGTTTTGCCCAAGGCTTTTTGGCCGGATTGAATGAGTTGTTCCACGTTTTTGGCGCCAACTTCTTTCAGCACTATTTTTCCGGTAGCATCGATGTAAAACAAAGTAGGATAAGAAGTAACCGGATATTTATTCGCGAATTCGGTATTTTCCGGTTTCTCCATATCAATTTTCAAATTGATAAAATTGGCATTGTAGTACTCTCCGGCCTTTGGATCGGGGAACGTCTGGCTTGCCATCCGTTTGCAGGGGCCGCACCAGGAGGCAAATGCATCAACAAAAATAATTTTCTCTTCGGATTTAGCCTTTTCGAGGGCTTCAGCCCAGGTACCATGAAAAAACTCAATACCCTGCGCATGAATGGCGGGTGTTAAAAAAAGGGAAAACAATACCGTATGCAGGATATTTTTCATGCTTGAAGATACAGGTTGGGTGAATGAAGTAAAGGACAAAATTGCAAAGGGCAAAAAGCAATCTAAATCAATGTGTTACAGAACTAATTTGAACACATCATTAAAATGACTTTGCGGATGCAAAAATACATCAAAATGGGTTAAGCCGAGGATACGTTTACTAAACTTTAAATGTTTATTAAACGTCGTCAACCCATTACAAGGAACAGGGATGTATCCTTTATTATCCAATTCCAGCCTGAAAAACCCTGATAACTAATAACCGATAACTGATACCCAAAGGCCAGCGTCAATGTTGACTGGTCGTTGCTTCGGAGCCCGTTTTTTGAGTAAAGATGACATTAAAAATGGAAGATTTTTCACCCGTGCTGTCCAGCGAAAAAGCAAACCCCTCCTCTATCCAAAGGGTTTTCATATATCCCTGGCGAATGTTTTCTTCATGGTACAGATCGACGCAAATAACGCGGCCGCCATAATGGGCGGTTATTTCCGATTGAAGCGTATGCCCAACTACCATCCGTTTCGCTTGCGCAAAATCAAGGATTCGGCTCACTTCCTCCATATCGAGGCTGTTTTTGGCAGCGCCGCGGTACCAGTAGATACCTTTTTTCAGATCGAAAATTAGCTCGGCATGGTAATTATTGATGTCTCTGCTCTGTTTGCCCAGGTTATCGCGGCTGATCTGGTTTATTTCATCCAGGGTAAGTCCGGACACAGCCAGCTCAGGACTGATACCGCCGTGACAAAAGACATAATCACCAATAACTTCTACCGCATTTTTGGTACGCAGCCAGCGCCCCATTTCAGAATTGTTATCGAACAGCCGTCCGTAAGGCAGGCCCATAATACGGGCGTTTTCAATGTATTTTTTGCGCGCATATTGTGCGTTCCCTTGCAGGTTCAGCACTTCATGGTTACCCAGAATGAAATGCACTTTTCCTCCCGCTGCCTCCGCTTCCGACTCCAGTTTATAGATCAACCAGAGACATTCCGTGACATGCAGGCCCCTGTCGAAGAAATCGCCCAGCAATACGATATGACCGTTCCCGAAAGTCCAGTTGAAATTTTTATCTATCACCTTCGAGCCAAGTAACATCATTTTGAAAGCTTTGAAGTTGCCTTCAATATCAGACAGTACCAGCATTTTGGAAGGTAATTCATACCGGGTCGGCTGGACGTCCAGCGACTTTTTCAACTGAAAGGAAAAAACATCACTTGCTTCCGGTCCGCGACAACTGAGCGCTACCATAGATTTATCCGTGAAACTCTTCATATTCAGAACGGCCTGCGTATCGCGGAGTTCAATGGATTTCACCACCACTTTTTGACCCCTGTATAGCACATAGGGACCATCGGGGCCTGCCTTCGAATTATCCTCGAAAGGCCCGCTGGCAACGACGAAAGTCGGCACTGCCAGGATCAACGGAAGAATTATACTTTTCAGGATCATGCTCACAGTTCGATTTGATTACTGAATAAAGAAAACGCAATCAACAGCATTTTGTCACTTGCAAAGATACAATACATCACCGTACTCTATTTGGACTTTTTTCATGGAATACAAACTTCGTTCTTTTAGCTAAGCAAATACCCCATTAACTTTTTGAAATTAACCAGAATATGTATTCCCGCCCAAACATCATTTGGAAAACGATGCAGACAAACCTAAATATTTTTTTGAAAAAAGAATTTTTTATGACGCATTCGTGACTTAAAAAAACGATCCCCGGCCTGCATGCAGACCGGGGATCGCCGATAAAAATAAGAAAAAACGAGGCATTTAAGGCCGCAACGGCTTGCCCAAACGGCGAATAAGAACCTCCAGTCGGTTGTTTTCCTGGTGTTCTTCATCCGTACATTCCACCCCTTCCACGCAGTGGTTTCGGGGCGTCGTTTCACCTTTACCAAAGGCATTGATACGTTCGGGTTCCACACCTTTATAGACCAGGTAGGTTTTGGCATTTTTGGCCCGTTCGTCGGTGAGTTCCTGGTTCAGGCGTTTTTCGCCACGTGTTTCCGTATGGGCCACCAGGTCAATTTCCATTTCAGGATATTTCTTCATCAGGTCTACCAATGCGTCCAGGTGGCGTACGGCGCCCTGGTTCAAAGTGGCCTTGTTGTATTCGTAGAAAATTTTATCCATGACGAGTACCGATCCCGCAAACAGGCCGTTGGCCAGGGGCATGGTTTCTTCTGCGTTGGTGCCCGGAACCGCCCGGAGTTTGATCTCGTCATAAGGCTGTATACCTTTTCCGACAGTCACTTTAAAGTTTTCATTCAGGAAGCCCTCCCGTTGTACATAGGCTATATAATCGCCATCCACAGACAGGCAGGCGTCAAACTCGCCGTTCATGTTGGTACGCACGGTTTCCGTATAACCGGATGTGCGGTGTACAAATTTGATGGCTGCGTTGGCAATACGGGTACCGAACTCGACGGTGGAAATGATACCGCCCGAACGCATACAGATCGGCGCGTCCTGCATTTTGAAACTCAGTTTCATGTTGTCTTCCGTATCCACCGAAATCAGTTTTTCGCTGGTTCGGTAGCCGTCCACACTGACCAACACCAGGTAACTGCGGTAGCGCACAAACTCCGTTTTGGCTTCTCCGGCCACATTGGAGAACAGGTCGGGTTTGCCCAGGTCTTCTGCGCCTTTACGCACCAGTTGCAGGCTCAGGGCATTGGGCTGGTTTTGCACGGGCAGCAGGTCGAAGGTGTAAAAATCTTTGGTGCCGCTGATAAAGCCGTCGTCGGAAGGTTGCAGGATCCGGATAGAGGCGCCTTTGATCGGTTCGCCAGTCTTTGCATCCAGCACGGTGATAGCGACGGGGTTGACTTCCGGTTTGCCGGTGCCTTCCAGGCCTTTATCCGCTTCAAATTTGTAAATATCCTCCTTGCCGTATCCGCCTACCCGGTCGCTGGAAAAAAAGCCGCGTTTACCGTCTTTGTCAATGATAAAACTGTGGTCGTTGCCGGAGGAATTGAACGGCGTATCCATGTTGACGATTTCCGAAGGATCGGTCAGCGGCTTTGTAACAAAGTAAATATCCAGGCCGCCCAGCGAATTAGAATGCCCGTTGGAGGAAAAAAACAAAGCGCCGGTCAGGCTGATAAAGGGGTATAATTCCTGTTGCGGCGTATTGATCGTTTCGCCCAGGTTGATGGGTTCTCCCCAGCCATCGGTGGTTTTGCCCACTACATAAATATCAAAACCGCCATAGCCGCCCGGCATGTCCGATGCAAAGAACAACTTGGTGCCATCCGGGCTAAGGCTCGGGTGTTTGCAGGAATATTCATCGCTGTTGAAAGCAAGTTCGACAGGAGGCGTCCAGTCCGGGAAACCGAAGCGGGTTTCATATATTTTGAGCACCGATTTTTTGCCCGTCTTGTCTGCTTTGATCACCCCGTCCTTGTTGTTGTTCCGGGTGATAAAAGCGCGTTTAAAATCACGCGTAAAAGTCATAGGCCCTTCATGGAACTCCGACTTTTTATCCACATTGAATTCAAACAAAGAAGGCGTTGAAGGCTGGCCGATCACATCGAAAGGCGAAAAATACACCTCGTGGAATTTGGCGGTGGCGCCCCTGCTGGGCCGGCTCGATACAAACATAATGCCCCCGTCATAAAACATGGGTGCATAATCCGTGTCCTTCGAGTTGAGTTCTTTCGCGTTCTCTACCCGCACCGGATAACGCCGGTCGTCTTTTTCGCGATAGCGGTCTTTGGATTTGCTTTTGGACGAATTCTGGGCAAATACCGTCAGCGAACAAAGCAGCAGCAGGGAAAAACTAAAGATTATTTTTTGAAACATTTGTATGATAAACAATTGATTTTTAATAAATTAGTAACCAAGTGGACTTTCAATATTGCCCTCCGAAATATCCGCCGGCGGATTGAAATACCACCGAACGGTGGCTTCCACCGACCCGTTGTTGAATTTGCGCAGGCGGGTCAAACCAATATCGTAAGACAGACACATAAACAGATTTTCAGTAGCCTGAAGGCCCAGCAAAGCATCAACGCTTTCTCCGGCCCCGTTGGTATCGCCGCCGACCCGGTATGTTGC
>JALHMA010000141.1 GCA_022844265.1 Saprospiraceae bacterium | reverse complement strand
ATATTATGGTTTGTACGGTTTCTCAGGGTAAATGTCAATCAAAAATTGAAATTAGATGCGGCAGACTAAAAGATTGTCAGTAAAATTTTCAGTCATCTCCCGTTTTTAGTGGTGGCATGCTCTAGGTGTGACCTCAAGCCATCCCGTCAATATGCTTAAATCGAGATGCCCCTCACAACTCACCACTCACTATTCACAATCTTAAACAACAATTCCAGCCCCAATCCGCTGATCAAAAAACGCTCCTTCCGGTTCCCGCTCAGCCGTTGAGTCCAGTCGGTATATCCGCCGTCGGCGATGTCTATTTCCTGACCGCCGGGCCCGGGAATAACTATTTTAAACTGCAAATGCTGGTAATAGGATTGTTCGCTTGCTTTGGAAGCAATACGGGAGACCGACCATTCTGGTACAGATTGCCGGATATGGGTTTCGACCGCTTCGAATAATCTGTTGGGTGTTGCTTCCTGATCCAATGCGATCAGACGGATGTGAACCCCGGACAATTGCAGGGTTTCTTTTAAATACTTGATATACAATCCTATATGTTGTAGTACACTGTCTTTTTCAAATTGAAAACTGCCGGTGTCCCGCCCGGCGGACGTCAGGCCAAGTATGGTAAAATGCGCCGAATAGCCAGGTATGTCCGGTATTTCCTGCGCCCGCACATGCCGGTGGGTGGTGCTGAAATGCAGGGTTTCCGCCGGGAATTGTTGTTCTGTGCGGCGTAGCACACTTTCCAGTGCCAGCACATTCGTGGCATCGGCTACCACTTCCGTGCCGCGCAGGGCGGAAAGGATTTTGTCCTGATGCGCGGTTGCCACCACCGAGCAGGTGCCGAGCGGACTCACGGGAGACAATTGTAAAGGTTGAAATCCGCTACTGCGCGACAGGCGCAATGCTTCCAACGCAAAAGCCTGAAAATCAATTGCATCGACCGTTGCCGGTTGCACGAAACGGTTGTTGCGATATGCCTGTAACAAGCCGGACGCTTGTATCTGCGCCGTTTTTTGCCTGAAAACCTCCAGTAAAAGCGAGTTCAGATCAGCGCCGGAAAGCCGGCTGGCAAGTATTTCCGCAAGTCCGGGAACTCCGCATATCTTTGTTATGCGGTCGAGTATTTTTTGCTGCATCGTTGATTGACTTTACCGAGGGAAACGTGAAATTCCGGTGAAAAAATTCCATATCCTTTTAAAAGAATAGCGCCTGTCCCGTTTCCTCAACCAATCCTACTGCCCAAAAATAAAAGCCCACTGTGCCAAACAACCGTCATTTCAAGTTGATCTGGCATTCCAGTTTACTTCGATCCTTCATCACATCCAGCAATGGAAACTTGGCGCGCACGTCTTTGCCATCCACCTCATAACCTGCTGTGGATACTTTTTTCACATTGCGCGGCAGGTGAAATTTCAATTCGTACGAGCGGTTGCGCATCATCATACGCACCATCGGCTCGTCGGTATCGGAGAACATTTCCCCCATAAATTCGGCGCTGTCGTCGCCCGCTTCCCGCGTGATGGTTCGATCAAACGCCTTACCCTTCCAATGCATCACCGGCGTTCCCCCGAGCATTTTCTGCATATTAGCGACTTCCGGAAAATCCAGCACTTTGCTTTTTTTGATCGCGGAGTCCTGCTGAATTTCCTCGATGGCTGCCAGTGTTTCAAAAAACTGGTACAGGCTGTCGAGGTGGCTGAATGCGTACAGAAAGCGGAATTTGACGCCTTTTTCCATCTTCAACTGAATCTCCAGGTTTTTCAGCACTTCCGGATAAGGCATCATTTGTTTGATGGAATCCGGTAAATCAGTCAGGTAGATCAAAGTATCCATCGGCCTGGGCGGCTGCCCGATGGCCACCAGCGAATCATTTGCCTTTTGCTGGGCGTACTGGATCATGTTAGCCATCGGGCCGGAGCCCATGGTAACTGTGAGTTCATAACGCCCGGACTGGTCTTTGTTCAGCCAGAGTTCTTCCAGGATGTCGAAGCAGCCTGTGAGAGAAAGGATGCAAAGCAGAAAAAGGGATTTTAAGATTGTTTTCATGGTTAAGATGTTTATTGTTTTTAAGGTTGATGAAGGTTTATAAGGTTGATGAGGTTGATATTCATCTGCTCGAAAAAAGTAAAATCGCTAATTTTTTCGAGTGGATGAATATCAACCTCATCAACCTTTATAAACCCTCATCAACCGAATATCTCACACCTCCGGCCGCATTTGCGGGAAAAACAGCACTTCCTGGATGCTCGACTGCCCTGTGAACAACATCGCCAGGCGGTCAATACCAAAACCGATACCTGCCGTAGGCGGCATACCGTATTCGAGGGAGCGCAGGAAATCCTCATCCATCGCCATGGCTTCTTCGTCGCCACGGGCGGCCAGGGCCAGTTGTTCTTCGAAGCGCTCGCGCTGATCGATGGGATCGTTCAATTCGGAGTAGGCATTGGCGACTTCCTTGCCATTCACAAACAACTCGAAGCGCTCTACCAGCCCCGGCTTGATGCGGTGCTTTTTCGTCAGCGGCGACATTTCCATCGGGTAATCGATCAGAAAAGTAGGCTGAATCAGCTGGTCTTCTACTTTTTCACCAAAAATTTCGTCGATCAGTTTGGCTTTGCCCATCGAAGCATCGATCTCGATATGTTCTTTTTTGCAATAGGCGCGCAACGCGGCTTCGTCAGCCGTTTCCACATTGATGCCGGTATATTCCTGAATGGCGTCGAACATGGTCAGGCGGCGGTAAGGTCCGGCAAATTCGATGCTGTGTTCGCCCGCCTGCGCCGTCGAGGCGCCTTCCGGGTGAATAGCCCGTGCCACCCTTTCCAGCATTTCTTCCGTGATGTCCATCATCCAGTTGTAGTCCTTGTAGGCCACATAAAATTCCAGGGCCGTAAACTCCGGGTTGTGGGTGCGGTCCATACCTTCGTTGCGGAACATTTTGGCGAATTCGTATACGCCGTCAAAACCCGCCACGATCAGGCGTTTGAGGTACAATTCGTTGGCAATACGCAGGTACAATTGCATATCCAGCGTATTATGGTGCGTTTTGAAGGGCCGGGCTGCTGCGCCCCCGTGAATCGGTTGCAGGATCGGCGTTTCCACTTCCAGCAGGCCCAGTTCGTCGAGGTAGGTCCGCATGGTTTTGATCAGTTTGCTGCGTTTGATGAATATCTGGCGAAATTCGGTATTCACCGTCAGGTCGACATAACGCATCCGGTAGCGCTGTTCCGGGTCGGTAAAAGCGTCAAAAACATTGCCTTCGGCGTCTTTTTTCACCACCGGCAAGGGGCGCAGCGCTTTAGACAGGAATTTTAAAGACTGCACGTGTACGCTCACTTCGCCGGTTTTGGTGCGAAAAGCGAAACCTTTCACGCCGACATAGTCGCCCAGGTCGAGCAGTTTTTTGATCACCGTATCAAACATCGGCGAATTTTCATCGCCGCCGTTGATTTCCTCTTTGCGCAAATACAACTGGATACGACCCGTGGTATCCTGCAAATTCATAAACATGGCTTTGCCTGCCTCCCGGGTAGCCATAATCCGACCTGCCAGCGCGACTTCCTTGTAGTTCAGCCGGTTTTTTGTACCATCTTCCAGCACCTCTTCCTGATAATTAGCAACAATATCGGCAGCAAATGTCGTCACGTCAAACATCTCGGCAGGATATGGATCAATGCCGAGTTCGCGGAGTTTTTGCAGCGATTCGCGGCGGAGTATTTCTTGTTCAGTCATGAGTAAGTTATCGGTTATTCGTTATCAGTTATCCGGGGTGGTGAAGGTCAATCCTTTTAATTAGTTATCAGTTATTGGTTATCCGTGTTCATAATCAAGCATTTATAACAAATTTAGTCCAAACTAATTTTGCTTGATTACTTACCTGGTTAATTTATAATGCTTGTCGGAAAAGAAGCGCAAAAGTAGCAGGATAAGAGAAAACAGCTGGTAAAAGTTCCCAAACACTATTTTTTCAGCATCCATTCCCTTGCCCGCGCAATCCAATCCGGCTCGGTTTCTTCCAGCACCACATCTGGCGTGATACCGATATTGTCGAGACCGCGACCGTCGGCCACCCTGTTAGAGCGCATAATAGGCACCCAAAGTTCCCAGTCGCGGCAAGGCGCAACCGAAACGCCGGCATTGCCATAGTCGGCCACTCCGGCGGTTTGACGACCCATGATGGTCACTTTTTTGCTTTGTTTGGCCCATAGCAGGAAGTTTTCCGTGCTGCTGGCGGAATATTTATTGACCAGAATAAGTACTTTTTTCGGATAGGGCAAAATAGCGGCAGGCCGGTCGCGGCGCGCGTTCATGGTGCCGACAAAAGCGCCGGGGCGTTTTCTCATTTCGTAAGCAACCCTTCTCAGGTACTTTTTCGTTTGTTTATCCGTGCCTTCTTTTTTTGACATTTGCAGCAGGAATTCAGCATTATCTTCCGAAGCCCAGTACTGGCGTCCGTCTGTGACGACCGGTTGTGTGTACAGATATGGTTTCAAGGAGGCCCAGGTCTGATCGGAGCCGCCACTGTTGTTCCGGCAGTCGATAATCAGGTAGGGTTTGCTGTTCAAGGCTTGTGCATTTGCACGCAACGTACTGTCTATCAAAGTTTTATAATCGCTCGACATAGAAGGCAGGGTGAACAGCAGCGTTTGGCTGTCTATTTCCGAAAAAGCAAAAGCAGGGGCCGTACCGCGCAACATCTGGGAAGCGCCATAGGGCCGCATGCTGATGTGGTTGTCTTTGAACCAGCGTACCCACTTGTAACACAGGCGCATACAGGCCGAATCGCTCTGGATTTCGGCGGCTTTTGTACGCATCGAATCGGTGTGCGCCTGGTAACTGCTGCGGGTATTTTCCGTCACTTTGTCCCCGAAACCGGCATAGTTTTTCTCCATTTTGGAAATGGTGAAATCGAGGTTTTTGCTACAGGGGCAGCGTTGGGCTTGCAGGGGAAGCAGGCTGCTAAAAGACAAGATAAGCAGGATGAAAAAACGCATTTTTTCGTGTTTCGTGTTTGGTGTTTCGTGTTTAGAGTAGATTCGTTTAGGCAACTGTGTGTGACTCAGGCAAAGTACCCCTAAACACGAAACACCACAAACGAAACACCTAAAAAAGTTTTTCCAGCAGCCAATCCCGTTCGGCTATCTGCGGCGTTTGTTTGATTTTTTGAATCAGGGCGTTTCTTTTGGTCTGGTTTGACTGGTGGTGTTGCAGCAATTTTTTGGTAAACTTAATGAGATTCAGGTATATCTCCCGGTGATAACCCAGGTTTTTTTGGCGCAGCAGAAAGGCTTTGAAACTCGTGAGTAATGAATCCAGGGTCAGCCATTCGCCCAGTTCAAAGTAGACGCGCAGGAGCATACGGCGGATGTCTATCTGTACAAATATTTCATTGGATTCCACAGAACGCAACAAATCCAGGGTGCGGGAATAGTCGCCTCTTCGAAAAAAACAGATGGCCAGGTTGTAGCGGTAAGCGTTATCGCGCACAGCAGGAGCCAGGAGTTCGCGCGCCGTTTCCAGAAACTGTTCCGCCCAGGCGCCTTCTCCTGCTAAATGCGCCAATGCATTGATATTGTGGTAAGTATATTTGGGCAATATGCCATTTTCCAGCAAAATACCTTTCTCCAGCGCATGCCTGTACAGGTTCAAAGCCCGGTGCGTATAGTCCCGTTCGCCCTTGTTTTGCCTGCGGATACAAAAATTGATGGCCGTCATGTACAGGTCGCGACTTTGGGAAGGCGGAAACAGTTCCGTACTGTGCGGCAGCAAAGCGCACAGGGCGGAGAAGGCTGCTTCGTTGTCGGGTTCGGCCATGATCTGCGCACTGTAATATTGCAAAATAAGCGACTCCGGGCGCTCCGGCTGTTCCGCATAACTGCGAACGGCTTCGGCCAGCGGCGCTTCCGGCAGTTCCGCATCCGAGCGCAGGCGCAAGGCAGCGATCATACCGGACCAGCGCAGGTTTTCCAGCACAAAAAACTGCCCCAGCGCATCGACGATGGCCGGCAGATTAGCCTGCCAGTTGCGTTGCGACACGACCCGGTACTCAAATATTTCATTTTGCAACTGGTATTCCAGCAAATGATAACCGGCATGTCGCTCCGTGCGGGCGCGCTGCTGCTGCACAAGCCTGTTTGCGTTGCGTTCAAAATGAGCGCCGAGTTCCCGACGACGCAGCGCGCGCATGAGGTAGAGTCGGTACTGCCGTTCATCGGAGCGCCATTCCTCGTATGCCAGGAAATGTTCGATTAAGTCCAGCAGGTACCGCATGCTGAGGTTGAACTGGTCGGCGTCGTAAGGTTCGTTTGGATACACAGCAAAAAAGGCCGATAGCTTGTCCCAAACGGGCGCAACCTGCTGCCGCTGCGCCACCAGCCAGTCGAACAAACGAACCACGTCGCTGCGGCGGTTGTGCACCGGCGATTGCAGGAATTTGCGCAAACGGCTGAATTCCTCCGGGGCAACTCCCTGAAATACCTGGTACAAAAAAGAATGTTGCATGATTCGTTGTATTTCGGCGCCTGCCCTAGTAAAGAGGTGTCATTGCTTATTGACGGGGTGACTTGAAGTCACCCCGTCAATATACCGCACCCCGGCAAAGTAATTTAGGCGACAATTATACGATAATGCGCTTTATCTGGCGTTTACTTTTTTCAAGAATTCATTTTTTCAAGATAAAAAATTAAATGTGAATACTTAAGTTATTTGATTTTAAATGCAGCAATAATCGCAATACATCTTCAATTTCATTGTAAATATATTTTCAAGAATTTATAAAAACTATCCCTTTTTTATAAACCCTGCCGCCCCACCTTTGTAAAAAAAATGACTATGTATCATCTGCTGCTGCGCCGCTTTTTCACAACATTGAAATATCCCGCACTCCTTTTTGTTGGTGTATTTTTTCTCCAAAGTACTCATGCACAGGGTTTTATCCGGTTTTACCCTGAATCCACGGAGGCTATTCAGTTGCGGGAAATAGCGGGAGGCTACAACCTGGTCAACAGGGTTGTGCCTGGCACGTTCTGGACTTATTTCGAAACAGACATAGACGGCAGACAAAATGCGCCACCGGAGCAGTTTCCGATCAACTCGGGCGATTATTATCTGCACCCGCTTCAAAACGGCGATTTTCTGGCGACAGATTACCAGTTTGACGATACAGTAGTTGTGGTGCGCAGGCAAAACCCTTCCGGCAGCCTGCTGTGGGAATACCATTTTTCTCTGGGAGAAAGCAATGAAGCCGTTGTAGATGCGGTAGGCAGGGTTCAAGTCCGCGAAAGCAACAACGGCGATTTATACCTGAAGGGGCATTTTGAAGATGAGTTCGACCTGACTATAGACGCCTTTGTATTTAAACTAAATGCGGAAGGCCAGTTTGTATGGTCGGATACCATTAACTCTCCCGAATTTTTTCCCCAGTATGCTCCGTACATCGATGTTAACACATTGGATGACAATGGTGCATTGATTTTGTATGTAGCATACAACAATACCTCGACCCAACTGGATGATTACAACACCATTACCCGAAAGGATGCTTTTGGACAAGATCTGGCGGAATTTGAAGTGCCGTTTTTTTACTACAGTTATGGACGTACCTACACAGGTGCGTTGCCGGATGGGCGGATTTTTCAGTTTATAGCAGATCCGTTTCCAAACGGGCCGTATACCAACATCCGTTTGCGCACGTACGACAATAACGGAGCCGTGCTGACAGAGGCTAATATTACCAATTTATTCCAGGCTGCATTGGACGACGACCCGGCGCTCAGCGTTTCCTATCCATTGCTGACTCAGGACGGCCATTTTGTATTACCCTTGTCTACTCAACAGACTGCACCCAAAAATATTATTGCTAAAATCACCCCGGAAGGCCAGGTTTTGTGGCAGCAGGAATTGTTACCCCTGTCCAATAAAAGCACCTTATTTCAGCAGGGCAAAGAGTTTTCTGACGGAAGTATCGGGTTCATCGGTGTATGGTCGCCCATTACCGAGCCCGCAGGCAGGCTTATGTTTGTCAAATTAGGGCCCGATGGCGATATTTTTCCGTACAACATAAAAGGTACGGCCGCCCGCGATGAAAACGAAAACTGCCTCGTGGATACTTTAGAGCCGGGCCTGCCGGGCTGGATTCTGGAAATCAACGCAGAACAGGAAACCTGGTTTACATCAACCAACCCGAACGGACAATACAATTTGCAGGCCGATACAGGGGTTTATAACCTTCACCTGACGGCGCCGGGGTATTTGTGGGAGGTTTGCGACAATCCGCAAACCGTCGAGATTCTTTTCAACCCTGATAGCAGCGATTACCACACTGATTTTTCAGTAGAAGCCCTGGCTGACTGCCCGTTTATGCAGGTGGATATTGCCAGTCCTTACCTGCTGGCGGGCGCTGACAATATTTATTTCGTGCAATACTGCAACCTCGGCACCAGCGCTGCAACGGATGTCGTGGTTAGCTTAGAATTGAATCCAGTCCTGGAATTTGTATCGGCCTCGATCCCGCACAATATTGGCAACGGCCTGCTTGAGTTTCACGTAGGCGAAGTAGCGGCAGGCGATTGCGGCCATTTTTCCATCCTGTTTGCGGCGGCTAATAACCCTGACCTGTACGGACAATCCGTCTGTGTGACCGCGCATATCCGGCCGGATTCTATTTGTCTGCCGGGATTCGGAGGCTGGTCGGGCGCTATCCTGGAGGCTCGCGGCATTTGCGATGGAGACAGTATCCGGTTTGAATTGCGGAACATCGGACACGGAATCAGTACGCCCAACCTGGAATATATCATTGCTGACGATCATGTTATCATGTATGAAGGCGGGTTGCCGGCGATACAACCCGATGATGTATTGACGTTTTCCACCGCTGCCACCGGCGCTTCCCGGCGCTTTAGTGCGGAGCAGGAACCGCTTGTGCCCGCAAGCGTGATGCCTTCCATCCAGGTGGAAGGATGTCCCACAGAAGGCGCTGAAAACAGCAACGGTATAGCCGTTCAGACGCCCAACCAGACGGGAAGCCCGTTCAGCGATACCGAGTGCCTGATTCTTTTCAACGGCGGCCAGGCGCCCACACTCAGCGCCGATCCCGTCGGCGTCACGTCTCAGCACCTGATTGAAGTCGGCACAGAAATAGAATACCTGATACAGTTTCAGGTTGAAAACCCTGTCTATCAGGTAGTTGTAGTGGATACTGTGCCTGCCGATCTCGATCTGAGCACTTTTGCAGCAGGCCCTTCCAGCCACCCTTATACCTGGAATATCGGCTCTGACGGCGCTTTGTACTTTTATATGCAAGACCCCGAAAACGGCTTGCAGGAAGGATTCGTACAGTTTGCCATCAAACCAAAAGCAGCCACACCCGATGGCACGGTCATTACCAATCAGGCTGCACTTTATTTCGACCAATTGGAACCGGAACTGACCAATACGGTATTTCACACCATCGGGAAAGATACCGTTAGCGCGACCCGTTCTCCGGCCGTTCGCCCGAACGGGATGTTGGGCATTTCACCCAATCCGGCATTGGAATACACCCTAGTAACCCTGCCATTTGTTCCAAAAGCCGGGGCAGTTTTGCTGCTGCGCAATGCCCTGGGTCAACTCGTCCTGGAGAGTCCGGTTTCCACAAGCGCCGTTCGTATTTCCCGGGGCGATTTCCCTGCGGGTTTGTACTGGCTGGAATACCGGGAAAAGGGGAAGTTGGTGGGTACGGGGAAGGTGGTCTGGAAATAGTGGTGTATGGTGTTTAGTGTTTAGGGCGCTTCGCCTTTGGCATCCGAGAGTAGTTTAGGCGAAGTTACCCATGAATGCCAAAGGCGGAGCACACTAAACACTAAACACCATACACCAAACACCACTATTTCAATTGTTCCAGCAGCCATTCCTTTTCCGCCACCGCTTTGGTTGCTTCGATTTCGTGGCGCAGCTGCGTCCTGATATTTTTATCGAACAAATTGACTTCCAACAACTTCTGTGTAAAATGTACGGTATTCATATAATTTTCGCGGTGGTAGCCCATCACCTTTTTTCGGCGGATAAAAGAACGGATGGCCTGCAGGTGAGAGGCAAGCAAGTCGAACTCCTGTAGTTCGTAAAAGATTTTTAGTTGCAGGATTTTGGCCGCCAGGTTCAGCAGCAGATCCTTGTATTCGGCTTTTTGTAGTAGTTGCAGCGCTTTGCCCAGGTCGCGGCGGTGGTATTCCAGCCGGGCCAGGTTGAAACTGAACAAACCATCCCGGTGCTCTTCTTTCAGCAGGGGCCGGTATTCGTGGATGAGTGATTCCACCCATTCCAGTTCATGCATCACCAGACCGATGGTAGCGGCATTCTGGTAGGTGTAGCGCGAAATAGCGCCGTCGCTGAGAAAGTATTTCCGCTGGAAGCCTTCTTTGTACAGTTCAAATTGTTCGGGTAAATAGTCCTGGTTACCGGCGTTGTATTGCCGGATACAGAAGTTGATCGCCAAAATGTACAGGTCGCGCAATTCCTCGGCCGGAAACTGTTCGCCGCATTGGGTCAGCAATTGCCTGAACTGTTGAAAATGAGCGCTTTCCGCAGGCCGGATCAACGCCTGGTAGCAGTGGTAATAAATGGCAACTGCCGGAATTTCCAGCGCGCCCGATTGCTCTGCATGGGCCAGTGCCGCTTCCAGAAGTCCGAACTGATAGGTAGCATTGCTCACATTCTGGTGCGAGAGCATCACACAGGCCTGCCAGAGTTTACGGGCCAGGAAGGCATGGTCCAACTGGTCGGACAACTCCTGCAAATCCTCCTGATTTACCTGTTGCGTATCCACCTGGAATCGGTGTTTTTCCAGCAGTATCTGGTATTTTTCTTCCAGGAAATCCGCATTGCGCAAAGGCGATTGCTGTTGTAAGGCGCCCGCTTCGGCGCAGGCTTTTTCGGACTGCTCCGGCAAATTGCGCAGCCGGAAAACGGCGGCTAATTGTTTGCGGTAGACCACCTGGTTATCCAGAAAGGATTGTAAAACAAGGTACTGTCCGCTCAGTTGGTATAAAAAACTCATGGCCATTCGGATACGATGGTCGTCATAGGCAGTTTTGCCGAAAATCTGCCGGAAGGCCGCCGCTTTATCCGATACCAAACGCTCGCTTTTCAACGAACCGGACAACCAGTCCAGCAGGGCCGGCACTTCGCTGCGCTGGTTGAAAAAGGGCATACGGACAAACTTTTTTAACCCCTGTAGTTCCGATTTGGAAAAAGTGCGCAGTAATTTGAGCAGACGGGTGTTTTCCATTTTAAAAAACGGTAGACAAAAATGAAATTTAATTGCATTGATTATCAGTATTTTAAAGCAATTATTGTTCCAATAATTTGTTACAAATTTTAAATTTTGTACTTGAACTGAAGCGGGGTACAGGGCACTTTTGTATCGTTCAAAATAATTATCAACCAAAAACATGATCTCATGCGTATAAATCTCCGTACAAGTCCCAATCCTAAAAACCTGTTGCTGTACTGCCTGCTCACCCTATGGGGCACTGTGGCAAGCGCACAAGCAGTCATCTCCGGAAGAATCACCCTGGAGGATGGTGTAACTGCTTTATCAAATATTCCCGTCGAAATGACGGGCACCGCGAACGCAATTACCCTGACAGACAATAATGGCAATTATACTTTCAGCGCTACGCCGGGCGGCTCCTATCAGATACGCCCTTATAAGGATTACGACGTTTTAAATGGAGTCAGCACCCTTGATGGCGTACTGATCATGCGGCACATACAGGGGGTGCAATATCTGAATTCACCTTATAAAATCATTGCCGGCGATGTGGACAACTCCGGCGCCCTTACTGTAAATGACTCCATTGTCTTAAGAGGTGTCATATTAGGTATACAAACCAGCTTCCCCAGCGGCGAGTCGTGGCGTTTCGTTCCTTCCAGCCATGTATTTCCAGACCCGCTCCAGCCATTTCCATTTCCAACGGTGATCAACCTGAACAATATTGCAGGATCACAGATCAACGTTGATTTCATCGGCGTCAAACTCGGCGATGTCAACAATACGGCGCTACTTGGAGGAAACCCGGCCAATCCCAATTTTTCACGCGTTACAGGCAAAGCCAAATACGATGAAAACAACAACTGCGCCCATGATGCCATGGAAAAGCCGTTGATAGACTGGCTTGTGGTCGCCACCGGATTTGCAGGTCAATTTGTTACAAATACGAATGGCAACGGTTCTTACACTATTTTTCTGCCAGAAGGAGACTTCACGGTCGGCCTTGTCAATCCCAACGACTTATGGAACGTCTGTACACCTGCGCAAGCCATTCAGGTTGGGGCGATGGATACCATCACCCGGAATTTTTCCGCACAGGCCGATATATTGTGCCCTCGTCTGGAGGTCGATCTGGCAGCCGGATTCCTGCGCCGTTGCTTTCCCAGTTATTACCGGGTACAATACTGCAACAGGGGCACACTCGACGCTGAAAATGCCTATTTGGAAGTAACACTGGATCCTTTCCTGTCGCTGCAAAACAGTTCTATTCCCTGGTCGTCCGTGAGCGGCAATAAATACACCTTTCCGGTTGGGAACATCGGAGTGAGCGAGTGCAGCAATTTTTTTATCGAGGTATTGATCAGTTGCGATGCGGAACTCGGCCAGACGCACTGTTCGGTGGCCCACATTTTCCCCGACACCTTGTGCGACGCCTTAAACTCTTTGTGGAATGGCGCCAACCTGCGGGTAAGCGGCGCCTGCAATGGCTCAGAAGTGGAATTCACCGTGACCAATACCGGAGAAGCCATGACGGAGGCCGTCGATTATGTGATTATCGAAGATATTATGATTCAAATGGATGACCCGATTATCCTGGGCGCCGACGCCTCACAAACCTTCAGCGTGCCTGCCAATGGCTCTACCTGGCGCCTGGAAGTAAATCAGCCGGCCAATCATCCTTTAAGCCTGCGCGCCAGCGCGGCGGTGGAAGGCTGTGGCACAAATCTGGCAGGCACTGCAAGCCAGGGCATGGTCACACTTTTTCCGCAAGACGATGCGGCATTTTTTATAGATGAAGATTGCCAGGAAAATATCGGCGCTTTCGACCCGAACGACAAGCAGGGCTTCCCACGGGGCGTCGGCGCGGAACACTTTATTCCCAAAGGAGAAGAGATCGAGTACCTGATCCGTTTCCAGAATACGGGTACCGATACGGCTTTTACCGTCATTGTGCTGGATACAATTTCCAGCCTGTTCGATCTCGCCACCCTGCGGCCCGGCGCTTCCAGCCATCCTTATACTTTCCATCTGCTGGGGCAGGGCGTCGCACAATTCGTTTTTTCCAATATCATGCTGCCCGACAGCAATGTGAACGAAGCAGCTTCCCACGGTTTTGTAAAATTGAAAATCGCACCCAAAACCGGCCTGCCCGACAACACTCAACTGGAAAACGAGGCAGCCATTTATTTCGATTACAACGAACCGGTGATCACCAACCGCACGCTGCACACCATCGGCGAACTGTACCTGGAAGTAACCCGTGTGCAGAACCTGCAAGCGGATGTGGCGCTCCATGTTTTCCCAAACCCGGCACGATCCGAAGCGACGTTCCAACTGCAATCGCCGCGATCGCTGGACGGTACCCTGCTCCTGTACGACCTGCAGGGCCGCGAGGTGAAGCGTATTCCATTCTCGAACAATACCTTCCAACTCAATGTCTCCAACCTGCCGGGCGGGCAATATTTCTTCCGCCTGGAAGCGGGTGGGCAAGGAATCAGTTCAGGAAAAATAGTGGTCGAAAACGGGCGATAATAATCGCG
>JALHMA010000140.1 GCA_022844265.1 Saprospiraceae bacterium | reverse complement strand
AAACACTTTTCAACGCGCAATTTAACGGCGGGGGTAAGCGGTGACGGCGGCAGCTTTGCCACGGTGACAGTTGACGATATTGACAATGCTGGAGGCACAGCACGTTTGGCGTTTCGGGCAAACCTGAATTTTCAGATGGATTTTGTCACACCTGGAGACGCAGAAACAGCACACGCAAAGTTTAAGATCACTATTCAAATAGGGACCTATTATTTGTCACGGGTGGTGACGTTGGTGGACTTGCTTTATATCGTTGAGGGGGATATGTTTTGGACAACTACCCCGTCAAGTTATGAAATCATTGTTCCGATGACCGGCGACGGGGTTGCCTACACAAATATTGTTGAATTTATTACGCCGCTGATACCTGATCCAGGTGATTTTATCTTAGATTTTTCGCTGTTTGAAGTAGTCAACAACGCCAACACTGATTTGCCAATCACGGCATTGGTCCCAACGACATCACTTACGGGCGTCTATTCCGAAATGCTTTTCGATGGAACAATCGAAGGGCAATATAATGTATCTGAATTTCTGGCAACCAATGACGCCGCTGGAAATTCTGATGAGGCTGAAATCGAGACGCTGATCGGAGAAGGCCCAACGGGTTCAACGTTCGGAGCGGTTGACATTTACGACGGCGCAACCTGGAGCGTGTCCGGAGGCGGTTGGCGTTACGGGGGCTCAGGTACTTATCTGCCATTATCACAACTAATGGCGCAGGAGGTGATGTATCGGCACAAAAACCCAGCGGAAAGACTAAGCGGTGATTTTCAAGGCAAGTACAATATCTGGCAGGCTATTCAGTACACTGTTTCAGCCGTAACAAAAATGTACGGTTTTGTAGGCGGTACGTTTGTTGCTGGGGATTCCCGTTGGACTTTAGACCTGGTTGTTTTATTCCGTTCCGCTTCCGGGGTGACTGTTCCGACGCAAGAAAACCAAACCGAAGTTGGCAGCGACAGCGACGCACCTCCGGAGATTCAGCCGGGCGGGGGTATCGCGCCTTCTAATTCCGGGGTGACATACACGCCACAGGGCAACTCCGGAGCGGGTATTGAAAGCGGGATCGCTTCAGGATTTTCGCAGGGGTTGGTTCCTGCGCGCACAAATATGTTGATCCAGGACGGCGATAAGGTGAATGATTTGCCGGTTGCAGCGGTTGAGGCTGATTCGTCTTATTCGGCAGGAGATGAGATAATTGTAATTGACCCAAATACCGGACTTTCTCAAGAGTTTACAGTTGATGATATTGCGTTTGCAGGAGACACCACAATTGGCGTTGTCAATGGCACAGCCGATCAGCGGCTTAATGTGAGTTCATACATACTTCACACGCCGGAGTTTTTGCTGGCCAATTACGGGTTTGTTCGGCGGCATTTTCAAAAGTTCAGGCTATTTGATTACAATACTTCCATCGTTACAACTGATCCATTAGGTGAGTTTTGGCGAATTGAGGCTGTTGGGGGTTTTATTGGAAGATATATTCAGGGGTGGGTTCTTGAAGTGGGGCAAGTAGGGACGGCAACAGCACTTTACACGCTCGAAGTAAAGAAGAACGGATCAACGCATATTTCTATAAATTTCACAAGTCTAACAACAACGACCAATCTTTGGGAAGATGTTGACGGGAGTTCACCGCTTGTGGCTGCCGATGTATTTACGTTCAAGGTCACACGAACAGACGCGACAGGGGCCACAAATGCAAAGGGGCTAAACTTTACATTCATTATGATTTAATTCCACGAATATGAAAAATATACTCACTTTTTGCTTCCTGCTTTTCACCGTTTCGGCATTCGCACAATACCCAGCGACGCCAACCACAAAGCAGGAATTAGGGCGGCAGACTACCGGAGACGGGTTGATTTATCGCGGATCAGGCGCACCAAATTACACACCGGTCAACAATCGCAACGCCTGGATTTATTACGACACAATCAACAACAGGCTGTTTAAATCCCGTTTGGGGGCTTGGTCGCTGATGATTCAGGATACCAGCGCTTTTAATGAGATTCAAATGCCGTACATCGTTGATGACACGCTCTATCTGACCAACAACGTCACAGGGGAACCATTGACCGCATACGTGAACCGGGTTTGGCCTATTGCGGCGCTATCCGATACAACAACGATCACAGGCGAAAATCAGGGAGATGTGGCGTTCGTGACAGGCGGCACGGCGGTAGCGTTTCGGGGTTCAGCTTATTGGAATCCGTTTTCAGGCGGGGGTGGGGGCGGCTCCTTCACCGATTTTATTGTCGCTGCCGATTCCGGAAGCCCGGCAACGATTTCAGACGGGGAAACGGTGACGACGGCGGGCGGGTACGGGGTTAATACGGCGATTTCCGGGAACACGGTAACGGTAGAAGTGGACACGGCGCAACTGGCGACGCAAAGCGATATTTCGGGCTTTGGGACAATGTCCAGTTTCACCCTTGCAGGAACATCTGGCACCCCGCAAACAATCACGAACGGGAACACGGCAACCATTGCAGCCGGGACAGGCATCACAACGACGGCGGGCGCTACGGATCAGGTGACGGTAGCGATCAATGCGGATTCGATAGCGGCCTGGCCTTCCGGCACAGGTACAAATCTGCGCATCCCGGTTTGGACTGGAACAAACTCGCTTGGTAGTTCTACATTGCTACAATCGGCGGCGGGCTTGACACTTGACGCTAACCTCGCTTTCCGGCCTACAGGCGGCACGACAGCAAGCAGGCCCACGGGGGCGGCGGGGATGCAGTATTACAACACCTCGAATAACTGGTTTGACCTGCACAACGGGACGTCTTGGTTTAATCCGCTTCGCAGTGCTACGGCTACGGGGTTGGGGACAGCGGGACGGGTGTTTTACGCGGATGCATCCGGGGCAGCGGCGGCAGATGATTTACTTTCATGGGACGCAACAAATAATTATTTAGGGGTAAATATAGCGTCACCGTTGGCGGGGTTGCATGTTGCAGGCAGTACAAGCGACGGGGCGACAATGTTTTGCACAAACTCATTAGCATCTGGCTATACCCGATTTCAGCTTAATAACAGCACAGGCGCTAAGGGGTATTTTACAATTTACGGCAGTACATTTGTCACAGCAGCCGTCCGAAATTATGTTGTTTCGGCTTCGTCGGCTTCGCCGTTTATTCTTGCAACGGATTTTGATTCAAGTAGTGGCGGCACAAGTCCTTTGCTCTTTTACACAGGCGGCAACGCATCCACGCAAGAACGGATGCGAATAACCAGCACTGGCAGCGTAGGAATAGGAACGACAACGCCAACGAATCTGCTCGACATAAAATCAACCGGAGCGGCGGCAAACGCAGTTGCGACAATAACAAGTACGGGAACGGGCGCTGCAAATGGTTATGCGTATGTAGGTTATGGGACAGACGCAGGTGCAGCACGGTGGTCGGTAGGTACAGCCGGATCGGGTGAAACTTTTTACGGGGTTTCAGATGATTTCTTTTGGCTGTCTGATGCACTGCGCATGGTCTTAACCCGGACTGGGTTGCTTGGTATCGGCACGTCCTCCCCTGACCGCTTGCTCCACTCCGAACTATCAGACGCCGTAACCAATGCGATGGTTTTCCCTCTTCGCCTTACTCACATTACAAGCGGCACAGCGGCAGCCGGATCAGGCGCGGGCATCGAATTTGAAGCCGAAAGCGCAGGCGGTACAAACCGCGTAAGCGCCACGATAGAAAACCCGTACACTACCGCCACCAACGCGGCAGAAGTAAGCGACCTTGTTTTTAAGACCATGCGCGCCGGGACGCTGACGGAATCCCTGCGCAGCAAAGGCGACGGGACATTAAGACCGGCAACGCTTACAGGAACAGCCACAAAATTAGTCGGAGCAACTTCGGACAACACGCTGACAGCAATCGCCGCAACAATCACAACAGCAGGGACCACAGGCAACATAACGATCAACGCATTGGCGGGAACGGTCAATATTGCGGCGGCGGGAACGACAGTAACGGTAACAAATAGCAATGTAACCGCGAACAGCCTGGTATTTTGCACACTTCGCACGAATGACACCACAGCAACGGTAAAAAACGTAGTTCCTGGAGCGGGTAGTTTTGTCATCAATTTGGGAGCGGCGGCCACGGGCGAGGTTTCCATCGGCTTTTTTGTAGTCAACTAAAAAACAGAAATATGAAACGGTATTTTTTTCTGGGAGTTTTTGCGCTGTTCTTGATTCCGGCAGCGGCACAAACAGTCATAACGGATAGCCTTGCACCTCTTTTTTTGGTCGGCAATGTTCATTTTCAGACGCGGTACGTCATCCGGGACAATGGCGAAAGCGAGGTGATTACAACGCGCATCGGAGACACGGCAACGGTGAAAAACTTCCTGCTAAACCAAGCAATTGACGCTGGGCGTAGTTTTTCACAGGACGCGATTAGGGTAATAAACCGAAGTAAAGGCCTGAACAAAATCCGCGACCTTGCCACAGGCATGCAAGCAGCCATCGGGGTGGATTTATTCGCACTTACACGGGAATTGTATTACCCTGAATTTGTGGACACCATCGGGATTGATAAGAATTGGCAGTGGCGCAACGGAACGACCACAGCGGTAAAAATCCGAAAACTTGCCAACGGTGGGGCGCTGCGAATTTCTGGGCTGCCTGGAATCAGTGGCGCCAATCGGAATATTGACTTTCTGGGGCCGGACTGGATCAGGATTCAAAACTATCCTACCAATTTAGTCACGTATTTGTATCGGTTTGATGAGGGCGGCAGGTGGTTCACCATAGACCGGGGAATCGAATTAAGGCTTACAGGAATCACCATAAAACCGGGACAATGAAAAAATTCACCGTAAAAAAGGGCAAACATGATTTTTGCCCGGTTGACAGTATTAACATCCTGAATCCATGGTTGAAGTCAATCCGATGGGAGGTCATCTTTTCGGAATCCTGCCGCTACACGCTGCCAGGAGAAGATCAGGAGGACTGGAACAAGGGCGGGGGAATTTCCTTTTCCCTGTTCAGCAATACCAAAAATTCGGTGATGTGGGCATGGCGATACAAACCGGGCATTGAGAAAATCCAACTTTGCGCGTATTGGCATAAAGACGGGGCCGCGCATTATGCGGAAACCGAATCCGATTTTCCTTTTTCAGTCAATCCAGGCGACGCGGTTGTGATCGAAATACGGAAGGCGGGCAAAGATTGGTTTGTGGAGTTCCGGGCCGCTGATGGAATGTTTCAAAAGCCAGTAACGGCGAAAGGGACCCCGATCCGACCAATTGGGCTTTGGTTTGGCGGCAACAATCCGGCGCCGCAAGAAATGTCTATTTTCATCAACAAAAAATAAGTACATGAAGAACTGGAAATTGATTTTAGCAGGGCTGCTGACATTCATCGCCTCTATTCTGGGCGGTGGATATTCCGGCAGCGTTATGGCAGAGCAAAAGACAGCCGAAGCGTTACCGGTAGAAAGTTACGGGGTTGCATACAGCGACGCGAACGATTTTCCAAACGCCAAAACGGTGGCAGACTACGAAGTGAAAGTTTATTGGGGCCTGGAGGTGAAAAACGAAGGGCAGCCAGGACTACCTGAGTTAAAGTTTCAGATACCCTACTATTCAGAGCATGCCATCCGGATTGCTGACGGGATCACAGACGACAAAGTAAGGGCCGCGCTAAAAGATAAGGCGCCGTTCAGAAATTCAAACTTTCTTTTTGTCTGGGATCACAAAATTACCAGGTGGGTAAAACGCGACACGAACACAGGGGAAAAACCGACAGGACCGGAAACGGAATAAAAAAAGGGATGCCGAAAGACACCCCTAACTCACATAAAACCCCTTGAAAAACCAAATGAAAGAAACAATGACGCAATTTAAACCATTTTTCAATAAATAACAACAGATATGAACAAGGAAACACGGGAAGTCTCAAAATTAATCGGGCAAGCAGTTAACGCCGGATTTAATGTCGCCGAAGACGGGAAACTGACGGCAGCCGATACACAGTACATTTTGCCGCTGCTGATTACCGGCGGCGAAGGCATCAAAGGCATTAAGGCAGTGCCAGCGGAAAACATCGCGCTTACCATTGAGGAGCGTATGCAGGTCAAAGCGGAGTTCACAAACGCGCTTTCCGACGTGGATGACAGCACGGCATACGACCTGGCAGAAATCTTCAGCGGGGCATTGGCCGGATGGCGATTAGGGCAAAAAGCAGGGAAAAAGGAAGGCCGGGCAGAATTGGCGGCAGAACTGAAAGCGGGAAAGGTGCAAATTTCCGACCTATAAGAAGTAGTTTTCATTTTGTTCATTACCGGAAGGGCGCCAGGTTTTGGCGTCTTTCTTTTCTGCCACTTTGAATTTTTTCATTCGATTACGGTTTTGGCCTGGGCAAGTTGTCCGGGCTTTTTTTGTCCGAAAAAATCCGACGGTTTTGGAAATCTAAAAAAAGCCTATATATTTGTCCGAACAAAGCTTAAAAAAATGAAAGAAATAACTGGACAAAATCCGACAATCGGACAGGCCGCAGAATCCTACTTTCTGACAAAAGAAGCCTTTCAAAAGCGCATCATCCGCGCAATGCAATCCGACAAATACCAACAAATCCGACAAGATTTAGGAATTGATCCGGACACTAAAACCGGGCTAAAAGCGCCATTTACGCCACAGTTGATGTCGCTTTTACTGCGTTCCGGGCTGGACATTAGTACAGGACTGGAGCAAAAACCCGACACGAAAACCGACGCGCAAAACCCGACGCAATACGGACAGGCAGAGAAACCCGACGCAATTCCCGTACAAAACCCGACGACAAAACCGGACACGTCGGAAAAGACAAAACCAGACACGGCGGCAAAATCCGACGCAATTCCCGACGCTAAAATTTCCGACCTCGTTTTTGCGTCCGAAATTTTATTACTACTTGCTTTGGTTGTCTTGATTTTTTCCGACGGTTACAGCATGGCAATTTTGGCCGGACGCGCAATTTCGAGCAATCCCGTAACGCTGGGGCTGTTCGGGGTGGTGGGCGTTGTGATCGGTTACGCCGCTGTAAAAAACGCCTGGAGCCTTTCCCGGCAGGAGCGTAAAAGATGGGAAGCGGATAGGGTAACACAGTGGATTATCGTTTTTTCGGTATTCCAGGCGGCGTTGCATGGCGCTGCGTTTGAATTGTTTTCCGGCTGGGATCTGCTCAATACGTCGGATTTAGTAGGAAGAATCCTAATTTGCGTCTCTATTCCCCTGGGAACCGCTTCATTAACCGCTACAATCTTGAAAAGATGAGCCTACTAAAAGAGATTTTTGAACTGTTTGCTGTTATGGTGATCGAGATTGCGCACCGCTTTGGAGTGATTTACATACCACAGCGAGACGCCGCGCCCTGGCCATTTGATTGCGAAAAGCAGCCGGAAAAGGTTGCAGTGAAGCAGGTTGCACGTCCTGACAACGTGAGAACGCGCACCGTTGGCGGGGATATTTTCGCACCTGGGAGGGTTATCCAGCACCTTGAAGAATTTTACGACATGGAAGGCGGGGCCGCTTGGGATTTGCGCAGATATGATGGCAAAGAAGGGATGCCGGATTTTTCCGACTGGCACGGCACTGATGATGCCATAATTGCCGCGGATGGCTACACAGAGCGCACGGTTAAGAATTATATTATAGTTCGGCCATTGGTAGTGCAAGGGATGAGCAATAGAGAAATAGCCGTACAAACCGGGCTGGGACTTCGCACCGTGGAAAAGGTGGCCGGATCAGTTCGGGCGGCGTTCCGGATGCGAATAGAACAGGCAGTAAACCGCTCCCCCACCAACGAAAGAGGGGATGAGGCAGGGGAGACGCCGCAAATGACCGCAAATATTATCAAACCCGCATAAATAAAGGCTTTATGGAAGATCAAACAACGCAAAAAGCACCGCAAAATGACCGCAAAAGCACCGCAAATTATACCGCGGAAGGGGATATGCAGGTAATAAACAACTACTATCCGGATGACGCGGTAGTTGTGACTTTTGATGTCTGGGACGTGATCGGGCTGGCTGTTTTAGTTTGCGCTATATTGGCGCTGGGCGGCATGGCAATCTGGATGGCATACGAAGTAGGCTTGAAAATCTTTGCTTTATGGGGGTGGATTTCAGAGAATTGGAAAACAATCGCAGTCGGATTTTTTGCCGTTTCCGTGGTCGTTGGCGCAACTATCTGGGGCTATGTAACGTACACAAAAGACACCAATGACGACCTATTATGAAAAAGAACACAACATCAATTGTATCATTAGCGATCATTTATGCACTGATGTTCATTCTCCAGGTGATCGCGCTACCTGCTTCAAAATGGTCTGTTTTGCTTTTAGTTCTTACCGGCGTCATTGCCAGCACTCATATTCATTTTGCTAAAAAAAGAAACCGGCAAATTGACTGGAGCAGTATAAACCGACCTTTTGCCATCATAGACTGGGGTGAAGATGGCCGGGACTTTGAACTACCCGCACACCACCACGGGTTTTATATTGCCTGTTCAGCGGCAAAGGTGTACGATAATTCGATCTTTGTCCGGGCTGCGTTGTCTAATTCCGGGAACCAGGCGTTTATTCACTCGGAAATGCCGGTTATGGAGTTTTATTTCCGGAAAGGTAGCCACGTCATCGAAACACAGGAGCAGTATAGGACGCGGGTTATTTCTGATTTTGATAACGCGCTGATTGATTGGCATGTGAAACTTGAAAAACAGGAGGCCGCATATCGGAAAACGTTTTTTTCAGAGAATCAGAATGGATCGGTTGCAGAATAGTAGTTGTTTTTTCATTAAGCTTTGTTTGGAAGGGTTGGCGTTTGTGCTGATCCTTCTTTTTTTGGCTAAAATCTTTTTTATATCTTTTTTAAAAAAAGATGATGAAAAGTTAGGAAAGTGATAAAAAGGCGTGTATATTTGTGTATCAATTACGAACAACAGTAAAACTCAAAACAATGAACCTACTCGACTACGATCACGCAAACACGCGCAAAATAGGCCGCATCCAACACGCATTCAGCGCATGGACCGGATCAAAAAACGCGCCCGAAGAAAAGACAATTGATGTTTTTGATTTCCTGGAATATTGCCGGGAGGTTGATTTGATTGATGGCGATGCGTTTATAAGCCGCCACGGGGCCGGATTGGTGTCAATTCCGCAAACTGATGCAATGCTTTTTGACGCAGGACGGCAGGAGCATTACGAAGGAGCAACGCGCCCGATGGAATACACTTTTGCCGAATTTCTGGCAGATTTTTCCGGGAACGGGTTGACCGAAGCGATTGAGCAGTACTTAAATGATATTTCATTAACAGCCTCTTCGGAGGCATAAACCACAATCCAATGGCAGAAACGCCGGAATACTACAAAAGCATTTTTAACGCATCCAGCGCCGCGCATCCGTTCAGCGCTCGGCTAAATACCGCGATGGTGCAGCGGCTAAGGGACTACCAATATCTTCACCAACAAACAGCCGGAGAGGGTAAAAAGTCAATCCCGGAAGTGATGGAAGTCTTTGTGTGCTATGCGTTATCCAATCCCGATTTTGTTGCCGAAATGGAGTCTATGCGGGAAAAGTTGCGCAAGCAATTGGAGGCAAAATTAGAAGCAATCTAAAAAAACAAAGCTGATGAACACATCAACCACTATCAAAGAAATCGCAGCGGCTTTGGTCGCGTTTAATTCTGAATGTCCGGAAGTTGTTTTCGACAAAGAAAATAAGTTCCTGGGCAACAAATACGCGACGCTGGGCGCAATCCTAAAAACAATCCGACAACCACTCGCTAAAAACGGGCTAACGGTGTTTCAGGGATTGACTTCCAAAGGGCTGACAACGCGCATTATCCACAACTCAGGAGAATGGATTGAAACCACGGCGCCAATGATTCAACCAGGCGATGAGAAGGGCAAAAGCGCCGCGCAGGTGTACGGGTCTATCATTACCTATATGCGGCGCTATATGGTAACCGCGGCGCTGGGCATTGTAAGTGATGACGACAACGACGCGCAGCCAATGCAGCCAAAAAAAAAGGCATTTGAATTGCCGAAAAAATCCGAAGCCGTTTTAAATGTTCGCCGGTTGGTTGTCCAGGCTTTTGGCAAATACGAAGCAGGAGACAAAGCAGAAGTTCAGGCAGAACTTTCCGCAATTCGAGACAGTGAAAATATTGCCGACTGGGAGAACCATTTAAGCAAATTGGACCCCGAAGCGTTTGCAGAATACCAAGCAAAAAAAGCGGGCAAATGATGCCGGAATATCATTACAACATTGAACAGCGGTCCGAAGCCTGGCACGAAGCCAGGCGGGGCCGTTTTACCGGGACTGATGCGGCGTTGTTCCTGGTGGCCGGGAAAAGCGCTGATGGGATTGGCGCCGGGCTACTGGAGTTGATTTATAGCAAAGCAGCGGAATTGATTACAGGATACGAAAAACAACATCGGGAATCATTCGCAATGGCAATAGGCACAGAACGAGAGCCGGAAGCCATCGCCGCATACCAAGAAACCATTTTCCCGGAAACCGTGACCGCTTGCGGGTTCGTATCGGCTGGCAATTACTTTGGTTTTTCGCCGGACGGGTTAGTAAGTAAAAACGGGTTGACTGAGGTCAAATGTCCACAGCCGCCTGAGTACTTGCGATACATAAAACAGAGGTCTATCAATCCGGGGTACATTGCCCAAATGCAATGGGGGTTGTTTTTGACAGGGCGGGAATACTGCGATTTTATAACGTTCAATCCAGATTTTGCAGATTACCCGATTGACATTCGGCGCATGGAACGGGACGAAAAAACGATTGAAACGTTCAGGAAAAAAGCGGAAGCCATTGAAATGGCGATGGATGAAATTTTGAATTGGTACAGCGCAAAAATTGAATTTGGATGATACACATTATGTTCACTCACAAAGGCAAGTTTTACAGCCGGTTTAAGTGCTGGAGTTTTGCCCGTGCCGAAAAGGTTTTAACTCGTATCGGTGCGACTTATTGGGAAATAGGATGACAGGCCTAACTTTTGCCGGCAAGGTTGATGAAACCGGAGAAATCCACCTTCCTAAAACGATGCGCAAGCAAATTGCAGCGGCGTTCAAAGGCAAAAACATTGAGGTGACGGTAAAACGTCGCGCAGCCAAACACAGCGACGCGCAGCGGGGTTATTACTGGGCTTGTGTCCTTCCTGCACTGGTTTACGCTTTCAATGACCTGGGAGAACAAATGCAGCCAGGAAACCGGGAGCATTTAAACCTGATGCACGAATTTTGCAAGAACAAATTTATAAAGGGCCGGGAAATCTATACAGCAACAGGCGAAGCAATGAACCTGCCGCCATCAACTGCCGATTTAAACAAAGACAATTTCGGCAAGTATATTGATGACATCGCACAATGGGCGGCAGAGCATTTGAATATTGCCATCCCGGCGCCAGGTGAACAGATAGAAATCTTTTAGATTAGTTTACTGGTTGTTTAAGTTTTGGAAGGCGGCTTTATTGGTCGCTTTCTTTATTTTATCATTTTTTTAAAAAAAGATGATAAAAAACTTGACAAGTGATAAAAAGGAGTGTATCTTTGTAGGGTACTAAGGAAGCAATTATTAACCAGTAAAATTTAAAGATCATGGCTTTTTCAGCGCAGCAGATTCACCAAATCATAATTGCAAAGTTGTCATACCGCACGACAGAGCAATTAATCGAAGACGCAAGATTCGCACGGGCAAATAAAGACGAAGAAACCCAGCGCATGATTTTTGCTTTAGCAATGGATGTGCTTGCTAATCGGATGACAGAAAGTGATTTTGAAAAAATTTATGAAGAAATCGCAGGAGAATAGAATTGGGTCGTTTCATGGGGAGCGGTGTTTTCTACAATTTGGCCGCTCCCGTTTTTTGGCTAAACAATCTGACAATAATTTTCAAACTAAAACCAACGCCACCAGCAGCAACTACTAAAAACCTGCCATCCAGCGAAAGCGGCAGGGGCGTCCAGGATGCCAACGGAAATAGCATTTGATTCAAGGATACGCCGCTGGGCTTTAAATCCTGGCAGGGTTTGCGCAAATGACCCAGCGGCGTTTTTTTAAAAACGGGCAAGAAGTGAGAGTGGGATCTCAGTCCAAAACGAAGCGGGAAACGCGCTTTTGAGGATGCAGTTAGCTGTCTTTCCGGTTCAAATCCGGGGTTGCCCGCAACGCACATGGAGAGAGGGGGAGCGCGCCGGAAGCGGCTGCGATAAAATTAGTTTGAAGCGCTTAGTTTCGGCTTATTGTTCGGAACAAAATGCGGATCGGAAATACCTGCCTGTTGGTTCCCGGTAGCTCAAAACAGGACGGCTAATAGTAGTCAAAGGCTCCCCCGTAGTGCTTAATTTTATCACACATCAACACAAAGCAATGGAAAAGCAAAAAGAAAAAATGATCCTTCGCAAGATCGCGCAAGTTTGGCGGCCACAGGCAAACATCACCGATGTACTACTGGAGGTAACAGCGTTTTGCCAGCAGCAGGATATTGACGTGACCAACACCGAAATCCGGCAGATGGTGCAGGAGGCTGCCGGAACGCTTAAGGCGAGAATGGCGTAAAAATCACAACAATGATTGACAACGAATTTGAACACAACAGCCGGGCGCATTTATTCTGGGAGGAATGGCAAGCGGCGGCAAATCGGGCCGGGGATGCGCAAAGGCTGGAAGGCGATGAAATGAACGACTATATTGTGAGCCTTTATCCTGAATGGTCGTTGGTGATTGCTCCAGATGAGGAAAAACTTTGAGATCAATTTCTTTTTTGTATATTTGTATCACCTTTCGCGGGTTGTTGTGGCGACAGTCGGCGAAAGTTTAAAAAGGTGGATTTTTTCACCAAGCCCGGATCGAACGCCACTCGATGCCGGGCTTTTTATTTTTTTTTACAGATGAACGAGATACGGAACTCAATCAAAAAGAACTTTTCAACAATACCCAACCAGCTCATTGAAGATGAGCGACTAAAACCTTTGAGCCGGTTTCTTTTCATTTACATGGCTTCAAAAAGTGATGACTGGACGTTTTTTCATACGCATTTACAAAAGGCGATGCAAATGAATGATCCCAGGACATTTAGAAAGCATGTAAATGAGCTATTGCAAACGGGTTGGTTATCCAGGGAGCGAACAAGGAAAGGCGGCGCCAGGTTTGATTCATTCAATTATACTTTACACAGTGAGCCACAGTGCAAAATTTGCACAGTGCAAAATTTGCACAGTGCAAAAAATGCACTACTTACCAATAAAGAACTTATAACCAAAGAAAAACTTATAACCAATACTCTCTCAAAAAACGAAAATCAGGAAAACGACCTTTTATTAAATGCTCCTGATTCTGAAAAATTATTCTTCCGGGCGCTGGAAAAAGTAACGGCACATTTACAAATGTATCCGGACACTGTTCAACTAATGAGGGATTCTGCGAAAGTTACTGAATCAGATTTTCCGGCTGAAAAAATTACCGATGAGGTAAAAGAATGGATTCGCTGGAACTGCGAAGATGTGATGTTTGTGCAAGAGGCTGCAAAACGGTTGCAGTACGGGAAATCTACTTTTGTATCATGGCTGCGAATCGCAAAAGAAAAGGCAGCAAAAAAATCTAATGGCTATGCAAGTGCAAAACCAAACAACAGAAATTCAGAAACACCCGACGAGCGCAATCAGCGCGTTGCATCCGGGGCAATCGAACTTCATAACGAATTGCTCATCAAACACGGGATTAAGCCGGGAGACTATTCAGGCGGTCATTAAGGGTTGGAATTACCCGATCAGGAAAATGGATTCGCTTTCTGCCGATA
>JALHMA010000139.1 GCA_022844265.1 Saprospiraceae bacterium | reverse complement strand
ACTTACAACCACCAGCCTACCGGCATTTTGCGCTACGACTGGACCCCATCCATCAACACCAGCGTGATGGCTACGGTGTACGGCCAGAAAGGCCGCAACGATTTCGGTCGCCTCAACTTCATCAACGGCCGCAACCCGAACCCGGACTTCAACCGCCGCTTGCCGAGCAGCCTCGAAGACTCTACCATGATCGCTCTGCAGGCTGAACTGCTGCGCACCGACGAAAGCGCCCGGCAGATCAACTGGGCGTCATTGTACGAATCCAACCAGTACAATACGGTGACGGTAGAAGATGCCGACGGACGCGCCGGCAACAGTATTACGGGTAAAAATTCCATTTATATACTCGAAACACAACGCTCCGACAACACCGAAACAGGCGCCAACATCATTGTCAACCACACCATCAATCCGCGGCTGACCCTCAACGGCGGCGGCCAGTACCAGTGGTACCGCGGTGAAAACTACAAAGTGGTAGATGACCTGCTGGGCGGCGATTTCTGGACTGACTGGGACTTTTTCGGCAATTTTGACGGACAAACCAATCCGCTTGCCCGCAACAGCGACCTCCAGGTGCCCAACAATGTGGTGGGAGAAGGCGATGTTTTCGGATACAATTACAATGAAAATATCAGCAAAGTCAACGGCTGGGCGCAGTTGCAATATTCCCTGTCGAAATTCCAGTTTTTTGCTGCTGTGGAAGGCGGCCAAACACAGATGTCCCGCACCGGCTTTATGCAAAGCGGCCGTTTCCCGAATAACTCTTTGGGAGAATCCGACAAGGTCAATTTCACGACCTACTCCGTAAAAGGTGGACTTACCTGGAAACTAAACGGTCGCAACTATTTCTATGTCAACGGCTTATACGGTACGCGCGCGCCGCTGTACCGCAATACGTTCGTGTCGCCCCGCACCCGCGACCTGGTGGTGCCCAACATCGAAGTTTCCAACATACAAAGTATAGAAGGCGGTTACCTGCTGCGTTCGCCCAAACTCAAGGCGCGTTTCACGGCTTATCTGACCGACTTTAAAAACGAAACGGAGAACATTTTTGCCAGCGCCTGGTCGGTAGGCCGCGTGTTGGGCGAACTGGATCTCGGTTCGCTGGGCTTCGGCGACGACGACACTTCTTTGGAGCAGCCTATTTTCTTCGGCGCTACCATTTTGCAGGGCGTCGATCGCCGCCACGCCGGTATCGAAGCGGCCATAGAGGCCAAACCGTTGCCAAGTTGGGTGTTTACTGCCGCCACGAATCTGGGCAAATACATTTACACCAATCGTCCGAAACTGATGTTCTCCCTGGACAACGGCACGGAAGCCGTTCCGATCATCGACGCGGGTATTGTGTACCAGGAAAATTTCTATGTGCCGCGTACGCCGCAAACCACCGGTTCGTTCAGTATCCGCCACGAAGGCAAGGATTTCTGGTTTGCATCGCTGTCGCTGAACTACGCTGCCGATGCCTGGTTTGAATTCGACCGGGTGCGCCGCACTTCCCGTTTTGTGAGCAATATTACACCGGATCAACCGATCTGGAATACGATCATCGACCAGCAAAAAGCGCCGGCTGCGTATACACTCGATTTCTTCGGAGGTAAATCCTGGCGTATTGCCCGTGGAAAAAATGCGTATTTTGTTGCCCTGAACCTGGGTGTCAATAATATCCTGAACAACCAGGAAATTGTGATTTCCGGCCGCGATGCCTACCGGAATGCTTTCCGCAACGACGTCAGGGACCCGCGTTTTTACACCAATGAAGTGTTGTACGCTTTTGGAACGAATTATTTCGCCAGCGTTACACTGCGCATGCAATAATGTGAGTAGTGAGTTGTGAGTAGTGAGTGGCATCCAGGTTTAAGAAAATTGAATACTTTACTTCAACCTGGATGCCACTCACTACTCACTACTCACCACTCACTTCTCACAAACAAAACATTGATTTTCAAATAACAAGACTATGTTTTTTGCAAAAAATAAATCTCGCTTTTTCGCTGCTTTTGCAGCCCTCACATTAGCCATCGGCATCTCTGCCTGCGTCAAAACCGAATTCGACGAACCACCGGTGGGTGGCGAACCGATCACGCTGACGCCTACCAAAACCATTGCGGAACTCAAAGCGCTGCATGTGACGCCGGGCGGTTTCGATAAAATTACCGAAGACATCATCATCGGCGGTGAGGTAGTCATGGACGACCAATCCGGCAACTACTACAAAACCATCGTGATCCAGGATGCATCGGGTGGTATCGAAGTGAAATTCAACGACGGCTTCCTGTTTCAGGAGTACCCGCTGGGCCGCACGATCTACATCCGTTGCAAAGACCTGATTCTGACAGACTACAACAACCTGACGCAACTCATCGGCAGCACCGTGGAAGAAAACGGACAACTGAGCGACGTGGGCCTGACAGAAGCGCAGGCGCGTTCCAAAGTGGTCAAAGGCCCTTTCAGCACTACCCCGATTACTCCTAGAGTATTGACGATCAGTGAATTGGGACCTCAGCACATCAGCACTTTTATCCGTATCAACGACGTACAATTCGCCAAAGCAGATACGGCCAAAACCTTTGCCGACCCGGTGACGCAGTTCAGCCTGAACCGCACGGTGGAGAATTGCAGCCAACTGCAATTGATTGTCCGCACCAGCGGTTTCGCAGATTTTGCCGGCAAAAAAACGCCGACCGGTAAAGGTTACGTGGAAGGTGTACTCAATGTTTTCGGCACCACTTATCAACTGGCGCTGCGCAATGAAAACGGCGCTGTGATGACTGATATCCGCTGCGGCGCCAGCACCGGCACGGAAACACAAATGGACATCAGTGCCGTACGCAGCATCTTCACCGGCACGACCACCAGCGCTCCGGCCAACCGCAAGATCAAAGGCATGGTTATTTCAGACCGCCTGGGTAAAAACCTGAACAACCGCAACCTGTACCTCCAGGACGGCACAGCCGGTATCGTAATCCGTTTCGATGCGGAACACTTCTTCAACCTCGGCGACGAGATCGAAGTGATTATTTCGGATCAGGAAATCAGCGAATTCAATAAATTGCTGCAACTGAACAATGTACCAACCGACAACGGCAAGGTTGTCAGCACCGGCAATACACTGACGCCGCGCACGGCTACTATTGCGGAAATCAATACCAATTTCAATGCCTGGGAAAGTACGCTCGTGAAGATCGTCGGCGCAACCATCACCGGCGGCGCAACGCTCTCCGGCAACCGCACAGTCGGCGACGGCACGGGCACCATTGCCATGTTTACACAAACGGCGGCGACTTTCGCAGGCACGGCCACTCCGGCTGTACCGGTGACGCTCACGGCGATTGTGTCGGACTTTAATGCCAAGCAGATTATTATGCGGAATGCGAATGATATTCAGCAGTAGTTTTTAGGCTGAGTGAACTTTTAGGCAACGGGCCGTACTCCTGGGAGGGGTGCGGCCCGTTGTGGTATTTCTGCCCCGGCAGGTATCCCTCGCTCCTCCACCCAAGCCAAACTAATGTGTCATCCTGAGCGCAGCGAAGGACCCGAAAACAGAAAAAAATCTACCTAAAGTTTGAAAAGCACCCATTTACTCACCCGCTTCTTTAATTTTTACTTTCGGGTCCTTCGCTGCGCTCAGGATGACACATTAGTTTGGCTTGGATGGTTGAATTGGGCCAGGTTGCCAATAATCATCGCCTATGTGCCACTGGGGCAAATCTCCTTTAGCAATTTCTTGAGGGTCATTTAAAAAGCGCCAGGCAGGATTAAACGACTCAATCAATTTTTCCTTTTTAGCCCTTATCCAGCCCTTTATTTCTTTTTCGCGTCCGATCGCTTCCAGAATGTCCGGGTACCATTCGAAATAAACCAGGTTGTAACAAAAATACTTGCCGGCGAATGTTTTTCGATCATTCATGTTGTCATCCAGATGCTCTTGCAAACGGCGATCCAGGTCATTCGTTACACCAGTGTACAAGACAGTCCGTCCAGGGTTCGTAGTGATATAGACGTAATAATTGTGCTGAACCATATAAATGAAGTGGATGATGGAATAAAAAAAATGTATCTGAAAATCTGCTGCTGAAAGTCGTTTCCGCTCGACAGGTATTCCTGGTTCTCTACTTTTCTCAAGCCAAACAAATGTGTCATCCTGAGCGCAGCGAAGTACCCGAAAACAGGAAAAAATCTACCTAAAGTTTGAAAAGCACCCTTTTACTCACCCGCTTCTTTAATTTTTACTTTCGGGTCCTTCGCTACGCTCAGGATGACACGTTAGTTTGGCTGGGGTCGTTGAATTGAGCCGGGCTGCCAATAATCTACCTACGTGCCATTCTTCTTGCATACACAAGTACTTTTTGCTGATAAACCAAATCTCTCAAAACCTCATTTCGAATTGCTTTCTGTTCCAGCAAGTCGATTTTCCTTTTAAAAATCCGTTCCAGTTCAAATTTCAATTGGAAGTAATTTTCTCCGTATTCAATCGGATCTTTCGAGTGGATTGAAACGATAAAATCAATATCACTATCCTGGCTGAATCTTTCCGTCAGGATTGAGCCGAATGCAAAAAGTTCACCCACCTAGAAAATTTAGGCAGGCTTAATTCAACTCTTTCTGATGCTTTTTTATCAATTTCATACTTATCTGTTTGGCATGATTATCACTTAAAAAACCCTTCAAAATTAGTCCTATTCTTCCAAATATCAAATTTCTTTCCTCACTCCAACTCAAATGCTTTTTGCACGCAAACCCTCATCCCTGGCTATAACTCTCCTCCACTAAAAGAATATGTGGCAGTGTAATACAGGAGATCAAAATAAAAAAGAGGCTGACCAGGGATACATTTGAAAATAAGTAGGACTGCCCGAGCATCAGAGCCGCCAATCCTGTAACGGATAACAATGTATAAGGCGCCGCCTGCCGGTAGTAGTGCAGCAGGGAAAACGAGGGCCATCGCCGACGGAAAAAGGTGATCTGATCCAGTAAAGACCCCAACGAATGCCAGAGCGTAAAATACAGGGTGAAACCGACCAGCATAGGCGTAAACCAGAGCATAAACGACAAGACCATAAAGTTGGTCATTTCCCGCAACAGTTGTTGTTTATCAATGAGTTGAGCGGCCCAAAGGCCAAAAAGCAACACTATATTCACCAACAGAATGAGCCACTGCACGGCAGCCATGGTAGCGTCGGACCATGGTGGAATATTTCCGACCAATTGACGGATGATCACGCTGCTTTCATCCCAATGCCATAACAAAGCACCCCCGAGCGCAAAAGCACCCCAGGCCAGGTTCAGGATGAATGTTATCCAGCGTGGTAATTGTGCATATTGCCAGTTAGACTGTCCAAAATGATAACATGAAATAAGAATAAAAAAGAGGAGCGCAACCGGAGGGAAGAGGATCCAACAGCCCAGAACGCCCAATACTGCACTCAGATAAAAAAGAAAAAAACGTATGATCTGTTGCTTGCTCAAGCCCGGTCCGCGCAAGCGTCGAAAGAGCAGAAAATCAGTAGCGCCATGCGGCAGTCCGATCAGCAGAACCAGTACAGAGAGCAGTATATACTGATTTTTTTGCAGAAAATCGGGCCAAAACCAGCCCATTAACCCAAAAGCAAACGTGATACACACGATGGGTGCATAAATATTATTGTTGCGAATATCAAACATAAGATAGAACGGGCGCTCAATTGTTGCGTGGCAGAAAGAGAAAAAAAAGGGCTAACAGTATTTGATTACCATTAGCCCTTTCGCGTGCTGGGGAGATTATTGATTAAGCATTGCTGCGCGAAGAAGAACTGACAGCAAGGCTGTAAATAACCAGGCCAAAGCCAATTTTATTCACTGCATCGCCGATGTTGTAAATGAGGTCCATATTGCGCACATCAATCACGTTGCGCAACCAGCCGTCGGTTTCAATCGCCATGTATCCGATCGGATAGATAGCCCAGCCCACCAGAACAAACCATGACAAGGCTTTGAAGGCAGACTGCAACTTGGGATCTTTGGAGTTGCTGGCAAGTTTACGGGCCGAACCCAGCCACACTTCGTAAACAATACCTGCATAACCTACTGTAGAAATGATACCCCAAAGCACACTGTTGGAGCGGAAAGCGGTTTCGCCGAGATAACCGGCTACCAGCATTAACAGAGAGTACCCGATCATTTTCCAAAGCAGATCGATCTTGGCGCCGAAGGCTTTAAGGATCAGGTAAAACTCCACACACATGAGCGGCACCGTCAGAATCCAGTCAATGTAACGGAACTGGGTGGGCGATTGACCTGTTGTCATCCACACATCGCGCATGTAATAATAGTGTACAGATGCAATCATTGTGATCAGACCTGCAATGAGTAGTGATGTTTTCCATTTGCCTTCTACTTGCTGGCGCTCGAAGAAAAAGAAAACAGAAGCTGCAAACATGGCCATGTAGCCAATAAAGAACGTGAACCCAACATAATCATTGGCGCCAAGTCCTGCAAAAAGGAATACTGGTTGTGAAAAAAGCGATTCCATAAAATATTGATTGGTTAACCGTCGAATATACAACGAACCATAAGAACAGGCTGTTTGCAAGTTGGTTCACTTATTGTTTAACTTTTATTACTTTTTTTAATAAAATTATTAAACAAGAAAATGAACGATTTTTCCGCAACTGTCTTGTTACTATTGATGTTGTACACCTCTTGTGTTCCTGAAGTATGACTTCGGAGAATTGGCCCGGCGTCTGGCAACCTTTGTGGATGTTTATTTTGCCATTTCTCTTTGCATCAAATCCGCTACTTTTGCGCTACTTTATTACCCTCACCGCATATCCGCCAGCGATATGCATCAAATATCTGCCAAACCAAGCTATGGAAGTCCTGACCGCCACCACCCTTTCCTCCGAACTCATGGAACTGGAGTACCGCTATAATGCCCACAACTACCATCCGCTACCGATTGTAATAGAACGCGGACAAGGTGTCCACGTCTGGGATATAGAGGGAAAACAGTATTACGATTTTCTGTCCGCTTACAGCGCCGTCAACCAGGGGCATTGCCACCCGCGTATCATCCGTGCGCTGACCGAACAGGCCCAAAAACTGACGCTGACCTCCCGGGCGTTTTACAACAACCTGCTGGGCGGATACGCCAAATTTATCACAGAGTACTTTGGCTACGAACGCGTACTGCCGATGAACACCGGCGTGGAAGGCGGCGAAACCGCCATTAAATTAGCCAGAAAATGGGCCTACGAGGTAAAAGGTGTTCCTGCCAATCAGGCAAAAATCATCTTTGTGGAAGGCAATTTCTGGGGACGCACCCTGGCCGCCATTTCCTCCAGCACCGATCCCAGCAGTTTTAACAACTACGGTCCCTACATGCCGGGCTTCGAGATCATTCCTTACAACGATATTCCCGCGCTGGAAAAAGCGCTGCAAGACCCCAATGTGGCCGGCTTCATGGTCGAACCGATTCAGGGAGAAGCGGGCGTTTTTGTGCCCGATGACAATTACCTGCCCGAAGCGTTCAAATTGTGCCGCCAAAACAATGTATTGTTCATAGCAGATGAAGTGCAAACCGGCATTGCCCGCACGGGCAAATTGTTGTGCTGCGATCATTTCGGTTTCAAACCCGATATCCTGATTCTGGGCAAAGCGCTGTCCGGCGGAGTACTGCCTGTGAGCGCAGTATTGTCCAGCGACGAAGTGATCCTGACCATCAAACCCGGCGAGCACGGTTCTACTTTCGGCGGCAACCCGCTGGCCTGTGCCGTTGCGATGGAAGCCCTGAAAGTGGTGACCGACGAAAAACTAGCCGAAAACGCCGAAGCGATGGGGCAGGTTTTCCGCAAGCGCATGGTCGAATTGCAGCACAAACGCCCCGATCTGATTACACAGGTGCGTGGCAAAGGCCTGCTCAACGCCGTAGTGATCAACGACACCGAAGACAGCCATACTGCCTGGAATATTTGCCTGAAAATGGCGGAAAAGGGCCTGCTGGCCAAACCGACGCACGGCAATATTATTCGCTTTGCGCCGCCGCTGGTGATCGATGCCGCGCAACTGCAGGAATGCTGCGATATAATCGAGGGGGTGTTTCTTGGATTCGAGAAGTGATAAGCGTGATAGAACACGGATTGAAAGGATTGGACACGGATTTTTTCCCACGTAGAGTCAATGGGGAAAAATCCGTGTCCAATCCTTTCAATCCGTGTTCTATTCTACGCTACGAAGGAATATCCACCTTCGGTTTTTTCCAGGGCTTTATCACCAATCTCAAGCTCTGGTCGTACGTGAAATAGCTCCACACCCAGTTCATAAAAATGAACACCTTATTTTTGGCGCCGATGATGGCAAACAGGTGTACAAAAAGCCAGGTGAACCAGGCAAAAATGCCCTGAAAGCGCCAGAAAGGCAAATCAACCACGGCCTTGTGGCGTCCAATGGTAGCCATAGAACCCAGGTCTTTATAGCGGAATGCGGCAGGTTCCCGGCTTGTTTCCATGTTCAGTAGGTTTTGCGCCAGTAATTTTGCCTGCTGAATAGCCACCTGGGCTACCTGCGGGTGACCGTCGGGCCATTTTTCTTCGTGCTGCTGAAAGGCCATATCGCCCAGTGCATAAATGTTGGTCGTTCCTTCAACCAGGTTCATCGGATTGGTTTTCAGGCGGTTGCCGCGTGTCAGCGCCGCTTCCGGGATGCCGTCTATTTTATTGCCCGTGATACCCGCCGCCCAGATCACCTTGTCCGCACGGATGGTGGAGCCGTCATCAACAAAAACATTGGTGCCGTCATAGTTTTTCACCACTTTGTCCATCCAGAGTTCGACGCCCAGCTCGCGTAAAAACGTTTCGGCTTTGGCAGAAGCATGCGGCGACATGGTATTCAGCAGGCGCGGATCGCCGTGGATCAGGTGGATATTGATCTCTTTGCGATCCAGGTCGCTGTAATCTTTCGGAATAATCAGGTTACGCATTTCCGCCAGCGAACCGGCCACTTCCACGCCCGTAGGGCCGCCGCCCACTACCACGATGTCGAGGTAGCGTTGACGCTCATCGTGGTCGGCGGTAGTTACCGCCCGTTCGTAGTCTTCAAAAATGATGTTCCGCAGGTACAGGGCTTCGCTCACCGATTTCATGGGAATGGCGTTGGCGCGCACCTGTTCGTTGCCGTACCAGTTGGTATCAGCGCCGATGGACAGTACCAGATAGTCGTATCGCAAGGCGCCGATTTCGGTATTGATCTCGTTTTTTACAGGATCGACGGACAACACCTTCGTCACCCGCACCAGCACATTTTTATTGTTCTGAAATACTTTTCGAAAGGGAAAAACAATACTCGAGGGCTCCAAACCCGCCATCGCCACCTGGTAAAACAGCGGCTGAAACTGGTGGTAATTGTTTTTGTCTACCAGCACAACCTGGAATTTGGATTTGGCTAATTTACGGGCCAAAGTAAGTCCGGCAAAACCGCCGCCTACGATCACCACGCGTTTTTGATCTGTATCCGGAATATTGAATTGCATAGTATAGAAAGAGGATTTGAAAAGCTTGATGGCTTGAAAGTTGGATGGTTTGATGGTTTGATGGTTTGTTTAGCAGAGCGAAACAACTAAAACCAAACGATCTTCTGAAATACTCAAACGAACTAGTTTCAATATAGTTTTTATTCTGATTGTTAATTTTCAATAAAAATTGAAAGTTTGTTTTTACAAGTATTTTCAGGCGACAAACCAAATAAAATATTCTGTAAATCCTTGTTTTAGACAGTGCCTAATTTATACACGTGCGCCCAGCCGCGTAGCGGCATAACGTCGGTAGATAAGCAAAGAGCAATGTACAAAGGTGCGTAGCGCCGTAACTTTTGGGTCAATGTTACGGCGCTACGCACCTTGTCAACTATCTTGGCATTCATTACTACCGACGTTTTGCCGCTACGCGGCTGTGCAACCATAAAGAATCAGACCACTTTACGATATTAGGATAGTCACATAAAATATCACGAAACATTCCTCCTGTTCAGGTCGGGCAATTTCCAGCCGAAGCGCACCACGGCGAGCCGCAGCAATACTACAGCCAGGATAGCCAGCGAAGTCGCCAGCGGCGCAAACATCTCCCAGCCCGACAACAGGAAATACAACAATCCGCCCAGCAGCGATGCGGAGGCGTAAATGTCCTTGCGAAATACCAGTGGAATTTCATTGAGCAGCACATCGCGCACCACCCCGCCGAAACAACCCGTCACCATGCCCAGCGTCACACAAATGGCGGGACTGAGTTGTGCCTCCAGTCCGCTTTGCAACCCCACAATGGTTGCAAAACCCAGCCCAACGGCGTCAAAAATAGTCAGTGTCAGGGGTAGTTTTTTGAAGTGGCGCTGAAAGACCAGCGTGAGCAGGTAAGAAATAAAAATGGTGCGTATGACCATCTGGTCTTGCATCCAGGCCACGGGCGTATTGCCGATCAGTACATCGCGGATCGTACCGCCGCCAACGGCAGTTGCAAAAGTGATAATCAACACCCCGAAGATATCCAGGCGTTTGTTCAGCGCCGCCAGCGCGCCCGAGATGGCAAAGGCCGCTGTGCCGAGTATTTCAAGTATTTGCGTGAATATCATGGTGGGATGGTGAGATTTTAGTGTAAAAGTAAGATAGAAATGGTGATTGTATTGGAACACAGATTGAGGGGATGGGACACGGATTTTTTTCCTCGTAGAGTCAATGGGGATTTGGCGGATGAACGCGGATTTTCCCGCTTTAGAGTTGGGGTTGTGTCAAAAGTCGTAGTCTACTTGAGCCATGGTTTTCGTGTAAAATTTAATTTCGCGTTACCTCCAACTTCCCGAAAGTTTTAAACTTTCGGGAAGTTTCGAGCCGAAAAAACCAAGTATAATTTGGCGTTTTATTCCACCTCGTCCCTTTTGACACCCCCCCCCTACCGTTTATTGTTTTGGATGGTGTTAGAAAGGTTAGTGGTTCGTTGGCAGGGGCGGCCCTTGTGGCCGCCCAACTCTAAAGCGGGATAAATCCGCGTAAATCCGCCTAATCCGCCCAATCCGTGTCCCCATTGACTCTGCGAGGGAAAAAATCCGTGCCCAATCCTTTCAATCCGTGTTCCGTATACGCTACAAGAAAAAAATCCATGCCCTCATCGCACCACTTACTTATTTTTGTCAAATCAATCCATACTCCCGATATGCATATACTTTATCGCTCTATCCTGATTTGTTCGGTTTTGCTGCTCGCCAATACCGGCGCCATGGCCTTCCAGTTTGCCGACGCCACTCCGCCCAGGCCCGCCCAATCGACCAAATATATCTTCTACTGGGGCCAGCAGCAATGCGACCTGAGCGCAGAACAGGAATATAAAGGCCGGATAAGCCTGCCCCCTGCTGCCTTCCGGCAAATGCTGCTGAGCACGCCTAAACTCTGGAACGGCTCGGGATTAGTGGCTGATTTCAGTTTTGATTTGCAAAAATTTAAGGTCAACAGCAAAGATTATCTCGCTCAAATTGCCGCATTGGACCAGCAATTCGGCCAAACGGCAGCGGCAGGACAGGCATTTTCCATCACGGACCTGGATCTGGGCAACGGTATTTTGGCGCAAATCGACCTCGAACTCACCGAACCGAACAAAGAGAAAAAGCAAGTATTCGGCGCGCAAGGTTATGCGCCTTTTTTGAACGAACGATTGACGGAAACCATCGTTTGGGGGCCACAGGAAAAAATCAATATTTCGGAACGCGATTTTTTTACGGTCGCCGAATGCTGGCAAATCCTGGGACAAGAACCCTATATTGAATGGAGATCGTGGCAGGAAGCACAGCCGGTTATGGCCGAACTTCAGATCATCGACGCCGAAGAAGTAACCCTTTCGCTGCGTTTTAGACTGGAAGAAAGCGCATACAGCGAATTTGTCAAACAAGTACGCGTCTACCAGCACCTGATCAAACCGGGCATTCGCGCCACGCTGCTGTTACAAACCAGCAACCAGTACGAACGGCTGTATCAAAAAAGCCTTCAATTGGTGGCCGAAGGGGACGAGCGTTTGCGACTGCGGCGCAACCGCGATTTTCATAAGGTACAATTCCGCTGGCGCGCCTGGAATGAGAACATCGAAAACCTGTATTTGAAAAGCGTTCCAAACGTGCAGGGAACACTACAGCCCGTCGACCAGCCTGTCAACCGATGGGCATTTTCATCCACATCCATGGACAGCTTGAACGTCTGGGCAGCGCAGGCGCCGCAGATTTGGCTGGACAATGAACTGGTGGAAAACGCATCCTACATCCTTCATACCCAGGATAGCGTTGTGTATCGGGTGGAAAACGGTCAATTTGATGCTGCACAATTGCAGCAAATCTTCACGCAGGATCAGGTATTTGCCAACGGCTGGAGCATCAGCAACATCGAGTTACCGGGGTATGACCTGCCCTATATCCAGTTATCACTGCGGAATAATTTCTTTACAAGAAATTATCTCATATCGCAAAACGATCTGACAAACCTTCAGAAAAATACCCGAACGATTCCGGGTTACCAGATCAAAGCGCCCGTATTGTTGCAAGACAAATGGACTTTTGAACTGGAATCTCCTCGACGTACCGATTTGATTATCAGTATTTTTCGAGTTGACGGCGGGGCGAGTTACTGGGAGGACATCATCGTCAATGCCGGCATCAACAACCATAGTATTCCGGCAAAAGAGATTTCAGAGAAAGGGAAATACGCTGCGTTTATGATCTCTTCCGTCGGTGTTACAAAAGTAGAGTTTGAAGTGCCGTAAAGCAAAACAACATGGAAACAACAACCAATACCCTTATTATCGGTGCAGGCCCGGCCGGCATGGCCATCGCAGGCCGGCTTGGTAAAATGGGCATTCCGTACCTGTTGCTCGAAAAATCCGCTCATGTGGGCCATACCTGGTTTGCGCATTACGACCGGCTTTGCCTGCATACAACCAAGGAACATTCCAACCTGCCACACCTGGAATTCCCGGAACACTACCCTACTTACGTGCCGCGCCTGGATCTGATTGCTTATTGGGAAGACTATATTCAAAAAATGGGCATCGAGCCGCTGTTCGGGCAGGAAGTGAAACACATCCGACGAGTAGACGATGCCTGGGAAACGACTACGGCAACAAACAAATTTCGCTCGCAACGCGTGGTGGTTGCCACAGGTTACAACAGGATTCCTTGCCTACCGAACTGGCCCGGACAGGAGCGTTTCCAGGGGACATTCATACACAGCAAAGATTACCGCAATGCCCTGCCCTACAAGGGTAAAAAGGTGCTGCTGATCGGCATGGGCAACACAGGCGCCGAACTGGCCCTGGATTTATACGAACACGGCGCTTTCCCCACTATTTCCGTGCGCAGCCCGGTCAATATCATTCTGCGCGACGTGCTTGGAAGACCGGCCCAGCGAACCGCCATCATGCTCAGCAAACTGCCCGACTGGGCTTATGATTTTATTGCCAAAGCAGTACAAAAACGCACCATTGGCAATCTCACAAAATACGGCTTGCAGGCCTCCCCGTACGCGCCTTCCGAGCAGTTGCGCCGATTCGGAAAAGTCCCGGTAATCGACATCGGCACCGTAGATTTAATCAAACGAAAAAAAGTCAAAATACTGCCCGATATTGAATCTTTTCAGGAAAATAGCGTCCGCTTTACCAACGGCGCAACGGAGACTTTTGATGCCGTTATTGCCTGCACGGGTTACCGCGCACAGGTGGAAGATTTTTTTGAAAACGGGCAGGCGCTCCTCAATGAAAGGAGTTATCCGCGCAGCCTGTGGTTCGAGGAACCGGAATACGAAGGTCTGTATTTCTGCGGTTTTTCTATTCCGCTGAGCGGTATCCTGCGCAATATCAAGATAGATTCGGCGCTGATTGCGGAGCATATTTTGCAGGAGTCGGAGCCGGTGGCAGTATAAATAGCACACGTTTTTTTACCACATAGA
>JALHMA010000138.1:7497-14020 GCA_022844265.1 Saprospiraceae bacterium | reverse complement strand
CAAATCGCCGATGCCATTCAACGGGGAGCGCAGCACATCGTGTTGGCCATCGGTGGCAGCGCGACCAATGATGCAGGTATCGGCATGGCAGCCGCGTTAGGCTGGCATTTTCTGGATAAAAACGGCATAGTCTTACAGCCGGCGGGTGGTAGTTTGAGCCGAATAAAGACAATCGTTCCGCCTGCCCTTCGCCCCAACGTGAGCCTGGAAGTGATTTGCGATGTGACCAATCCCTTGTTCGGACTGACAGGCGCGGCACAGGTATATGCACGGCAAAAAGGGGCCGACGACGCCGTTATCGGGCAGTTGGATGAAGGTTTGCAGCATTTTGCCAGTCTTGCAGGACAAATTGACCCCGCTGTCCAGGGCGCCGGTGCGGCAGGCGGCATGGGTTTTGGCGCGATGTACTTTTTGAATGCCCGACTGCGGCGAGGCGTGGACGTCGTATTGGACCTGCTGGATGTGTCAGCAAAACTAAATTGGGCTGATCTGGTTGTTACCGGAGAAGGAAAAATTGATTTCCAGACCGCAAACGGGAAATTAGTGCAAGGTTTGTGCCGCCGCGCAGCGCAATATAATACACCTGTTATCGCATTTTGCGGGCGGCTGGAAGCGACGGAAAAAGAGATCCGGGAAATTGGGTTGTATGCCGCCTATTGTATCAACGACCCGGCGGAAGAGACGAGTTTGGCGGAAATGTTAAAAAACACGGGGGCAAATCTGAAAAAAACAGCACTACAGGTTTTCCACACATTTACGCTGTAAATCAATATTATGAACGAAATACTGAACTACGAACTGCTTCGTATCGCTTCGGTCATCATCACAGTCGGCAACATTGTCGCTTTGCTGCTGATTCTGCTTGCCGCCTATTTGTTCCTGAGGCTCTTGTCGGCGGTGTTGCGGCGTACCATGACGATAAGGTTGGTACCGAAAAGTCGCCAGGATTCGTTTTTGCAACTGACCGGTTATGTTATCTGGACGCTCGCGATCATTCTCGGGCTGCAATCCCTGAGTGTCAACATCACGTTTTTAATGGCCAGTTCGGCAGCCCTGCTGATTGGTATCGGCCTGGGTTTGCAAAACGTATTCAAGGATTTTGTTTCCGGCATCATTATCCTGCTGGAAGGAACGGTGAAGGCCGACGACGTGGTGGAAATAGACGGGTGGGTCGTAAAAGTAAAAGAGGTATCTTTGCGCACTTCACGGGTCGTTACGCGGGAAGACAATGTGGTTATCATTCCCAACCACAAGTTTATTGAGGAGAATGTAATCAACTGGACGCACAATACCACGCCATCCCGTTTTGAACTGAATGTCAAGGCAGACTATGCTTCCAATGTACAGCAGGTAGAACAGGTGCTGCTCGAATGCGCCCGGCAGCACAAAGATGTCCTGCAAACCGACCCGCACAGGCCTTACATCCGCCTGGTAGATTTTGGCAGCTCCTCGCTCGATTTTCAGATTATTTTCTGGAGCAATAATATGTTCCGCATCGAGTCTGTTAAAAGTCAGTTGCGCTTTGCTATTGTCGAGGCATTTCGACAGCATGACATCAGTATTCCATTTACACAAATAGTGCTGCACCAGGCTGCGCCCGACAAGGCAGTGAATTAAAAATTCTTATCAAAAATAAAAAACATGGAAATAGTAAATATTCGCGCACTCCGCATGGACGATTACGAAGGGCTGAAAGGCTGTATGATTCGCGCTTACCCGCAAATGCCGGAAGCTTTTTGGAAAGAGCACCAGATTAGCAGGTTGTTGTCAATTTTCCCGGAAGGACAACTTGTCGTGACGCTCAACGAGCAAATCGTTGGTTGCGCCTTGTCTATCATTGTGCGTTATGACCGCTTTGGCGACAACCACACGTACCGCGAGATTACGAGCAATTTCACCTTTACTACCCACGACCCATCAGGCGAAACGCTGTATGGCATCGATGTGTTTGTGGATCCCGAATTCAGGGGCCAACGCCTCGGTCGCCGCCTGTACGACGCTCGAAAAGAACTGTGCGAGCACCTCAACTTGTCCGGGATTGTTTTTGGTGGCCGCATCCCGAATTACCACGAACATGCGGATACGCTTTCGCCGCGCGCCTACATTGAAAAGGTAAAAAACAAGGAACTGCAGGACCCCACGCTCAATTTCCAGTTGTCCAACGACTTCCACGTGCGCAAGGTGCTGCGCGGTTATCTGCTGGGCGATGAGGAATCCAAAGAGTTTGCTACCCTGCTTCGGTGGGACAATATCTACTACACGCCCCCTAAAACCAAGATGAGCAGGCCCGCCAAATCGGTCGTACGGCTTGGGCTGGTGCAGTGGCAGATGCGCTTGTACCGCACGATGGAAGAGTTGTTTGAGCAAATGGAGTATTTCGTAGATGCAGTATCTGCCTATCGAAGTGATTTCGCCCTGTTCCCGGAGTTTTTCAACGCCCCGCTCATGGCCTTGCACGAGGAAATGCCGGAAGGCGAAGCGATCCGGAAACTGGCAGAATATACGGAAAGCATCCGGGATAAATTCACCGGTCTTGCGCTGCGGTACAACATCAACATTATCACGGGAAGTATGCCCCTGCTTCGCAACGGACAACTGTACAATGTCGGCTACCTCTGCCGCCGCGACGGCAGCAGGGAGCAATATGAAAAGCTGCACGTCACCCCCGACGAGGTCAAGTGCTGGGGCCTGAACGGCGGCAACAAACTGCAAACATTTGATACGGATTGTGGAAAAATAGGTATCCTGATTTGTTACGATGTGGAATTCCCTGAACTGTCGCGTTTGCTGGCAGCCGAAGGTATGAATATCCTTTTTGTGCCCTTCCTGACCGATACGCAGAACGCTTTTTCACGGGTTCAACTTTGTGCCCGCGCCCGCGCCGTCGAAAACGAGTGTTTTGTAGCGATCGCCGGCAGTGTCGGCAATTTACCAAAAGTCCATAATATGGACATTCAGTATGCGCAGAGCGCTGTATTCACGCCCTGCGATTTTGCTTTTCCCGTCAACGGCATTAAAGCGGAAGCTACCCCCAACACGGAAATGCTGGTCGTCGCCGATGTGGACCTCGAACTGTTGCACGATTTGAGGCACTCCGGAAGTGTGCGCAACCTGAAAGACCGGCGAACGGACTTGTACAACATTCTTTTTAACGTAGAAAGCGAGAAAGAAAAAGTGGCCAAGGTCATTATGCCGGTGTTCGACGATAATTTGGCCTGAGTGTGTTTTTGTAATTCAAAACCCTTTTGCACCAGGAATATCAACACGTATGGTCAACTCAGAAACAAGCCCCGAAGGGCCTGCCATGGAACACCTCGCGGCGGCGGCGAAAAAAGTGTTGCGAAACAATATCCTCGGCGCCTTTACAAAACCGGCGCCTACCTTGTACCCGCATCAATGGAATTGGGATGCCGGGTTCATTGCACTCGGTTATGCGCGTTCCGATTTTCGGCAGGCCTGCAACGAACTCACCGCGCTTTTTCGCGGCCAGTGGTCCAACGGGATGCTGCCGCAAATTGTATTTTCGCCTGAAAGTCAGGGTAAATATTTTCCCGGCTACCGGTTCTGGAATACGAAAGGTGTGCCGGAAAAGCCGCGGAATGTGCGCACTTCGGGCATTACCATGCCACCGGTACACGGATTTATCCTGAACCGTTTGCTGCAACTTGCTCCCGATACGAAGGCTTACCGGCCTTTTTTCCGGCGCATGTTCGACCGCGTTTCGCTACTGCACCGGTACTGCTACAACTTCCGCGACCCCGGGCGCGAAGGTCTGGCTTTCATTTGCCACCCCTGGGAATCGGGCATGGATAACCTGCCTACCTGGGAAGACGTTTTTACCCGGATTGATTTTGATCCTGCGGAAGTGCCGCCCTACGAACGCCGCGACCTGGAACACGTAGATGCGCCGTACAGGCCCCGTAAACAAAGCTACGACCGCTATATTTATTTGGTAAACTGGCTCCGCGAACAACGCTACCAGGAACCGGAAATATGGAAAAACTACCCTTTTCAGGTACAGGAACCGATGTTTAACGCCATTCTCAGCCATAGCAACGAGGCCCTTATGGAACTCGGTCAATGGCTTGGCCACGACACCGGCGAAATCCGCGAATGGGAGACGCAGACCAACCGCGCACTCAACAGCAAACTTTGGGATGAACAACAAGGTATCTATGTTTCCTATGACCGGGTTCACGGGCGGCATATCCCGGTAGCCACTGCCGGAGGGCTTGTGCCGCTGTTGTGTGGCGCGCCCAATGCCGAACAGACGGCCCGTATGGTATCCCTGCTGGAAAGCCCCAGATTTACAGGAACAACGGACAATCCCGCCTGGCTGTGCGCATCTACTGCCCTCGACGAGCCGGGATTCGACCCCTGCCGTTACTGGCGCGGTCCGGTCTGGATCAATATGAACTGGTTGTTGTACCACGGCTTACAGCGCACCGGGCATCCGGCACTGGCAGAAAGGCTGCGCTCCGATGCACTCGAATTGGTGCGCCGATACGGATTCTGGGAATACTACAAGCCCTGGAAAAACCTGCCGCCAGACGAGACAACCGGCGGTTATGGCTCCAATAATTTTTCCTGGACGGCTGCCTTGACTTTGGATTGGCTGGGGTATTGAAACAAAAAATCCCGGATTTTTCACTGAAGAAAAATCCGGGACACATCTTGTTTTACACGGTTACTTTTTTCGAATTTCGGGACTTACTCTGGTATTTACACAAGACTTACGGTCTTGATTGCGTCGGTACGGTTCGGGGTTTTTCGGTTTTTACTTTGGCGGTTGTGTCGGATGATACGGTTGGCGTTTCACTGGTTTGCAGATACAGCAGTGCGCCAAGTGCAAGGTGAAGGACAACGGCGAGCACCAGGGCATGTCTTCTGCTGCGGCGCTCATTTTGTTCAGCAATGTAGTACATAAGGATATTGTTTATCGGTTAATTGCTCGAAACAGTAAAACGTAAACGCATTCCTTCAAAAAAATAGTTTCCAGCCGGGTGGAAATATTTGTTAAAATTATCATAACAGTTTTTGGTGTTTAGTGTATGGTGTTTAGTGTTTAGGGGAGCTTCGCCTAAACTACTCGCCCTGCCGAAAGCGAAGCTCCCCTAAACACTAAACACCATACACTAAACACCAAGCAATCCTTCCGGCAAATCCATCACCACTTTTTTGTTTTGTTTGTCCACTTCGACGATCAGTTGTGCGTTGAGCGGCACCAGCACTTCCCGGTTCTGGTACGTCAGAAAAGCCATTTCCTGTTGTGGCATTTCCAGCACTTCGGTGATCGGGCCGATGACGCCCAGCGTTTTATCTATGAGCAAAAAACCCGTAAGGTGTTCATATTCAAGGGTTTCTTCTTCGACTATTTCCAGTTCTCGTTCTTCATCGAGCAACAGATCCTTTTCACGGAGCAGTACCTCCCGGCCTTGCAGCATGAGTGCCGCATCGCGGTTGTCGACGTCTTCCAATTGAAGGATCATGTCACCTTTACCCCGCACATTGGCTACGAAATAAGGTATTTTAGTGCCTTTTATATCGAGAAAAATGCGCTCGTTTTTCAGAAAATCCTCCAGATAGCGCTCTTCGATAAATAATTTCAGTTCGCCCGCGATGCCGTGCGCTTTCCGGGTATGCCCGATGATGACGTATGGGTTTTCGGCCATTTTTTTATTTAATTAAATGCAATAACTACCTGGCGGAGGATGTATCCGCGCTCGGCTTTGAGTTCCCAGGGCCGCGTTTCGCAATCGGCCGGCGGGGGGCTTTGGTTGCAATATTGCGAATCGAGGATGAGTTGTTCGCGCCAAACCAATCCTACATTTTTGGCGTAGCGCAGCCTCGACAAGCGGCGTTCGATGATGTTGTTGTCATCCACTTCCGTAACAACGAGGGTGGAATCAAATGAAAATGGGCCTACAATAGCCTGAACATCAATGGAATCGACTTCGTACAGCCAGTTGACAAAAGGGCGCATCCGCTCGCCGGCAATCTCGATTTCACGGTTTTCGTCGATCCAGATATGTCCGTCCCACTCGCTGCGTCGATCCATGGGGAAAATGAGTTTTAAAAACCGGAGGTTGTTTTCCGTGCGAATCGCCTGGCTGCTGTTGCGCATGGCGGCGCCGATGTGCCGGAGTTGCCAGGGGTCATTCGGCGACTTTCGTTCGGAGCGTTCGATGAGGTACTGCAACTGCCCGTTTTGATCCCGGAGCGTGTCGGACACCAGTTCCTGCACAAAAGTGCTGGAAGAATCGCGCAGGGTGCCGCCGCCCGCCGCAAAATCATATACCACACTATCTACCTGATAGACGATATATTTGCCAATTTGCAGCGGGAAATAAGCGTATTGCTCCGCAGCGCCGGAATCGTACGTTTCCGTTTGCCGATCGGAACAGGATTGAAAAACCGCCAGGGAACAGGCCGCTAACAATCCGACATAAAAGTATTTGGATGACATCAGGCTGTTTTTCCCGCAAAGGTAGGGCGATTCGGCTGCTGTGAGCGCGCTATTTTT
>JALHMA010000138.1:0-7397 GCA_022844265.1 Saprospiraceae bacterium | reverse complement strand
ATATGAACGCCCAGCGTATTCGCCTGATTATTGGACTGATGACCCTTGCCCTGGTGGGGATCATATACTTGCAGATTTACTGGATCGGCTGGAATATCCGGTTGAATGAGGAGCAATTTGATAAAAATGTGTACGCTGCATTGAACCGTGTGGCCGACAAACTGCAATATTTTGAAACGGTGACCGTGCTGGAGAACATGAACAAGTCGCGCGGCGGGTCGAATGCGCAGCGCAGCCCACAAATGCCCGGCAACGGATATTCCTCGGGGCAGCAAAACGGGGAGGACAGTTTGCCCAATCCGCTGGGTGAAGGCCAGACTTTTGAAGACAACGTAACCATGTGGGAGTACATGAAAGTCACACAATTGCTCGATGTTAAGCCGCTGGCAGAACGGATACAGCTCGACGTGTTGGCACAATCCATCCGGGAAGAAATCGAGAGCCGGGGTATTCAGTCCGATTATCAATACGGTATTTACTCCAAAGAACGGAGCAGTTATGTGATTGTAAATGACCACTTTGTGGTAGAAGACAGCGGCCCGCAAATTTCTCATGGCGGCGCCCCTACCCTGTTCAATTCACCGTATAAAGTGTCGTTGTTTACCCAGGACATGGAATCGCCGGGGTATTTGTCGCTGTATTTCCCCAATCGGACCCGCCTGGTTTTGGGTTCGGTGATTGGTACGCTGGTGCTGTCGGTGGTATTTACAGGGATCATTTTGTTTTGTTTCTGGTACACCATTCAGGTGATTTACCGCCAGAAACAATTGTCGGAAATGAAAAACGACTTTATCAACAACATGACCCACGAGTTTAAAACCCCGATTGCTACCATTTCATTGGCCGCCGACAGCATCGGCAGTCCGATGATTATGAACCATCCCGAAAAAATAAAACGATTCGTGGATATTATCCGCCAGGAAAACCGGCGCATGAACAGCCAGGTGGAGCGGGTGTTGCAAATGGCACTGATCGACAAAAAAGATTTTGAACTGAGTATCGGCGAGTTCAACCTGCACGAAGTCATCCAGCAGGCCGTCGATAATTTCAGCCTCCAAGTGGAAAAAAGGGAAGGCGTTCTGCACACCGATTTGCAGGCGGAAAAACCAGTGATCGAAGGTGACGCGACCCACATTGCCAGTATTATCCACAACCTGCTCGACAACGCAAATAAATACAGCCCCGAAAAACCCGACATCACCATCAGCACCCGCGATGTGCCTTTAGGCGTCGAAATCACGGTATCGGATAAGGGCATGGGCATCAGCAAAGAGGTGCGCAAACATATTTTTGACAAATTCTACCGCGTCCACACCGGCAATATCCACGATGTGAAAGGTTTCGGTCTCGGGCTGAGCTATGTAAAAGCCATCGTGACCGCTCACCGGGGATTTATTGATGTGAAAAGCGAGCCGGGCAAAGGCAGCAGTTTTAGTTTGACGTTTCCGAGAAGGGTAGAAGGGGTGTAATTAAATTATTTGGCTTGCTTGAATGTCATTTCATCATTAGGAAGAGACACTAATCTAAGATTTACTCTTACTTCTGTATGCGTTGATCCCCAAACTCATAGAAGCCATAATAACAAAACCGATAGCTATAGTAATAAGCCATTCTTTGGTAGAACCTTCGGTAAATCCTAGCAAATGTTGAAGCCCGGTGCTGAATACGCAAATCCACAGAGCTAAAATGGCATGAAGCAACAAATAAATATGCTTTTGTCTTTTGCTGCCGGATTTTGCAAGCGGCTCCAGATTGATAGCGCCTGCTCCGGTTATTGCTATGAGTACCAATGATATGAGTGTGAGCGCAAGATAAAAGTCGTTGTTCATAAGTGTGTTTCGTTTACTTTTTCAGCAACTTCCCAACTTCCTTCCAGGTAATCAGTTGAATGCCCTGTTCTCGGATCAGTTTTTTGCAGGCATCGCCGGTGAAATAATCGAAATCGGCCTGCCGCCAGCCGGCGTCCCATTCATCCTTGTGGCCATCCGTCATACCGGTCATTTCTTCGTTTTCGTAGGCCGTATGGATCAGCAGTACGTTCACGCCCGGCTCCAGGTTGCTCAAGGTTTTTATGTAATACTGCGCCATGCCGCCGCCATAGTCGGCCGGATCGGCAGTGAATACCCGGTCGACAACTATATCCTGTGCGGTAACCAGCCGTTGAAATGCTTCGGGCGCTGAGGCCAGAAAGTCACGGCTGACCATAGATGGCACCTTGTAGGTGCGGCCTAATTTCAGGTAAAGATCAAAAAACTCAGGATTTTGGAAAAACAAACAGCCCATGTGGCTGTCGAAATGGGTCGGTTCCAGGCCCATGGCTTTCGACTTTTCCACCTGTGCGCGCAGTTCCTGTTCCACATCCTTCGGTTTTGCTTTGGAAGCAAAGGCGGCGCAGCTGTGGTAAAAGTAACCGTTGGAATCGACGAGGCTGGCTACTTCCGAACGGGAGGCTACCGGGCCCCACTTGTAGGGCCACCATTCGCTGGTGAGCGTGAGGTGTAAACCCAGATCGTGGTTGGGATTTTTTTTGGCATAATCCGCTATTTCCGGCAGCCAGGGGCAGGGAATCATCACGCTGGCGGAATTGACGACGCCTTCCTGCATGGCTTTGATACTGGCCGTATTTTCAGCGTGCGCCACTGCCAGGTCGTCGGAATGCACGATCAGCAGTTTGGCGGTGGACGGATATCCGAGGCGCTCGGCCAGGGTCTTTTGTGTTTGGGCAAAACCGGTGAGGGATAGGGCAAGGCAAGCGAGGGTGCAGAGATGGTGCTTTAGCATGGAATGAGTATGAATGAGTGCATTTCCAATTGTCGCTTGACATCGCGCGATGCTTATTGACGGGGTGACTCGAAGTCACCCCGTCAATATACCACAACGACAATGTAAAATGTACCCGTTAAGAATGGAGTATTTGATTAATCAGTACCAAAGATAGTCAGGCATATCTTATTGCAAAATAACAAAGTAGCATTTAACCTATGCTCCCCAATAAACTTATAAACTCGTAAACCTTTTCATAAACCCATAAACTAACAAGAATTTCAACTCCACACCTTACAGCCTGCCGAAATGTATACTTTTGCAGCGTTCACAGCACAAAGCCAAATTATGGAATTCTTTTTCGCTATCCTTTTTTCCTTGTTTTCTATCGTGGATCCGCCCGGCGCTATTCCTGTCTATGTAGCGTTGACGGCAGGCAGGCCCAGGCCCGAGCGCAATAAAATTGCCCTGATGACCAGCATTTATTTTATGTTGATCTTAGTCAGTTTCTTTTTGGCGGGTACCTACATCCTCAGTTTTTTCGGCATTACGGTGCATGCGCTGCGCATTGCAGGCGGTTTAACCCTGATGATCAGCGGATTTGCACTCATGTCGGGACGTTTTAACAAAGAGCGCGGTTTTGATAAAAATGCGGAAAAACAATCGCAGGAACGCACCGATGTTGCTTTTTCGCCCATGGCCATGCCGTTGCTGTCCGGGCCGGGTTCTATTTCCTATCTTATTACACAGTATAGCCAGCACCCCGACTGGGGGCAGCGCTCCATGATCGTGGCCGCGATCGTTTCGGTGGCTTTTTTGGTATGGGCGTGTCTGCGGGTGGCGCCATTCCTGTTCAGGGTTTTCGGCGCCGGCGGACTGAATGCCATTGCCCGCATTATGGGTTTTATTGTGATTGCCATCGGGGTTCAGTTTATCGTAGACGGACTGGTGCACCTGGTACAGGAAATGAACTGAACTGAACTGATTTCAAGAAGATCCTAATTTAGTGGTGTGCAAAATTAGTTTTGGTTAAATTCTTTGTAAATGCTTGATTATCAACACGGATAACCAATAACTAATAACGGATAACTATTTATGAAGAATTACCTCTCTCTAATCAAATTCAGTCACACCATTTTTGCGCTGCCGTTTGCCCTGACCGGTTTTTTTATAGCCCTGAGCGTACAAGGCAGCGGAATCGACTGGCTGAAATTGCTGCTGGTGGTGTTGTGCATGGTATTTGCCCGCAGTGCAGCCATGGCATTCAACCGCTACCTCGACCGCGATGTGGACGCCGTCAATCCGCGCACCAAAATCAGGGAAATACCGGCCGGGCTGATTTCAGCCCGGTCTGCCCTGCTTTTTGTGATGGCCAACTGCGTGTTGTTCGTCATAGCCACCTGGTTTCTCAATCCACTTTGTTTTTTCCTGTCGCCGGTAGCCCTGGCGGTCGTGCTGGGTTATAGTTACACCAAACGTTTTACCTGGCTTTGTCATGTCGTACTGGGACTCGGACTGAGCCTCGCACCGATCGGCGCCTACCTAGCTGTCATGGGCCGTTTCGACTGGATTCCGGTGCTGTACAGCCTAGCCGTACTGTTGTGGGTAGCCGGTTTTGATGTTATTTATGCTTTGCAGGACGAGGAGTTCGACCGTTCCAACCAACTGTATTCCATACCTTCCTTTTTTGGAAAAAAACAGGCGCTTCGCATGTCCGAATGGATGCACCTGGGTACGGCCTTGCTAATGGTAACGGCGGCTAAAGAATTGCTGGCAACCGTGCCGCATACGGGCTGGCTGCTTTGGATCGGCACCGGCATTTTCCTTGTTTTGCTGTTCTATCAGCATTTAATCGTCAAGGCCGATGATTTGAGCCGGGTAAACCTCGCGTTTTTCACCACCAACGGCATTGCCAGTTTGTTGTTCGGCATACTGGCGATTGTAGATCTGCTGACCTGAATGTGAAATATTTTTACCACATAGTTCACATAGATTTTCACATAGTACACATAATGTAGAGTACTCTAAAAAACTATGTGTACTATGTGAAAAATCTATGTGAACTATGTGGTAAAAAACCACCTCTATGAAAAACATTGCCATTTTTGCTTCCGGTGGCGGCTCCAATGCCCGTAAAATCATCGAACACTTCCAGGGATCGGCCATTGGAAGGGTCGTTTTGGTGGTTTCCAATAAAAAAGATGCGGGCGTACTCGATATTGCCCGCGAGCATAATATCCCGACATATATCCTCCAGCGCCCTTTATTTTACGAAACCAAAGAAATTTTACCGGTTTTGCAAAATCATGCGGTCGACTTGATCGTATTGGCCGGTTTTTTGTGGTTAGTACCCGGCTACCTGGTGCAGGCCTTTCCACGGAAAATTGTGAATATTCATCCGGCCCTGTTACCGCAGTTTGGAGGCAAGGGAATGTACGGGGGGCATGTACATGCAGCAGTGAAGGCCGCCGGAGTTAACGTGTCCGGCATTACCATCCATTTTGCCAATGAACAATATGACGAAGGTGATATTATTTTTCAGGCATCATGCTCTTTGAACGAAACAGACACACCCGAAACCATTGCCCGGAAAGTGTTGGCACTGGAACACGAACACTACCCGAGGGTGATTGAGGGGATGTTGAGAGTTGATGAGGGTTGATAAGGTTGATAAGGTTGATATACAGCCGCTCGAAAGAAAGGCGATTTTCCTGTTACTTTCGAGCGGCTGTATATCAACCTTATCAACCTTATCAACCTTTATCAACCCCTTAAAAAAAAGTCATTAATCCGTTGGCCCAAATGCCAACATCAACCGATAGTATGTATTATAATAAATTACTCCTGATTTGCGCCTGGAGCGCTTTTTTCGCCTTCGGCACGCCCGTTGCCGCTACTGCTCAAACCTACTCTTCACATCTTAAAAGTGCCAACGAAGCCTTTAACAAAGGAAATTTTGCAACTGCGGGCGAGCAGTATGAAAAAGCCGCCCGCCTGAAAGAAAACAAGCCGGAAACCATGTACAAGGCCGCCGAATGCTATTACCGCATGCGGAATTACGTAAAAGCGGTCGAGTGTTATGAACTGGCAAAAGACGAATTTAAAAGATATGAACTGGCCGGATTGCGCTACGCCCGTTCGCTCAAACAAACGGAACGGTACACAGAAGCCATCGAGGCATTCAAAAATTTTGCCCGCAAGTACCGTGGCTCCCGCAAAGCGCAAGTGATTGCCGTCGTGCAAAATGACATCAAAGGCTGCGAACTGGCCCTGCAAATGGCCGCCGCCAAAATGGAGACCGGCACCGCGCGCTCCCTGCCCGACGGGATCAATACGCCCGCCAATGATTTTGCACCCTTGCCCTGGTCGTCCGACCTGCTTTACTACTCCGGTTTTGTCGGTAAAAAAGTATCGCTCCTGCGCTCGATGCGCGAAGGAGCCAACTGGCAGCAAGCCGACTCCGCCCGGGGACTACCCGAATCGGTCACGAGCCGCTTTGGAAACGGGGTGTTTTCCCAGGACGGCAAACGGTTTTACTGTACCCAATGCGATGAAGCGCCGCCTTTGGAGAGGGCCGGCAACGGCCTGCGAACGCGTTGCGCTATCTACGGACTTCGTTTTGAAGGAGAGCGCTGGAGCGAACCGGAACGGTTGCGCAGCTACATCAATATGCCCAACCATACCAGTATGCACCCCTGCGTGGCGGAAGAACAGGGCCGCGAATTGCTGTTTTTTGCCAGCGACCGCGAAGGTGGTTTCGGCGGACTGGATTTGTATGCCTGTGCCCGACCTTTGGACTCCGGCGAATTTGATTTTTCTTTTCCCCAAAACCTCGGTGAAGTGATTAACACCGGCGGGGACGAAATCAGCCCTTTTTACGAATCGGCCGCTCAAACCCTGTGGTTTAGCAGCAATGGCCATATTTCGCTGGGCGGACTGGATATTTTCAAAACGACCCGTAGTGTCGGAAAATGGGGCAAACCTGAAAATTCGGGCTGGCCGCTCAATTCACCAGCCGACGATTTGTTTTTCTCCAAAGTATTAAATGACAAGAAAGGCGGCGGCTTCTTTGTATCCAATCGCCGGGTCGAAGGTCGCAAACCCGGCACCCTCGACGAGGATATTTTCGAGTATGTTCCCGGAAATTCCACTGCGCAGGTTGCTTATAACACTCCCGAACGCAGTAGCCCGGACAGTATGGAAATGCCTGACAACCAATTGGTTTTCAGGGTGCATTTAGAAATTCAGCCTGATTTTGAGCCAAACGACATCCGTTATGGCGCTTTGCATTCCATCGGCACCTTAATGGCCCGTCCGCTACCCGAACAGGGGATGCAACGGATCATGCTCGGCGATTTCAACGACCTGGCTAAAGCCGAAGCAGCCGTTCAACTGCTGCGGGAAAGCGGCGCATTTCCGCAGGCTTTTGTGATACAGCCGGAAGGAATGAAGTGAGTGAGTGGTGAGTGGTGAGTAGTGAGTAGTGAATAGTGAATAGTGAATAGTGAATAGTGAATAGTGAATAGTGAGTAGTGAGTGGCATATCGTTAGAGGAATGTTCTCAACATTCCTCTAACGATATGCCACTCACTACTCACCACTCACAACTCACCACTCACTACTCACCCCTCACA
>JALHMA010000137.1 GCA_022844265.1 Saprospiraceae bacterium | reverse complement strand
GCCTGGGCTGCCGCTTTCAATGCGAAAGATGTTGCCACGATTGTGGGCTTTTACGCCGACGACGCCATCAGCATGAACGACGACCAACCCATGCTCGTGGGCAAAGCCGCCATCCAAAAGGGCATTGAGGCGGAAATGGCGAATCGCAAGGGAATCGGAAAAGTCAGATTCGAAACGCTGGAGGTGTACGGCGACGAAACCCGCGTGACGGAAATCGGGAAAACCATGGTCATAACAGATGCAGCCATTGTCACCTACTCCGGCAAATACATGGCCGTGTGGGAAAAACGCAACGGCAAATGGCTGACCATTCGGGACATCAGCAATGATGATGCGAAGTAGGAACCCGATTCATCTGACGTTGTGTAACGTCGGTTTTGAACCCTTCTGACGTTACACAACCCATTTTAAATTACAACACTTTATTATGGAACCATCCAGTTCTCAATCGGCAGCCATTGTGGCTCCGGTGACAGAGGCCAACCGCCTCACCACTATTGATATGTTGCGCGGCTTTGCCCTTTTGGGTATTTTGCTGATGAATATGCCCGGGTTTTCTATGGCAGATTATTCATTTGAAGCCTTCAAAAACGACCCCGACAGCCTCAACTTTTGGGTTTTTCAAATCATCGGCATCCTTTTCGAAGGTAAAATGCGCGCTATGTTCGGTATGGTGTTCGGGGCGGGCGTTTTGCTGTTTATTGCCAACAAAAGCGTCAACGGCTCAGCTGTCCATGCCCTGTATTACCGCCGTATGTTTTGGCTGCTTTTGTTTGGACTGATTCATGCCCACCTCATTTTGTGGATAGGCGAGATACTCTACCTCTATGCCGTTTGTGGAATGATTTTGTACCTGTTCCGCAATGTTGCCGCCAAATATTTGGTGTGGGCAGTACCCATTGTAGCCGTGGTTAGTTTTGTGGCAGGAACGATTCATTACCAGGAGATACGTGCAAAACGCATCGCTTATGTGGAAGCCACAACAGCCCAAAGTCAAAGCCAAGCCCTGACCGACATCCAAACCAAAGCGCTTGCGGATTGGCGGGAAATAGAAAAAACCATGATTCCCAACCGGGAAGACGCTAAAGCCAATACCCAAAAGATGAAGTCGGATTATACGACCGTCGCGGGTTACCTGCGCCCTTTGGCCTTTCAATGGCAAACCAAGTATTTGATCTTCGATGTTTGGGACTCTCTTGCACTCATGCTCCTGGGTCTGGCACTTTTCAAATGGGGCTTCCTGACAGGCGCCTGGTCGAGAAAAGACTATTGGAAGGTCGTCAAAATCGGCTATGGTATTGGTTTACCCTTGGTGATTTTCGCCAATTACTATTATTTTAAACACTTTTCCACGCTCGAAGCCAACCTCGCCCGCATGGAGCAGGTACCCGTCAATTGGGTCAACTTGATTTATCCTTTCCAGCGTATTCTATTGGTGATGGCGCATGCGGCGGCTTTGATTCTGATGTTCCAATCGGGTTTTGCCAAAAACCTGTTCAGCCGCTTGGTGGCCGTCGGGCGCATGGCATTGACCAATTACATCTCGCACTCGGTCATTTGCACCTTGCTCTTCTTTGGTTACGGCTTGAATTACTATGCCGAGTTGGAATATTATCAAATCTATTATGTGGTGCTGGCCATTTGGGTTTTCCAGTTGATTATCAGCCCGATATGGTTGAAATATTTCCTGTTTGGCCCGCTGGAGTGGCTGTGGCGGAGTTTGACGTATTGGAAAATACAGCCGATGCGGCGGTAGTTAGCCCCTCAGTATTTCCTCTATTTTTTAACAATAAAACAAGTTTTATAAAATGAAAAAAACAACATTGTTTATCGCTTTTTGCCTTTTGGCAAACCTCTTTGGCTGTACAAATGCAGACAAACCCAAACCCGCAACAGCAGAAGAGTTTAGCGGTAACAATGTGTTTGCGCAAGAGAAAGTTTTATCGCCTAAGCCACCGCCACCCGGGCTTTCTACTTCACTTCCACCACAGCAATCCATGTTGCCACCTGCGCCTAATAACTTAAGATTGGAGCAAGGATATTTTCAGGCAAACGATGGTGTTCAATTATTTTACCGCATGGTTGGTTCTGGAAAAGACACTATTGTTTTCATTCATGGAGGTCCTGGAGTGGGCATACACGATGGAGCACTGGACATTGAACTTCTTGCAAATAAAGGTTATACATTTATTGAGTACGATCAACGTGGTTGTGGCAGGTCTGAACTGGTGCGAGACTCAACAAAACTCACAATGGATGATTACGTTGAAGAACTGGAAGCACTCCGGCGACATTTCAATATTCAAAAGATTACACCAATAGGATTATCCTGGGGCGCAGCAATTGTTACAAACTATGCGAATCGCTATCCGCAAATGGTGCGACGTTTGGTATTCCTGAGTCCTATGGAACCAGCCACGGAGTTTGATAAGAGAAAAGAATCTATTGACGCTGCTTTAGGAGCAACAAAAACCAAGCAAATAGATAGTCTTTTTAGATTAATGGAGAAAACGACCAACGATACAATATATCGTACACTCTTTGTAAACTATTTATCCATTTATTTAACCGCTTACGTTATTGACCCTTCTCACCTTGATCGTGCACGCGGAACTGACGCAGAAGTTTCTCCATTAGCAATCAGAAACGGTGATCAGCCATTGTGGCGATGGAGTGGTCTTTCTAATCAATGGGATTTTCGTCCAATGCTTAAGCATATCAGCGTTCCCGTATTGGTCTTAGAAGGAGAAAAAACAAACGTTCCTTTGAATTCAACAAAAGAGTATGTAAGAAATATAAAAAATGCAAAACTGGTTTTAATTCCAAATGCAAATCACCAAAACTGGTTAGACCAACCAGAAGAAGTACTAAATGCTTTGGACGTATTTTTTAAATCAACCTTTAAAGGTTAAAACAAATTAAGAAACAAAACAAATTTTTAAAATGAAAAAGGTAATATCAATTTTATTGCTGTGCCTTTCCGTGCTTTCATTGACAGCACAGGATAAATCCATTCAAGACTCCCTTTTTTTCATAAAAACAAAAGGCGAATTCTTGAAATTTGAACAAGCACACGGTCATTATATCCAGACCAATAATGTAAAAATGCATTATCTGACTTGGGGAAAACCGACTGGAACACCTATCGTTTGGGCACATGGAACAGGCAGCGATGCGTATGAACTCTTGGGATTTGCCGATTCTTTAGTAAAACAGGGCTATTTCGTGATTTCGATAGATTATTACGGGCATGGGTTCACGCCGATACCCGACAAGGACGTGTCGCTTTACCATGTAGCGGACGATATTAAATTTTTGCTCGATGATTTAAAAATAAAAAAGGCCGTCATTGGCGGATGGTCACGGGGCGGCTCTGTAGCCACGGCTTTTTATGATTCTTACCCTGACCGTGTACTGGGAATCATTTTAGAAGATGGCGGTTCGGTGGCATGGGCAAGCAATGATCACAAGGAATCAATGGATTCATTTACAGTGAAAATGACCAATATGTTTACCGAATACGAGGCATTTCAAAAATTGACTTTTGAATCTGAGTTCAAAGCCAGTAAACAATGGGTGGAAGGTGATGCCTATAACCAAAAACATATTTTCCAAATATTGGCATCTGTGAAGAAAAATGCAGCAGGAAAATGGGTTTTCAATCCCGGGCTCATGGAATTGTGTGGCGTAAACTCCGTGGAAGAATTACTGACTTTAACTTATAGGCCCTTTGCTTCCGACAAATTATTTGGCGCTTCTAGTTCCCTGTTGTTCCCAAAGGTAATATACCGGAATCTCGATGTTCCTTTATTAATACTAGATCCCGTATCGGATAAAGACCAGTTTGTATTTGAAGAAGAAAACGCGAAACTACAAAAGGCGCATCCTGATTTGATTACGCATAAGGTGTACAAAGAAACTTCACATGCTTTAAAGTATGAACGTTCGGATGAGTTCTTGAAAGATGTCATTTCGTTTCTTGCTATGGTAAAAAAGTTGAATAACAAGTGATGCTTACTTTGTCCATACCGAGCAAGGTATTCAAACGGGCGGCGTAAAAGTTATTCCGATTAATACCCCAAAAGGAAAATTCAATGTGTGGACAAAACGAATTGGCAACCTTCAAAACTTAAGAAAATAATCATGTCAAATCAAGAAGTAATAAAACCCACCGCCGGCACCGAGCGGATTGCCGCCATGGACATCACCCGTGGCATTGCCCTATTCGGTATTTTATTGATGAATATTGTCGGTTTTGGCTTATACAAAGCTTATTTTGACCCGACAAATAATGGCGGCGCCACGGGCTGGAATCTCAACGTCTGGTGGATGAACAACCTGTTTTTTGAAGGTACGATGCGGGGAATGTTTTCCATGTTATTTGGTGCGGGCATCCTGATTTTCACGGCTCGCTCACTGGAAAAAAAGGGCGCCACTGTGACTGACCTCTTTTTCCGCCGCTTGCTGTGGATGGTGCTTTTTGGGATCGTTCATTGCTATTTGTTCTTGTGGTCGGGAGACATCCTGTACTGTTACGGCCTTGTCGGCATGTTCGCTTTTAGTTTCAGGCACCTTGTACCAAAACACCTCATCATCGGCACAACAGTTTTATTGCTTACAACAACGGCGTGGGGCATCAGTGATTATTACAACGCCAAAAAGTACTATGAAACATCCATGGTAGCCAACCAAAAGAAAAGCAGGGGCGAAACACTCAATAAAGAAGAAACCAAAGCCATAGAGCAATGGGAAGGAAAGGTAAAGGAATTCAAAGCAACGCCCGAACAATTGCAGGATGAGATAAGCGCCAAAACCAAGGGTTATTGGAGCATTGCGATGTACAGCATTCCTGGCAACCAACTTGTACAGACTTTCTTCATTTACCGATATAATTTTTTGGATACATTAGCTATGATGCTTATGGGCATGGCTTTTTTCAAAATGCACATATTGAAAGCCGCCAGATCCAATCGGTTTTATTGGTTCATGGCATTGATTGGTTACGGTATCGGCATCACAGTCAATTATTATGAAACCTTGCATATTGTATCCAATAACTTTTCCATCCTTTCTATCTATCAATCCTGGTGGACTTATGATGTGGGCAGGGTGGCTACCACTTGCGGGCATATTGCGATGATTATGCTTTTTATTAAATCAGGTTGGCTTTCCTTTTTGCAAAAATCATTGGCGGCAGTAGGGCAAATGGCTTTTACCAATTACATCATGCACACCATTATCTGCAATTATATTTTCCTCGGCTACGGCTTGTCCATGTTCGGAAAATTGCAACGGTATGAACTTTATTACATCGTTGCCGGCATTTGGGTCTTCCAGTTGATCATCAGCCCAATATGGTTAAAATACTTCCTCTTTGGCCCCTTAGAATGGTTGTGGCGGAGTTTAACATATTGGAAAATACAGCCATTGCGGAGAACGGAGAAACCAGCCGTTATTCCCACGCTTGTGCCGGAAACTCAAACGGCCGTGAATTAATTCTCCAATCTTCAACAATTTCCAACCATATAAAATGAAAAAATCAATCATTTTTCTTCTTTTCTTCACAGGCTGTTCAAGCCTGTTTGCCCAATGGCAATACCCTGCCACCAAAACGGTGGATGCCAAAGACACCTACTGGGGCGTCACCTACAAAGACCCTTACCGCTGGCTCGAAGACATGAAAGACCCTGAAGTCAATGCCTGGTTTAAAGCCCAGGCGGATTTGACCAATACCACCATGAATACCATTGCGGGCAGGGACGAATTGATAGCCGAATGGCGCAAACTGGACAAACTCCAACCTGCACAAATCTATTACCCGATAAAAAAAGGAGGCCGGATATTTTACCAAAAAAGAATGCCCGGCGAAAAAGTGAGCAAGGTCTATTTCCGGGAAAACCTGGATTCGGCGGAGCAGTTGCTGTTTGATCCTTTGACTTTTCAAGAAGGCAAAACCCTCTCCGTCCAGCAAATTGCGCCGAGTTATGACGGCAAAAAACTGCTCATCGGCTACGCCGAAAACGGCGCCGAAGTGCAGACCATACAGGTGATGGATGTCGACGCCAAACAGTTCCTGCCCGATGTGATACCCGCTACTGCCGGTATTGTCGGCTGGACATTTAACAATAAGGCGTTTATGTATATGTGGATTAAATCGGCAGATAATACCGACCCGACTGCCCGTTTAAACCCCAAAACCAAACTGCATACTTTGGGAACCGACCCAAAAATGGACATTGACTTTTTCAGCAATGAAACCCATCCTGAATTAAAAATACGGGAAGAGGTATATCCTTATGTGTCCCTCTTGGATGATTGTAGAGCGTATGTATTTGCCGGCGAAGGAACCGTACAAAACGAATTGAAAATATACTACGCGCCAAGTTTTCAATTCCATACGCCCAAAATACAATGGAATACCTTTTGCACGCCCGAGGATAAGGTGCTCAGTTTTGACATCGCAGATGACAAGGTATTTGCCATTACGCACAAGGGCACTTCAAAACGCAAACTCATCTCCACTGATTTAAATTACCCTGATTGGGCAAATGCAAAAGTGATTGCACCCGAAAAATCGATGGTACTCGAAAGTTTTACCCGCTGCAAGGATTACCTGCTCCTCAGTTACAGCGATGGTATCAACACCCATTTTTACAAGTACAATTTGAAAACGGAAGCGATGACGGAAGTCAAATTGCCATTTACGGGTTCGGCGTTCGCCAGCTGCATGGATACCAAAACCAATGAATATTTGGTAGCAATTACTTCCTGGAACAAGCCTTTCACCGAGTTTATTTACAACGCTGAAACAGACAAATTTTCACCGAGTCCCTTCAATGCGGCGCCTGTTTATCCCGACGAATACAAAAACCTGGTCGTGGAAGAAGTGGAGGTAAAAGGGCATGACGGCGTGATGGTACCGCTTTCGATTATCTATAAAAAAGGCACTAAAAAAGACGGCTCCAATGTCTGTTTGATGGAAAGTTATGGCGCTTACGGCTACGGTATGACGCCTTATTTTAGTGCGGAATTGAATTCACTGGCAATAAAAAGTGTAGTCATTGCCATACCACACGTGCGTGGCGGCGGCGAAAAAGGCGAAGACTGGTACAAAGCCGGCTATAAAACCACCAAACCCAATACCTGGAAGGACTTTATCAGTTGTGCCGAATACCTCATTGCAAATGGTTACACCCAGTCTTCAAAATTGGGCGGCACCGGCACCAGCGCAGGCGGCATTTTAATTACCAGAGCCATTACGGAGCGCCCCGATTTATTTGCTGCCGCCGTAAACAACGTGGGTTGTTCCAATGCCATGCGTTTGGAGTTTTCATCGAATGGCCCTGTCAATATTCCCGAATTTGGAACAGTCACTGACAGCGTGGAGTGCAAAGCCCTCTACGAAATGGACGGTATGCAGCATGTCAAAAAAGGTGTAAAATACCCTGCGGTCATGAGCGTGGGCGGCTGGACCGACCCACGGGTGGTGGTATGGCAGCCGGGCAAATTTGCCGCCGCCGTCCAACAGGCCTCCATCTCCGGCAAACCCGTATTGGTGAAAGTGAACTATGACAACGGGCATTTTACCGAAGACCGGGAAGTCACTTTTGCCAATTTTGCCGACCAATATGCTTTTATGATGTGGCAATGCGGGCATCCTGATTTTCAGGTAAAAAAAGAAATACGCGCTGAAAAGAATTAAACCCATGGCAACATGAGTTACCCCTTCATTTCATCAACAATTAAACCGGCATTCAGTCATGAAAAAACGCTTTGCCTTTGCCATCCTTTTTTGTGGGTTGCAAGCCACCCTTTTCGCACAACAAAAGCCTGCGCCGACTTTGTCTCTGAACAAACAAGCCGTCCTGAAATCCGTCGAAGCCCATGAAAAAGACCTCGTCCGCCTCAGCGACCAGGTTTGGGCTTTCGCTGAAACAGCGCTCCGGGAACACCAATCCGCCAAAGTGCTGGCCGACTACGCCGAGGCGCAGGGTTTCCGGGTGGAGCGAGGCGTGGCTGGAATGCCTACCGCTTTTATTGCCAGCTACGGCAGCGGCAAGCCCATCATCGGCATTCTCGGCGAATACGACGCCTTACCGGGGCTTTCGCAAAAGGCGGCCCCTCAAAAAGAACCCTTGCAGGAGGGCGCTGGTGGTCACGGCTGCGGGCACAACCTGTTCGGCCCGGGGAGCCTCGGCGCCGCCATTGCCATCAAAGAATTGATGCAAGGTGGAAAACTAAAAGGCACCATTCGCTTCTACGGCACACCCGCCGAAGAAGCCATCGGCGGAAAAACGTACATGGCACGGGAAGGCCTGTTCAACGACCTCGACGCCTGCCTCGACTGGCATCCGGAAGACAAGACGGAGGCTTATGCGCAAAGTTCGCAGGCGATGGTCAGTTACAATATCGAGTTTCGGGGCAAGGCAGCCCACGCAGCCTACGACCCCTGGAACGGGCGCAGCGCTCTCGACGCCGTCGAACTTTGCCTGCACGGGTTGAACCAGCTGCGCGAGCACGTCAAGCCGAGCGTCCGCATCCATTATGTCATCAAGAACGGGGGCAATGTGCCCAACGTCGTGCCTGATTTTGCAAAAATCAACCTTTGGGTCAGGGACAGCGATCGCAAGGGTATCGAAGAAATCTGGCCCCGTGTGGAGCAAATCGTCGAAGGTGCAGCGATGATGGCGGGCGTTGAGTCGAAACTCGCGCTTGAATCCGGCATGTGGGAATTGCTCGTCAACCGGACAGGGGCCGAAGCCTTGCAAAAAAACCTGGAATTGCTCGGCGAAATCAACTACACGCCCGAGGAAATGGAGTTTGCCAAAAAAATCCAGGCGGCCACCAGCGTCGAACAAATCGGGCTTGACGGCACAATCAAACCCCTGCGGGAAACGATGAAAGACCCCGAAGGGGGCTCGACCGACGTAGCGGATGTGAGTTGGAACACCCCGCAAATACAGCTCGTCGTTACGACTGCGGCCAAGAAAGCCCCCTGGCACAGTTGGGCGGTGGTCGCCTGCGGCGGGATGTCCATCGGGCACAAGGGGATGGTATATTCGAGCAAAGCAATGGGCTTGACGATGGTGGATTTGTTTGAAAATGAGGCGCTCCGGCAGACCATGCGGGCGGAATTTTTGCAAAAAAAGGGGACGACGGTTTACAAAGCGCTGTTGCCGGATGGTCCGCCGCCGGTGCCGGAGAATCGTTAGTGGAGGGGCCATTATGCCTTTGTCATGTGGCAATGCGGGCATCCAGATTCTCAGGTGAAAAAGGGTGCTTTAGGGCAAAAACCTTAATTATTAAATCTAAATCAGGCCAATCATAAAACCTTATACAAATCAACAATAATATGAAAAATCCATTCATTTTAATGCTTGTCATGCTACTTGGCGCAGCTGCTCAGGCACAACCACAAGACCCACTAACCCAATTGTCTGGTTTTGACCAGTACATGGAACAACTCCTCCAGGACTGGAATGCTCCGGGCGTTGGTGTCGGCGTTGTGGTGAAGGGCAAACTCGTATTTGTCAAAGGCTACGGCTACCGGGATTATGACAAAAAAACGCCCATTACGGGCAATACCTTATTCCAGATAGCTTCCAATTCCAAACTTTTCACGGCAGTTGCCGTCGGTATGGAGGTAGAAAACGGCAAACTGGAATGGGACAAACCCATCAAAGAATTTGTCCCGGCTATTGAGTTTTACAACGATGAATTGAATAATAACGTGACCATGCGTGATATGCTGTCGCACCGGACGGGCATATCACGCCACGATTTGATTTGGTTTAAATCCGAATTCAGCCGCAAGCAGTTATTTGATAAACTGAAATACCTCGAACCCAGCCAGCCTTTGCGCCAAGGCTTTATATACAATAACCTGATGTACACCGCAGCGGGTTATTCCATTGAATTATTGACGGGCAAAACCTGGGAAGAATATTTACAGGCCAATATCCTCAATCCGCTCGACATGAAAAGCACAGTGTTCACCATTGCCGACATGAGGAAAAGCAGTGATTATTTTACACCTTATGACGAAAAGCGGGACACGAATATTTTGCACCCGATTCCCTGGTATGAAGAGCAGGGAGGCGTAGGGCCGGCCGGCGCCGTTATTTCCAATATCAATGATATGTCGCATTGGCTCGTTGCCCTGATGAACGACGGTAAATACAAGGACAAACAGGTCATTCCATCGGCAGTACTCCAAGCCACGCTGCAACCCAGTATTCCGACCGGGAACAGCATAACCGCAAAGTACAAAGAAATGCAAAACCCGGTATATGGCATGGGGCGATGGGTTTCGTCGTACAGGGGGCACTTATATACAGAGCATGGTGGCGCATTGGACGGTATTTATTCTCAGGTTTCCTTTATGCCGCAGGATAGTATTGGGGTGATCGTTTTTGCCATAGGCGACCATTGCAGGCCATTGATTGAAATTGTCAATTTCAATGTATATGAACGCCTGCTCGGCCTTGACCAAACACCGTGGAAAGAACGCCGGTTGAAAGAGTACCTCGAAGGCAAGAAATTAATCAGGGAGGCGAGACAAAAAGCGAGCGTAGGCCGCATCGCCGGCACAAAGCCTTCGCATCCAATGGACGATTATTTAGGCGAGTACGAACACCCGGCTTATGGCATCATTAAAATCACGAAGAAGGGCGAGGATATGCAATTTGCGCTGAACAAAATCCAGTTGCCCTTGAGCCATTTCCATTATGACCGTTTCGATACGCCGAATGACGAGCGATTGGGGCTTTATTCCCTTAATTTTACCACCAACCCACAAGGCGATATTGGCGGTTTGACGGTTTCGCTGGATGAAAGCGAAGCCATATTCAAGCGCAGGCCCGATGCCTCCCTCAGCGACCCCGCAACGCTCGAAACGTACACCGGGCAATACGAATTCGGCGGAGTTGTCCTCACAGTTTCGCTCAAAAACAATGAATTGATCGTATCCTTTCCGGGTACTCCCGACACCCATTTAGTTCCCTACAAATCCCGTGTGTTCAAGGCCAAAGAGTTTTCTGACATGACCATCGAATTTGTGATGGAGAACGGAAAATCTACTGCCATGAAACAGAAAGACCCATCCGGCGAATATTTGATCAAGCGGAAGGGGTGATACTTTTGTCATGAAAAACATCATCTTAAAAAATGAAATTATGCCAAGATTAAGCTTGTTACTGTTGGCCTTGACATGCCTTTGCGCTTGTCATCCCGATCCCCCTCAATACGACCTCATCATTCGAAACGGCATGTTGTACGACGGCAGCGGAAAACCCGGCTTTCGGGGCGACCTGGCTATTCAGGGCGACAGCATTGCCGCCCTCGGCGACCTGGGTAACGCCAAAGGAAAAGTAGAAGTGGATGCCGGCGGCAAAGCGGTGGCGCCCGGTTTTGTCAATGTGCTGAGCTGGAGCACCACGAGCCTTTTGGCCGATGGGCGCTCCCAAAGCGACATCCGGCAGGGAGTCACCCTGGAATTGATGGGCGAAGGCTGGAGCATGGGGCCGCTCAACGATTTTATGAAGGACTATGACCTCAAAAACCAAGGCGACATCAAGTATGATATCACATGGACTACCTTGAGTGAATATCTGGAGCATTTGGAGAAAAAGGGCGTCTCCTGCAACGTGGCCTCTTTCTTGGGGGCGGCTACCACCCGTATTCACGAGTTGCGTTTTGAGAACCGTGCCCCGACGCCCGACGAAATGGAACGCATGCGCGGCCTCGTCCGCCAAGCTATGGAAGAAGGTGCATTCGGCATCGGTTCGGCGCTCATCTATGCTCCCGACAGTTATGCCAAGACCGAAGAACTCATAGAACTCTGTAAAGTGGCGGCCCCATACGGCGGCTCCTACATCACGCACATGCGGAGCGAGGGCAACCGTTTTTTGGAGGCTATTGACGAAGTCATCCGAATCGCCAAAGAAGCGGGCATCCACGCCGAAATTTACCACCTGAAGGCAGGAGGAAAACCCAATTGGCACAAGATGGATCAGGCAATCGCCAAAATTGATAGCGCCCGGGCTGCCGGTATTAACATCACCACCAACATGTACACCTATGTGGCAGGAGCTACGGGCTTCGATGCTTCCATGCCGCCCGCCGTGCAGGAAGGCGGCATAGACCGCTGGGTGGAGCGCCTTAAAGACCTTAAACAGCGCCCCGCCATCATCGCTGCCATGAAGGCAAACGCCACAGACTGGGAAAACCTCTATTATTTCGCTGGTGCGGATGGAGTCAAACTATTGGGCTTTAAAGAGGATTCGCTCAAATACCTGACCGGAAAAACCCTTGCAGAAGCAGCCAAACTGTACGGAACATCGCCAGAACAAACCATCATTGACCTGATCATAAAAGACCACACGCGCATTGAAGCAGCGTACTTTTTGATGTCGGAGGACAACGTGCGCAAACAAATCAAACTACCTTACATGAGTTTTGGCTCCGATGCTGAATCATCAGCCCCGGAAGGTGTTTTTCTGAAATCGAGCACCCACCCTCGTGCCTATGGCAATTTCGCCCGTTTGTTGGGAAAATACGTCCGCGACGAAAAAGTAATCCCAATGGAGGATGCTATTCGAAAATTGACCCTTTTGCCCTGCGAAAATTTTGGAATCAAGCGCCGGGGAAAACTCGCACCCGGCTATCACGCCGACGTGGTGGTGTTCGACCCGGAAAAAATCCAGGACCATGCAACGTTTGAAAAACCCCAACAATATGCCACGGGGGTCACCGACGTTTGGGTAAACGGAATGCAGGTACTGAAAAATGGTGAGCACACGGGCGCAACCCCGGGTCGGGTTGTGCGGGGGCCGGGGTATAAGGCAAAGCATTAGGAAGCGAACCTGCAGATTTGAAAATGCCTGGCAGTTTGAAACATAAGAATTTGACAATGAATCATTTGAGGTGTTGATTGATCGTGTGATACTTTAACTTAGCCCTTAACGGTGAACCTCCCAAATTCTGCATTATTTACCTGAATTTCAAGAATCTAACAAGATGAAACGAAGAACATTTTTAAGCCAAACTATCCTTACCGCCGTCGCCGTCAGCGCCACGGGGTTTATCCGCTTTGATGGCCAACGCTACGTGGGCGACTGCGAAACCACCTCCGATGTGCTCGGCCCGTTTTACCGCCCCGACAGCCCGGTGCGGGAAAGCCTCCGGATCAAAGGCGAAAAAGGCGACCCGATTGAGTTGATGGGAAAAATACTGCACGACGACTGCATGACGCCCTATAAAAAAGCCAAAATAGAGCTCTGGCATTGCGACGGCAACGGCGTATATGACAACGAGACCGCCGATTTTAAATACCGGGGCACCGCCTATTCCGATAGAAAGGGCAATTATTCTTTTAAAACCATTTTACCCGTCCCTTATGGCGCAGGCGAGAATTACCGTCCGGCGCATTTCCACCTGATGATTACGGCGGAAGGCTACCAGCCTTTGGTGACGCAACTCTATTTTATAGGCGACCCCTGGCTTGAAAAAGACAGCAGTTCTTCTTCCCCTACCGCCAAAAGGAGGATATTGGAGGTTCAAAACCTACAGGACGGCAGCAAGAAAGTGGCGTACAACGTCAGTATGGCCAAAAAACTGGCCGTCGAGCCGGCGGCAATGGGCCTGTTGGTCGGCAACTACACCAGCGAGCAGGACGCCAGCAATAAAATGGAACTGTTCATAAAAGACCAGCAATTGTGGATAAAAGGTGATAAAACGAATGAGATGCCGTTTGGGGTGAACCTTGAATTTGTTGGCGATAATACCTTTCTGTTGCCCGGCTTGCCTTTGGAGACCTTATCCTTTAATTTCCAATTATTGCCTTATGGCGTGGTGAAATTGGTGGAAACCTATACCAATGATAAAGGGGAAAAGTCAGTAACGGTATATGTGCGGGAGATGTGACGGAAAACCGCTTCATCGCAACTTGTTCATGTTGAGCCGGCTGCCGTTTCAGACGGTGGAAATGTCGGAGATGTCTGTTCGGCAATAAACGAAAGGTAATTGCCTGGGTGAACAGCTTCAAA
>JALHMA010000136.1 GCA_022844265.1 Saprospiraceae bacterium | reverse complement strand
TCGTATGCTGGAGCGCCATGTGTGCGGCCCGCCCGGCGACTGCGATAGCCGCATGGCAACCTGCCGGGTTTTTGCATCGCTGCTTTTGCGGCGCAGGAGCAAGGGCAGGAAAAGCAAAGGCAACAATAAAAACCAGATCGGTTGAGCGAATATCACGGCGCGGAATTTGATTCAACTACTTGTTTTTCAATCGTTTCGGTTACAATAGTACGGGCAATTTGCAAGGCTTCCGGGTGAAAAGATACCGGCGGCGTAGACTGTGCAAATTTTGCCAGATCGGCTTCCGTCAGCAGTTTTTGCAAATCCGTAACGAACGCTTCAGGGAAATCAGTGCGGTGTAGTTGTCGTAAAATTTCATCGGAAACGGATTCCAGGGCCGGTATCCGGTAGCGTTTTTCCAGATACTCCCGAATGATATGCGTCAGTTCGGCGTAGTACAGTTTGGGCTGTTCCTGCTGCCAGAGTTTCCGACGTTCGAGCGCTTCCAGGCGCCGCCAGGCATATTCGTGCGGCGGGAGTTGTATGCTGCGCGAAAGGGCCGCGTCGCTGCGAAATTTTTGTTTGTAAATCTGGTACGCAATCAGCACCAGCGCGAGTGCGCCCAGTGCGATCAACAGCCACTCCCGGTAGGCATAGAGCAATGCCCGCCAACTGAACGGTTCGCGCCGGATGTCCTTGATATCGGCCATATCGCGCAAATCGTCGGGCGAAGGCGTAGGGATAATGGAGAGTTGTAGCGGCTGCGTAAACGCCTGTCCGCCGCCTTTCAGTTGTATCGGCAGCGGTGGCAGCTGCATCGAATCGGCATCGAAAGCAATCAGGGTAACCGTTTTGTCGAAACCCTTTTCGCTGTGTTGCCAGTCTGTCTGGGAAAGGATGTTTTCAGAAGGAAAAATACTGTCCCAGGGAGAAAAATTCACCTCCTGGGGCGTCACGCCCAGCACCTCGGGCAGGTGGAGGCGCAATACAAACGGATTGCCCGTTTCCACCACACTATCCAATTCAGCAAAGGCTTCCGTTTGGCCATGCAGGCGAACAACGAAAGCGAGTAGTATGCAAAGTGTTGAAAACCAATTTTTTAGAGAAAAATCGGGCATCTGCTGAATGTTAAAATGGTGTTTGGTGTTTGGTTTTTCGTGTTTGGGGTGCATTGCCTGAGCTACTCACTGTTGCCAAAGGCGAAGCGCCCCAAACACGAAAAACCAAACACCAAACACCAACGCAAAACTACCACTTCTTCTTTCCCTTCGGGCCTTTTTTCTCGAACTTGTCAAAAACCTTGTTTTCGCGGATCGACGATTTTTCTTTTTGTGGAGAAGCGTCGTCTACCCGGATGCGGCGACCGTTGATCGTAAATTCGGAAAGCCCCTGGCGTACCACATTCACATAGCCTGCATCCAGGTCAAAGTGCATGTAGGCGCGGTTCATGTCGATATGTCCGAGCGCCTGGGTAGGCACCCCGAAGCTGCGGGACAGCAGTTTGATAAAGTCTTTTTTGTTGACGCCGTCCATTTCGCCGACATTCAGGAACAGGCGCTGCATGGAGCCGTTGGGACTGCCGCCTGTCGTCGGGCGGACGCTGCGTTTGTCGCCCCTCGGGTAAATATTGATATCCGGCGCATTGCGGTAGTAGGACAGGAATCGGTTGAACTCCACGCTGGCAAAGCGTTTGATGAGTTCTTCCTTGTCCAGGTCTTTCAGTTCCTCATAAATACGCGGCATAAACGGCTCGATCTCTTCGTAGTGTACTTCCTGCGTATGGATGCCGTTGATGATATGGTACAGCTGTTGTTCGCACACTTCAATGCCCGACGGAATAGGCTTTCGCGTGAAACTGGCTTTTGTTTTGCGCTCGATCAGGCGGATTTTTTCCTCGTATTTCGAGGTAATGATACTGATCGAGATGCCTTGTTTGCCGGCCCGGCCGGTACGGCCCGATCGGTGCGTATAGATTTCTGCTTCATCGGGCAGACCGTAGTTGATCACGTGCGAAATATTGCTCACGTCCAGTCCGCGCGCCGCTACGTCGGTAGCGATGAGCAGTTGCAGGTTGTTTTCGCGAAAGCGTTGCATGACACGGTCGCGGTCGGCTTGCGCCAGGTCGCCGTGCAGGGCGTCGGCGTTGTATCCGTCGCGGATCATTTGTTCGGCTACTTCCTGCGTTTCGATTTTGGTGCGGCAGAAAATAAGTCCGTAAATGCCCGGATTGGCGTCCACTACCCTTTTAAGGGTGGCGAAACGGTCGTCTGCGCGGCACAGGAAATACTGGTGTTCGATGTTGGCATTCGACTGGCCCTGGTTGCCCGTGCTGAGTTCGCGCGGGTTTTTCATGTAGTGCGAAGCGATATGGCGCACCTCATTGGGCATAGTAGCGGAAAACAACCAGATGGACTGGCGGTCTTCGGCAGCCGCGAGGATAAAGTCGATAGCCTCTTTAAAACCCATGTTGAGCATTTCATCCGCTTCGTCGAGTACCACGCGGTGCACGGTATCGAGACGAACTGCTTTGCGCGTCATCAGGTCCATCAGTCGGCCCGGCGTAGCAACAATGATTTGTGCGCCGGCTTTGATCTGGCGAATCTGCGTTTCAATGCTCGCGCCGCCGTAGACGGCTACTACCTTGTATTGATGGGCAAATTGGGAATAGTTTTCCAGGTCGCTGGCTACCTGCACGCATAGTTCGCGGGTAGGGCAAAGTACGAGGCCCTGAATACCGCGCTCCGAGGGGTCGATGCGCTGGAGCAGCGGCAGGCCGAAAGCGGCTGTTTTGCCGGTGCCGGTATGTGCCAATGCAATGATATCCGTATTGCCTTCGAGGGCGACCGGGATAACCAATTGTTGTACGGGAGTGGGGGTTTCAAAACCCAGAGCTACCAAACCTTGCAGTAGCTCGTCGGCAATGCCGAGTTCTTGGAATGCGTTCATTAAAAAATGAATAAATGAGAAAATGTTGAACAAGGGTATTGGCTGCCAGCACCCTCTGCTCTCCTTTTCCCACACATTCCGCCGGACGGGCGGTCAGAAAAACGAACATACGGAAGCCTTGCCCTCTGCTAAAAAACGCCGCAAAGGTACGAATTTTATACGGCGGATTTGATAAATATTCTTAATAATCTGCAAAACGATGTGTTTTAGATAAAAACATGTCTCACATAATTCTTGTTATTTCTATTTTATAAGCATTAAATATTCAATTAAAGACATTTTCAATAACTTAAATAACAAAAATTGATATTTTTTAAAATAAAGATAATTGTAAAATAATATTTGGGCTAATCAATTTTTGAAGCGCTGCTCCTTCAAATGAAACGGAGTGGTCGATTGTAAATCAACATGTGTCAACCCGAATTTTTATCAATTTCCAAAATCCGGGTTGACTCATGTTGCGGCGCCTTGCCTTTATCTTGACGTTCCTTCCACCGGGACGCTGTTTTTTCTCTTTGAAATAGAGGGCGGAGCAATCAGATCGGCTGGTTTGACTACTTCATCTTCACATACTTCACAACAGCGGTTGCACTGGATTTTCCGGGGAACTTTCTCCGTGAATTCGCGTTTTCGCGCCACCCTTGCCGGACTCGCACGCAACACGCAGTTGTACTCATTCAGGCTGTCTAATATCTGGAGGTCATATCCTTCGGGCAAATCCACCCGGAAGTGAAAGGTGTAAAACTGACCCGGAGCGAGCCTGATTTTTTCGATTTCCGTCTGTATGGGCTGGTTGGGGAAAGCAGTGATACGCACCCAGCCACGCATGGCAAACGTAGCGGTGTCCATCGATGTGTTCTGAAATCGAACACGCTGTAAAACAAAATGATAAACTTCCGTGTACTCTTTATTTTGTGTCTTTTCAACCCATATTTTTTCAAAATTCTCGAAGACGCCTTCGGGGTTTCTGGGGCGTCTGCCCTCCTGGATGTCCGTACAGATCACTTCCTCGATCCGGTATGGAGCGGGCGCCCAAACCGTATCTACGGTGAATTTGGTTTGTGTTTCGTAACGAAGCACTGGTTCGTAACAGGAGGGATGAAAAAACCAAAGCCATGCGGCAAAAATCCCTGCGAACACTACAAAAATAAAGGCAGGCAAGGGAGCGAGCAAAACAGATTTCTGGTTCATAACAAATCTTTTGAGGCAGATCCGGCTGTTTTAAAATGGTATTGTTGCAGCAAAGACCCACCGGTGTTAAAAAAAGGTTTTTTGGGGTCTATTTGGCAAAAAGGGCGCTTAAAACCCGATCGGGCGTTTGGTGTCGATCACCAGCGTGGTTACGCCGCCGCTTGGGAAGTGCCCGTCGAAGCTCTGGCCGTTTACCAGGATTGATTTCAGCGCATCGGCATCCATGTAGTTGAGCGAAGCCGCTCCGTTTACATCCGTAACGGCGCCGTTCGTAGCCGTTTCAAAATCAGTGATACCGATGATTTTAATATTGGGTACTGCCACCCCTTGTGTGTCGCGCACGAACACGGCGTTTTTCCCAACTTTTATCGATTTCGTGTAGTCATCATCGCTGCTGTTGCGGTGGGTATAGCGGAGCATCGCAATCTGGATTTCGTTATCGGATTTCCAGTCAAAACCCATTTTATCCAGTTCGTAGACGGCGGCAGCCACGATGTGGGTTTCTTCGCGGCAGATATTCCGCAGCTGTTCGGAGCGGCGTTTCAGCCTCCAGATCGAAAAGGCCAGGCCTTGTCTTTTTAAAAAGTAGAAGAAATAAATGCCTAAAACGCTCTCTAAAATGAGGAATAAGGCCGGCGACACATCTAAAGCCGTGAATGGGATTTCTACCCCTTCCGCTTTGCTTTCCCAGGTAACACGCAGGTAGCTGAACCATGCCAGCAGACCGCAACAAAAAAGCAGGGTGAGCATTCCCAGGATGTGGTGTATGCGCTGCGCTTTTCGCATCTGCCGCTGCAGGGCGGCTTTGGGCATATCGGGGCGCTCCTCCGCTGCCAGGTACATCTCATAGTCCGCGATTTGCTTGCTGAACAGCGTGCGCAGGGAGTGGGAAATCAGTACGCCTGCCAGCACCACCGCCACCGCGCCGAACACCGCAAACGAAAGTTTGAAAATACCGAAATCAAAACTCCCTTTTAAAAAGAGTTTGTAAAATTCCCAGGATGCAAGCCCTTCGCAGATTGCCACGAGAAAAAATCCAAGTGTGAAAAAAATGGTTTGCTGAGCGGTTAATCGTTTGTCCATCTCAGCGATTTGCAACTCTTTTTGTTCTATTTTTTGAACAATAAGATGGTCTTCACCGGCACATTTATTGGCCTTTACCGCAGACTGGTGGGCGGTATCGAACGCTGCTCCGGGATGCCGTTCCGGCTCTGGCTGAAAATGATTGCTGGATTTCATAGTTGTAAATGTTTAAGAAGAGGGAAGAAATTTTTGATACGCTACGGCTATGGTTTATTCTGGCTGATAAATTCCGCGATGCAGCGTTTGGTATCAGGCAGACTCTCCGTGCGTTGTAGTTGAATCGGTTCATGCTCAAAAATGCTGATGTCAGGGTTTTCCCAGGAATTCAGCACGATACTGAGCGACTGATCGTCGGTGTCTTTGATAAATTTTCGGGTGAACGGTATAGCCGTTGCCTGGCTGTTTTCGTTGATGCCATCGGAAATGACGACCACGAGTTTGGGCCGTTGTGCGTGGATGGGGCTGTCGATGATCCGGCGCACCCGCAACAGTGCATCGTCGAGGTAAGTCACGTCGGCGCCATTGGGTTCGTATCGGATGATGTGCTGATCTATGAGGCTGATAAATGCTGCTCTTCGTTGATTCCGCGCGAGTACGGCTGCCTCGTTTTTCAGCCGGGCATGGTAGCGGTCTTCGTGGTTTGCTCCATCGCCGGGCAATACCATACGAAAGGTGTCGGCATCGAAACGGAGGCTGCTTTTAGAAGCCGGTTTGGGATTGCCGCAGAGCACAACGGCAAGGATTCCACCGGGACAATTGTCTTGTAGGCTGGTAGCGACGTCGTTGTAAAAAACCGCGTCGGGTTTGACGATCCCTTTCAGGTCTATCGTGCCGGAGCGGTCGTCTAAGATGACGATGATCGGTGCGAGCTCCGGGCGTAAGGGCGCCGGCGGGGCGTCAGGGGTGCAAGATGCCAGAAAACATACGGCGAACAGTATGCTGATGTAGGGGCGTCTTGTTAAGTCGGAGTGTAAACGTTGTGTTGCCATGATATACACTTGTTGGGTGAAACATGGCACAACGATAAGATCAACAGGGTTTTCCGAGGTTTAGGGCCTGAAAACCTGTTGTATGGAAAGGTATACTTTCTGGGCGCGTTCAAGCACACTTTCGGGTGCATTTTTCAGGCGGAGATAGTGCTGAAACTCCTTCCATTCCCGAAGGAAATCTTCCAGCGAAGCCGTTCTCAAGTCTTTTATTTTCAACAGGTTATGATATGTTGAAGGTGCTTTTAAGGCATTGTTCGTCAAGATTGTTTTGAACTTGATTAAGTTTTCCTGGATGATCTGGAAACCTGCCGGATCTTCCTCGCTCAACAGCTGCGACCTGAGTTGTTTCGGCTGAATAGCGGCCAGCCACTTTGCCTCCTCCGGGAACAGGTCTTCTTCCAGAATTTCCTGGTAAAGCATACTTCCGACCGGTTTGTTCCAGTGGCCGGTGAAACCGAGTTTGCTCACAAAATAAGCTTTGGCGTCATCTCCCAGGCGCGGAGAAAAACTATCGCAATATCCGTTTTTGAGTCCTTTGAAGATAGATTTACCGGCTTTATCCACTTCTTTTTTTTCAAAATCGCCGTAATAAATTTTCCCATTTTCCTTGTTGTGCAGCAAGGCGATGGCCCTGTGCAGGAGTATTAATTCCAGGATATCGCGGTTTTCTTCGCGCCCCAGGTTCTCCAGGCGCCCGAAATCGCAATCCACTTGAGTAGCGTCCATTTGTCCGCTGAAAAACGCGGCTGCTCTCCGCTGGATGTCCTGCATCATTTTTTGGTGTTCCCCGGGTTTTTCAAATTTGATTTTATAGTACAGGTTTTTCATGGTTTTTGGCCTGCCTGTCTTCTGATCCTTTCCAAACGGACCATTCTTCGGTCCCGGGCGTTCGCGGTATTTATTTCGCTCCTCAATCTCTTTTTTCAGGGATTTGAATACCTGCGCCAGGTTATCGCTTTCGCTTAGGATAGAACCCGAATTATTCTTAGGCAGTATGTGTTCATTGCGTTTGTTGATCAGCACCCGCAATCCGCGGCGTGGCAGGGAGGTGATGATGCGGGTGGCAATTCCGGGTGCGTTTTCTTCACAAAAATCCAGCAAATCGACACCCATAACGGGTTGGTCGAACCCGTCTTCCAGCAATTCCATATCTGTAAAAAGGGCCTGATAAGTATTTGTTATAAGACTGTCTTCGAGGGCTGCTTTTGCTTGTTCCCCATTGGAGAACAGGCTTACCTCATCAAAATACTGGCTTAATATTTCTTTTAACTGTTCTCCCTGAGCCGGGTCGTCTTCTACCAGCATGGCTTTGTAGGGCAATTTTTCGATAGCGTTCTGCTGTTTTTCATCCCGTTTCTTCTCTAATTGTTTGATTAATCCGGGTAATTTGTGCTGAATGACGGTCAACGTTTCTGATCGGTCCAAACGCTTCAGGATTTCCAGCATTTCCTCTGCTATTTTAAACGCTTCTGCTCCCACGAGATGCTCCCCCATGATAATAACCCGACGGATGTTCTCTTCCACAAGATGTATATCGGGTTGCACGCCTCCATATTTCTGGAGATCGTGCAAGAGTTGATCTATCTGACCAGTTGAGGTAAGACAGTAATTTCGCAAATAGTTATAGCCAAGGCGCGAAAAATAATACGGCTTCAGTTTTTGTAGCGGCAGATGGAGGTGTATAAATGATTTAACAAGCGGCTGGTGTTTAGCGGAAGCCATTGCGCGGAGTTCCTGGCGCGTCTTGGTGGAAAGGAAACGCAGATGGGCAATATGGGATTCGGGAATTTTGGTTAGAATAAGTTCGTTGGCAACATCATAACCCTCCCGAACTTTACTGCCCCAGGCCAGTTCCACCTGCACAAAAATCTGGTCAAATCCTTTGTCTGTAAATTTGAAATCGTTCCACTCTTTTCCGTTTTTGACGGTCGTGCATTGGCATGCTCCGAATGACTGAGCAGATAATTGGGTAACCACGCTATTGTAAATAGTGTCGGCTGCTACCTCATTGCATATAAGCAATATGCGTTTCATGGCAACTGGGTGTTGATTAAAGAATAGGGCGCATCGAAATCTGGGGAGGGAACCAGTTGCTTCCGGGGAATGGGATTAAATGTTTGTTTTTAAAGGCGCTATGGGAGTATGTCGAATCTGTTTTTCAAGTCGATGATAGCAGGTTTAATCTTTACAGGAAAATCATCAATAGTCATGCCGTTTGGCAAATCCAGAATATCTTTTTCAAAATCGAGATGTGGAGGTTTTTTGTTGTTCAGTTCATGGCCATTAACCCTTTCCTCCGTTCTATCTGTTAACCGTTGATGGAAGCGATCATGAAGTATTTCCTCCACAGCGGTACCATAATCTATTTCAAGCGATGCTTTAGTAACAAGGTCTTCGATTTGTTTGTAATCATCAGGGTCCACGGTACTAAAATTTTCCAACCAGTAAAGCCCCGTTTTTTTCATTTCTTCATTTGCCTCATTACCGTGAATCAACAAATAAGTATGGTGTTGATGCATATTTAGATTCTGTATCCATTCGTTTATTTTTTCAGCGACTTTTTGGCGATTTAAGATAAAATTTCCTGTTTGACCGTCTTCGTCATAATTATCGTCTGCCAGGTATTCCCCTTTAAGAACCCATACTTTTTTCTGCGGACAGCAAAAAAATATTTGATTGTTTTTAAAGGCCTCTTCGAACTCATTGTTCGCGCTGGAATTGGAATTAATTCTTGTAACAATGATCAGGGTCATGTGATAAGTGAAATTAGCCGCTGTGCCAACCGGTATTTTGAAACGGTTTTGTCGTTGAAATAGGAGCTAAGTTCGTTATATGATATGAATTTACAAAACTCGTGGTCGAAAAGGTGGTTGTTCCCGCCGGACTCGAGGACAACATGCGGAATATGTTTGCGTAAATCCCTGATAAATTGCTTGGGGTCGGTTCCTTTGAGCCACTGGTTATTGCTGAACAGGGTGCGGTGGATAATGGCAATATCAAAATTGATCTGCCGGTTGTGCTTCGGATCATCCCGGTAAAAATTGCTGTAAGAACCCAATTTTTTCCCGTCAAAAGCAACGGTCAGGGTGTGATCGTACTTGCCGTATTGGATACTTTCATTAAGCGGTATAGCTGTAGATTCATTCGAAAAATTAACATGCGTTGCAATAAAAACATTACTCGCCCAGCAGAGGTCAAAGTTTTTCATCGGTATTTTTAGATCAACCGTATTTTCTCCTGTTTGGTATGGAAACAAACGAGCGATTTCTATCTCCGTGGATGTTCGTCTGGCATATTCTGCGAAACGTTCATCAATAATCAATACGCGTAACATGGCAGCGTTGAACATTTTATAAGGGAATAACCAACGTTCCTTGTTAACAGAGAAAGGCGGCGTATCGAGCCAGGAAAAATCCATGGAGCTTTTATCAAAGGTTACATAGCCGAAACTTTCATGACGGATATTAGGATTTCCGTTCTCTCTTTTAATTTTTGCAATCCCTTTACTGTGGTGATCATAAATGGCATACATCCGTCCTGCTTTTAAATGCAGTTGATCCAGGGTGGTATCGTTTTCTCCCTGACTTAATATTACTTCAAAGGACGGGTTGTTTTTCTGGAACGTATCCAACTCTTCGGCCCATTTTTTTGAAAAGTATGACCTGTGCATGATGAGAGTTGTCTTCTGAATATCGCCATAACGCCCGAGCCACTCTTTCCAGCAGCTTTCCAGCAAGCGGTTTGTTTGACCCAATTCCGGGATTAGGTTCAGGGTCGTTTCTTTGATCCTATTTTTGAAGTATGGATTCTGAAAAGGGGAATTTTCAGGCCGGTTGGCATCCACTTTTAACAAGGTTTTGGCAGGAAGTTTTAAAAGCAATTTGTCCAGTTCTTCCTCGCTGATATCTTTTAATACAGATTCTTCGATGATGACAAAACTATAGGTATTGGCGCTTCGTATGGCGTTTTTCAAAAATTCAACTTTGTTTTTGAAAAAATATACACCTTCTTGTACAAATGCACGTTCCTGTTCGGCTGTATTATCTATACCCGTTCCGATATAACAGATCTTGCGGGATTTTTGCATTTTAAAACGGTAGTTAATACGCGCGTTTTTAAAATTAAACGCGGCTAATTGTCTTGATCCGATCGGTGTTTCATACAAAGGGTTGCTTTTTTTCCAAATGAATGGTTTTACCTGTTCATCTTGTTCTTTTTGAATATTGAGGAACATCGCTTTTTGAAAATCATCCTGAAATAATTGATCTCCCACCCTTAAATAAACCTGTAGGGCATCATTGCTGTGTCTGGCGGTATCTTCACTGGTAATATCTCTGTAGCCGGCCATTACGGAAGCGCATATCTTCATATCAAGAATACCGAGGTTCTGATTGGATGGCCTGAAATCATCCTTCGGATTCACAAAATCCGCTTTTACCCGATCTCTGAATTGTTTCCATTGTTCATAGTTTTCAAGTTCGGAAACGTTGTCGTACACATCCACCGTATAGCAGGTATCATCCATTGTATTATCGGAAACGCGGATACAGATTTCTAATGGTTTTCGGTCAGATTGCTGCGGGTTCAGTTGATTTTTTTGGTGTTTTGCCACATTTCGAATCAAATTTTCCATCAGTGAAAAAAAAGCGTGTTCGTTCGGAATAGACACTTGCGGGTCAATATTTGGCACAACAGATTTATTGGCGTAAAACTCTTCGTGTGAAATCTGTTTTTCCATCTGGCTTATATTTACATAATAAGGGAATTGATCCGGGTATCGCACCATATCGAACCCTTTGGGTAACAGATCGCTGATAACCTTATTGCTGCTATGTCCGTATTCTGCTTTTAATTCCTGACCCTGAAAAAAGAACCTGAAGCGCAGCCGGTTTTCACTGTTCGTCTCGTATCGCACCCCTTCGCTGGCGGCCAGGTTATCCATCAACAGCATATTTTCTGCCATTGGAAGCACCAGTTCCCGGTAGAAATACATGGTTTTAGGCGGCTTGAGCGGATCGGCCATAAATTCATTGCGCCCGACCATATACTCGTTGTGGTGGTCACGCAGCCAGTGCATGAACGCGTTGCGCGTTGAAGGATCAGTTTTTAAGGAATGTGAAATATCATTTAGCCGATCCGTTAACATGGCTGTTTTGGTTCTGGGATGAATATGCGAACCCATGTGGTGCGAAAAATTGCGGCTCAATATCTGCGATATGGCAGCCTGCCGGGCCATTTCCATTATTTTTCTTCCCTGCAAGCGCGGTAACAGATTCCTGATTTTTGATTCGATAAGGGGAAAAAGGTAATTATAGAACCTTCTGGCTCCCTCTTCAGCGTCAAATGGTTTTGATAATGCGCCTACTTTCCGACTGGCGTAAGTGATAAGCATACCGTCAAAATTGATATCCTTTAGCCGGTTAATAAAGCAATACAATTGTATCAATTCTCCATTCGGCGGATTGCCGTTGGGATCAGGCTGTTTCACTTTGTAATTATGGAGTAATTTGCTAATCGCCTCCGGTTCGTAAAAAACAACCGTATGCGCAAGCGGCAGGAACAGGTTTAGCATCCGATTTATTTCTTCCGGTCCTTTTTGCGTATTCTCGCTTAAATTACTTTTCGGCGTTCCTGCCAGGTTTATTTCCAGGCTTGTATAGTCATACCAGTATTCGTAATACATGTATCTGTGTTTTACCAGCTGTCTTTTATTAAGATCAAAATTTTCATACGAAAACTGCGATATTTTTTCTTTTTCAATATATTTTTCCAACTCATCGCTATAATCCCTAAAAGGCACATCAACCAAAAAATATTCTTTTTTATAGTTGAAATCGGTGACAAAAAAAGAAGTAGCTCCAATATTCCAGGCTACTTCTTTGTCATTATTCTGTTCAGAAAGTATGTTGAGGCGGTTCAGGGTTTTCAGGTAAGAGGAAATGTCTAAGTTGTTGAGATTAAAATAATCATCAGGATTATCAATGGCCTCTACCCCACGTGCAATATCCTCAGCATTGGTGGTCGACGATAATTTTCTTCTTAATGCTTCAAACCATTGGGAAAGTACATGGCCGACGATTTGGCTATATTCTTTCCGAATACGCGCAGAGGCTTTGATGCGCCAATTCTCCCGTTCCAGACAAAATTCAGTATCATTTGCTTTTGAAAAAAAAGTAGAAGTATCTAAAAAAACAACTTCTGTACCAACATCTTTAATGGGTATGTCTGCTGCCGCTGCAATCTGCTGCAACAAGTTCTTCTTCATCCGATCCAGATCATAACTCATTTTATGACTCATATGACCATACAGCACGATTCCTTTCAGTGATTTCACCTGATCGGGTTTTAACTTCGATAATACGCCGCCAGCGCCCGTTAGAAATGTTTTCCGGTCTGTGTAATCCGGGTCTGACATTCTTTTTTTAATGTTTTCCTTGGAACCGCCAAACATATTGACCACCTCCTCCGGATGGGTCGAATAATAAAAAACACGGGCGTCTTTCGAGCTGGGCGTCTTCTCGTTAGAAACTGTCAGTTTATTCAGGCAGAAATCAGAAAAAATATAATTAATATCATAATTGGCGATCAGATGGGTTACTTCATCCACCTGGCGCGCATGACTCAATTGGTGAAATTTATAGGTAAAATCAAAGGATTCCAGTCGAATCTGATGATCTGGTATGTCATATGCCGTTACACAAATATTGGAAGAATAATTGGCCATCTGTTCTTCACTGGCCTTGGCCTCTATCCCGTAGCGTTTTAAAAACGCTTCTATGACATGTTGATTAAGCATGTTATCACTGTCAATAAATAGCAGGCGGATAATCTGAAACTGAACAGGAGATGGTTGTGCCATTAAGGATAAATATTTTCGCAAATTGTAAAAGAAAGAGTTTTCCCGGGTTTTCCCAAATGGTCCTAGCGGTATATTGACGGGGTGACTCGAGGTCACCCCGTCAATATATATAGCGCGATGCCACAGGCAACCATCGGACATGCGCCATAAACAAAGAATGATTTTCTTTTAGCAGCAGCAGTAAATTAACTGCCTATTTCAATAAATGTCCCGCATACACCCAGGTATATCTTGTCCTCCGGGTTAAAAAAACCGACGCGGGCGGAACCGACTGAACAAATAAGCAGGTTCACAGAATCTACATTTCGGATCATTTTTAATGCTCCTTCCTGCCTTCGGATGTGGTTTTTGAGTGTCTGATCGCCTTTTGGATTGGACAAGAAAAGAAAAAAGGCGATACCCAGGTACCAGACCCCGCCTGGTACTTTTACTTTGAATGACAATTGATGCTCCTGTTGCATATCTTTTGCTTTTAATGTGCGTGAAATATGCAGCCGAAGGAGTTTTCCGCAGTTACGCCCTACTTTTGCCGGATGGAAAATCCGCCCAAACGTATTCTCGGCATCGACCCCGGCACCAATGTGCTGGGCTTCGCGCTCATCGACGCTGATAAAAAAGCCGTAAAAGTGCTTGAAATAGGCGTGGTCACGTTTGCCCATATCGGGGATGACCACACGCTGAAGTTGCAGCATATTTTTGAGCAGGTGCAGGATTTGATACAACAGTATAAACCCAGCGAAATGGCGATCGAGGCGCCGTTTTTTGGCAAAAACGTACAAAGTATGCTCAAACTGGGCCGCGCGCAGGGCGTTGCCATTGCCGCAGGCATGGTCAATCACCTCGTGATCACCGAGTATATGCCCAAAAAAATAAAACGCGCCATCACGGGCAATGGCAACGCTTCCAAAGAACAGGTGGCCGGTATGCTGGAGAGTATTCTGCACACCAAATTCACGGAAAAATATTTTGATGCCACAGATGCCCTGGCCACAGCACTCTGCCACTGGTACCAAACTTCCAACCCGGCGCTGGCAGGGAAAAAATCGCACAGCGGCTGG
>JALHMA010000135.1 GCA_022844265.1 Saprospiraceae bacterium | reverse complement strand
GGGTATTGCGGGGCGATTTCCTGCACCACTTTACGCCACAAACGGCTGGTTTCCAGCACATTGGCCTTATCCACCAGCGTCAGTTTTTTGCGGCGTTTTTGCGCGTGCTGAAATGCCGGATGGGTAATACGTTCTATTTCTTCGCGGGTGTATACACAATCGTCGGAGGCAACCGTCTGTGCTTCGTCCACCGTTTTTTTACCGAAATAAATACCTCCTGTGAGTTCGCGGTAAATGATAAAGTCCACATTTTCGAGGCGTTCGGCTTTCAGGGGCGACAGGTGTTGCAGCGCCGGATAGGTACTGATTGGGCGGATATTGGCGTACAGTCCGAGGGTTTTACGAAGTTTGAGCAGACCCTGTTCGGGGCGTACTTTGGCAGAGGGATCGTTGTCGTATTTGGGGTGCCCTATGGCGCCGAACAGGATGGCGTCACTTTTCAGGCAAGCCTCGATGGTCTCGTCGGGAAGCGGATTGCCGGTTTTATCGATGGCGCAGGCGCCCATGAGCGCGTATTTGTACCGAAACGTGTGTCCGAACCGGGCGCCGACCGCATTCAGCACTTTCACGGCCTGCGCGGTTACTTCCGGGCCGATACCGTCTCCTTCTATGACTGTGATATTTTTTTTCATGAACTGGAATTGATTATGTCAATGGGTTAATTCAAATGCTTCGATGTCGCTCCGAATACTCAGCAGGTAGTCGATGTCGTCGTAGCCGTTGATGAAGCAGGTTTTTTTGTATAAATTGATGTCAAAAAACGCCTTTTCGCCGGTAGCCGCGTTCGTAATGCTTTGTTTTTCCAGGTCGATCGCGATTTCAGCAGCCGGATTTTGGCGTATGGTTTCAAAAAGTTGTTGCAAAAACTCGTCGCTCACCTGCACGGGTAGCAGGAAATTATTGAGCGCGTTATTTTTAAAAATATCGGCAAAAAAACTACTCACTACGGCGTCGAATCCATAGTCTTTTAATGCCCAGGCCGCGTGTTCACGGCTGCTGCCGCAACCGAAATTTTTGCCCGCGACCAGTATTTTCCCACTGAAAGCCGGATTGTTCAATACAAAATCCGCTTTTGGTTGCGCCTCATCGTCGTTGTTGTAACGCCAGTCGCGGAACAGGTTTTTGCCAAAACCATCCCGGCTCGTCGCTTTCAAAAAACGCGCAGGAATGATCTGGTCGGTATCTACATTTTCATCCTCTAAAGGGACGGCGGTGCTGTTGATGTTCATTTTGTTTGTGTGTTTTTGTATTTTGGTATTTTGGTGTTTTTGTATTTTGGTGTTTTCGGCTGCTAAAGTTGAGCGATGAGGTGACATCTGCGAGGCACGAGCAGGTGTAATCTCATCGCGGAAGTGTCTCTTGCGAAGCACTTTCTAGTTGTTATAGTGTTGCCGTTTCGAGATGTCACCTGCTCGTACCTCGCAGATGACACCTCTGCACTAGACCAGCAATTCCCTTACATCCGTCACCACCCCCGTCACTGCCGCCGCAGCAGCGCTGAGCGGACTGGCCAGCAGTGTACGTGCGCCCTGTCCCTGACGGCCTTCAAAGTTTCTGTTGGACGTTGAAATACAATATTTCCCGGCGGGGATTTTATCTTCATTCATGCCCAGACAAGCCGAGCAACCTGGCTGGCGGAGTTGAAAACCGGCCTGCTCGAAAATGTCGTGCAAACCTTCTTCCCGCGCCTGCGCTTCTACCTGTTTGCTGCCTGGAACGATCCACACTTCCACGCCGTCCGCTTTGCGGCGGCCCTGCACAAATGCTGCTACCTGGCGCAGATCCTCGATCCGGGAATTGGTGCAACTGCCGATAAACACATAGTCGATTTTTTGACCCTTGATGGCATTTCCAGAATGTAAACCCATGTAATCCAGGGCTTTACGGAAGGAAGGCCGTTCTTTTTCTTCGAGTAATTCTTCGCCAGGGATGGTGCCCGTCACCGGAATACCCATGCCGGGATTGGTGCCGTAGGTGACCATCGGTTGAATATCTTCCGCCCGGATATGTATTTCGTGGTCGAACACGGCGTCCGCATCGGAGTACAACTGGCGCCATTCAGCCAGTTTCCGATCCCAGTCGGCGCCGGCAGGCGCAAATTTCCGGCCCTTCAGGTATTCAAATGTCGTTTCATCCGGGGCGATCAGGCCGCCGCGGGCGCCCATTTCAATACTCATGTTGCAGATGGTCATCCGCGCTTCCATCGACAGGTTTCGGATCGCCGAACCGGCGTATTCAACAAAATAACCGGTAGCGCCGCTGGCCGATATTTGTGCGATGATGTACAGGATGATGTCTTTGGAAGACACGCCTTTTTGCAGTTCACCCTCGACGCTGATGCGCATCTGTTTGGGTTTGTTTTGCATCAGGCATTGTGTAGCAAAAACCATTTCCACCTCGCTGGTACCAATCCCGAACGCGATAGCGCCGAAAGCGCCGTGCGTGCTCGTGTGGCTGTCGCCGCAAACGATGGTCATGCCCGGCTGGGTAATGCCCAGTTCAGGCCCGATCACGTGTACAATGCCCTGGTAAGGGTGGCCGAGGCCGTACAGTTCCACGCCGAAAGCCTTGCAGTTTTCCGTCAGTTTTTCCACCTGCAGGCGCGACAAGGCTTCCTTGATCGGCAAATGCTGATCCCAGGTCGGCACGTTGTGGTCGGCTGTTGCGATGGTTTGGGCAGGCCGCGCCAAAGGGATGCCGCGTTTGCGCAACCCGTCGAACGCTTGCGGACTGGTCACTTCATGGATGAAATGCCGGTCAATGTAAAATACGGACGGACCGCCTTCAATTTGTTTGACGACGTGTTTGTCCCAGATTTTATCGAATAATGTCATGTCAGGGGAATCCTTTTATCCGGTGGGCTGTGTTTTATTTTTTTTTGCAAAAAATAAAACACAGCCCACCGGATAAAAGGATTTACAGTTTGGTTGAGAACTTGTCCGAAAATCTCGTTCGGTTTTGAAAAGGGATTTTCAGACAAGCGCCATTTGTGAACAATCACTTTTTTCTAATTACCACGAATTCAATGTTTTACCACTCATCCTACTACTCACAACTCACTATTCACCACTCACGTCTCACCACTCACGTTTCATAGCTCATCATTGTAATCGCCATTACTTTCAGGTCTTCGTCCTGCACTTCTTTTTTCTCATCGGCCACCTGCAAAAAGGCCTCGTAGAGTTTGTCCACCTCGTCGCGGTTGAAGTCGTAGCCGAGTTTTCGGAAACGGTATGCCAAAGCAGAACGCCCGCTGCGGGCGGTCAGTATAATTTTGGAGGTATCGGCGCCCACTTCTTCCGGCGCAATGATTTCGTAGGTCTGCGCATCTTTCAAAAAACCGTCCTGGTGAATGCCTGACGAATGAGAAAAAGCATTGCTGCCGACGATGGCTTTGTTGGGTTGCACGGGCATCCGCATGGTATCCGAAACCAGGCGGCTGATCGGGTTGAGTTGGCGGGCATCCACGCTGGTATGGAAACCGAGGTGCGCGTGTTGCCGGATAATCATCACCACTTCTTCCAGCGAGGTATTGCCGGCGCGTTCGCCGAGACCGTTTACGGTGCATTCGATCTGCCGCGCGCCGGCGATGATGCCGGCAATGGAGTTGGCGGTGGCCAGTCCGAGGTCGTTGTGGCAGTGGCAGGAGATGATCGCTTTGTCGATATTCGGCACGTTATTCACCAGAAAAGCGATTTTTTCGCCGTATTGGTAAGGCAGGCAATAACCTGTGGTATCCGGGATATTCACCACTGTTGCGCCTGCTGCAATGACCGCTTCGATGACCTGCGCCAGGTATTCATTGTCGGTGCGGCCGGCATCTTCGGCGTAAAACTCCACATCGTCGGTGAAGTTGCGCGCCCAGCGAACACATTGTTTGGCGCGTTCGAGGATATCTTCCCGGTTGGAGTTGAATTTGGATTTGATATGGTAATCTGATGTGCCGATCCCTGTGTGGATGCGGGGCCGGCGGGCGTGTTTCAGCGCTTCCGCAGCGGTTTCGATATCCTTCAACACCGCGCGGCTCAATCCGCAGACTGTCACATTTTGTACAGCCAGTGAAATCTCCTGCACGCTCTGGAAATCGCCGGGAGAGGAAATGGGAAAACCCGCCTCGATGATGTCTACCCCGAGCGCTTCGAGTTGCAGGGCGATTTCGACTTTTTCAGCCGTGTTGAGTTTACAACCCGGCACCTGTTCGCCATCGCGCAGCGTGGTATCAAATATGTGTATTTTGTTGCTTGACATAATTTACTTTGGCCCAAATGGATAAATGGAAATATTTGTGTTCGTATTCGGGATGTAAATATAAACACTTAGTAAGTGTACTTTTTACTAAAAGTATATGGCTTTCTACGTTGTTTATAAATCTTATACTCGCTCTAACAGATTGATATACAATAAATTATAAAGGATATTACTACAACGGCCAAAAAGTGACGGCACAGGTTTTTCGGGTAGTTAAATGATCGGAAAACGCAGTAAAACGACATTTTAAGGTACGAAACAATTTATTCATCACGACTTAACGCTCTGTTTCCATTGTTGGCAATGGCGACTTCTACTTTTGCCGCTGCTTGCCGGCATTCGGATGAACCCTTCTTACGAATCCACAGGTATTCGCCCTAATTTTTGTTACATGAGAATGTTATTACTACTCATGCTGCTCTTCAGCAGCACGGTATGTCTTTTTGCTCAAAACAAAATGACACATTCCCCGCATCCACTACCCATTTCACAGTGGGTTTCTTTCGCTGCAAAACTTAACCGCTTCTGCCAATCCTACAGTACTGCACCATTTGAACTAAAAAACCGGATTCCTGACAGTCTTTATCAGCATTTGCGTTCAAGCGAGTGGATAAACGACTCAGGACACCCAACCAAGTACCTGATAATCATTACCTTAGATGGATTACGCTGGCAGGAAGTGTTTATGGGCGCCGACAGTATTTTATGGGACCAGGCTTTACAAAAAGGTAGGCTGCCTATACAAACAGAAGATTTTCAGGATGTGTCACCCGAAAAAAGGCGCGAAAAACTGATGCCATTTTTATGGTCGCATATAGCCCAACACGGACAGATTTATGGCAACCGGAACAAGGCTTCAACGGTATCTGTGACCAACAAAATGCGCATTTCCTATCCCGGTTACAATGAAATATTTGCAGGTTACCCCGACGATCAGCACATCAAACTTAATTTTAAAATTCCCAATCCGAATTCAAATGTCCTCCGCTTTATCGGGCAAAACCGATCCTTTCGCGGGCGGGTAGCGTCTTTTGCATCGTGGGACGTATTTCCAAGTATTTTTAATGCGAAAATGGGTGGATTATACGTCAACGCGGCATTTCAGCCAGTTCAGAACAATCACTTTTCCCACCTGAACCGGCAACTGGAATCTGTATCCAAACCCTGGGGAAAACACCTGCGACCCGATAGCCTCACAACAGCTTACGCCCTGCAATACCTCCGGCACCATGCACCCAGGGTACTTCATATCGGACTTGGTGAAACCGACGAATATGCCCATGAAAAAAAGTATGCCGAATACCTGCTCGCCGCACAGGCCAACGACCGGATGATCGGCCGGATATGGCAGTTTGTGCAGTCCAGCCCGCGCTACCGGAACAAAACAACGCTGTTTATCACCACCGATCACGGTCGCGGAAACAGCCCTGCTACCTGGCACAAACACCACGGCTGGGTGGATGGCGCCGAAGAAATCTGGTTTGCCGTGATGGGTCCTCAAACAGCGCCACTGGGCGAAGTTGAAAACAGCGTGCCTTATTATCAATGCCAGTTTGCACAGACATTTGCTGCTTTTCTGGGACTGGAATATCAAGGCAACAAAGCTGTGGCTGAAAAAATATCGGAGTTATTCATAAAAGAATCACCCCTACTCGAGCAACAAAAAAATAATAAAAATATTGATAATCAATTATTTACAAAAAAATAATGCTGTTTTCTTTGGCGATTTCTAAATGGTAAAAATGTCCACATTGCATTCATTTCAACAAATACCTGCCGTTCTGGAAGGCAAGAAAGTCAGGTTGTGTGCTTTACAGGAGTCGCATTTCGGCGATCTGATTGCGCTCGGACTGGACAAACGTATCTGGACGCACTACCCTTTCGATTTCAGTGCGGCAGACAGACATCTCCGGCATCTATGTGAAATAATGGATCAGGTGAAGATGGGCGTTTGTCAGGCATTTACCGTTTTTCACGCCAGGCACCATTTTCCGGTTGGCATGACCCGCTTGTTTCACCTGAACCGGGAACACCGGCAATGCGAAACCGGCTCCTGGTTGGCGCCGGCGTATTGGGAAAACGGCATGAACACAGAAGCCAAATTTTTACTGCTCGACTACTGCTTTGAGGCACTCCAACTGCTTCGTGTTCAATTCAGAACAGATACCAGGAATATTCCCTCGCGCCGTTCACTTGAAAAACTGGGCGCTCAGTTTGAGGGTATTATACGAAAGGAGCGCGTGTTGGAAAACGGCACCGTTCGCGATGCCGCATTGTACAGTATTATCGATAGCGAATGGCCCGCAGTCAGAACAGGCTTGCTTCAAAAAGTGATGGTTTGGAAAGCAATGGATCTGCATCTAAATCAGCCTTTTTGGAAAGAAGATGCTTCCTCTTCTTATGTTTACCCATAAAATTCAGCAACAACATGATCCGATCATTTCTCCTCCTCCTGCTTTTTGGCGCCTCAGTCCAATCTTTACTGCTTGCTCAGCAACAGCCTGGCAAACAAACCGGAACAGCAATAACCCTTTTACCCAATGGCTGGTCGCTCAGCCCGGCGGGCAGTTCTTTGCCTTTGGGTGATTTACCGCTCAATATGGCTGTTTCGCCCAACCGGCGTTACATCGCTGTCACCAACAATGGCCAGGGAAAACAATCGCTTCAACTATTGGATAGCAAAAAAGGAAAACTACTGCACACACTGGAAATCCCAATTTCCTGGCTTGGACTGGCTTTTGCGTCCGATAATCGCACGTTGTATGTTTCCGGCGGCAACAGCAATGCCATTCTTCGGTACCGGATCAATCAGGAAAAACTCGTTTTACAAGATACCCTGACCATAGGCAAACCCTGGCCCGTGCGCATCTCGCCCGCAGGTCTTTGTGTGGACGACAAAAAGAACCTGCTGTATGTGGTGAGCAAAGGAAATAACTCCGTTTATGTGCTGGACACCCGCAGCAAAGCGGTGTTATACCGCGACTCTATCGGCAAAGAACTATACACCTGCATACTTACGCCCGACCGGAAAAACCTCTTGATCACACACTGGGGCGGCAACGAACTAGTGATCTGGAACACCGAACAGCGGCGTGTGAGCAGTCGCATACCAGTAGGCGATAATCCCAATGACTTGATTATCAATAAAAAAGGAACCCTCGCTTACATCGCCTGCGCTGATGACAATACGGTAAACATTGTGGATTTACGGCGGGGAAAAGTGATACAAACCCTGGCTGCTACCCTGTATCCGAATTTGCTGACCGGCTCCACGACCAACGGCGTTGCATTATCGCCCGATGAAAAAACACTCTACGTTGCCAATGCAGACAATAATTGTCTGGCTGTTTTCGACGTCTCCGACCCGCTCCAAAGCCGCTCCCTGGGTTTTATCCCGACAGGCTGGTATCCCACCTGCGTCAAAACAGTAGGAAAAAACATATTCGTATCCAACGGCAAAGGGTTTTCCTCTTTCCCTAACCCGAATGGGCCCAACCCGATGAGCAAAGAGCAAAGAGTGGCTTATCAAAAGGCCGATTCCGCCGCCATTTCCAAAATTGAATATATCGGTGGCTTGATGAAAGGTACCATGAGTATCATACAGGCGCCTGATGAACAAGTGCTAGCGGAGTATACAAGACAAGTGTACCGGAACACGCCCTACACAAAAGAACGCGAGCGTTTTGCGGAAGGGGAACCGGGAAACCCAGTTCCACAGCGTGTGGGCGATCCCTCTCCAATCAAATACGTCTTTTACATCATTAAAGAAAACCGAACCTACGACCAGGTGCTGGGCGACATGACAGAAGGCAACGGCGACAGTTCGCTGTGTCTTTTTCCAGAAAAAATTACGCCCAACCACCATGCCTTGGCGCGTGATTTTGTGCTGCTCGATAATTTTTATGTCTCCGCTGAAGTCAGCGCCGACGGCCACAACTGGAGCACAGCCGGTTATGCCAATGACTACACTGAAAAGACCTGGGTAAGCAGTTATGGCAGGCGCGGAGGGGAATATGACTTCGAGGGCCAGAACCCAACGGCCTGGCCCCGCGATGGCTTTATCTGGGATCACTGCAAACGAGCGGGTATCACCTACCGCACCTACGGCGAGTTCGCAGACGATCAAAAAGCAAATATTCCTGCCCTGGAAGGCCATTTTTGCCCATATTATACTTCCTGGGATACATCGGTAAAAGACACAACACGCGTCAGTCAATGGAAACGCGATTTCGATTCCTTAGTCGTGGCGGGCAATCTTCCACGCCTGAATACCCTGCGGCTCATCAATGACCACACGGAAGGGCTGCGGCTCGGGAAACCTACACCTTTTGCACAAATGGCCGACAACGATCTGGCCCTGGGATTATTCGTCGAACACTTATCCCATAGTCCCGTCTGGAAAGAATCTGCGGTATTTGTATTGGAAGACGATGCGCAAAACGGGGCTGACCACGTGGATGCGCACCGTTCCATCGCCTACGTGATCAGCCCGTTCACCCGCAGGGGGTTTGTGGACCATACCATGTACAGCACCAATTCGATGCTGCGCACCATAGAATTGATACTGGGTATGCCGCCCATGAGCCAGCAAAATGCCGCAGCAACCCCCATGTGGTATTGTTTCACGAAACAGGCAGACTACACGCCCTGGAAAGCCAGAGCCTGTAACATCAACCTGGATGACCGGAACACGGCGGTCAACGACCTGCAACGCCGTTCTGAAAATTTCGACATGTCACAGGAAGACCGTGTACCCGATCTGGAATTTAATGAAGTGTTGTGGAAGGCCATTAAAGGAGAACACACTGAAATGCCCGCGCCGCGCCGGTCGGCATTTTTAAGCAACTTCCGGGAAGAAGGAGAAGATTAAACCGCCGCTGCCTTTTTGGGTGCTTTTGCTTTCTTTTCCACTTGTCTGGAAGCGTTGGCTTCCGTTACGACGCTTTCTTTACTTGCTTTTTGACCCAGTTTTTTGGCCGCTTTTTTGGCAAATTTATAATCGTATTTGGCGAGTTTGAATGCGGCGCGTTTGATTTTGTAGGTTAATTTGGCAATTTTCATAGCCGTCCAAATCTGGAAAAAGGTGTTTTTGGCAGGTTCGTTCTGCAAGGCTTCTTTACAGGCTGCCTGCTTTTTTTCAAAGTCTGCAAAGGCCTTTTCTGCTGCTTTTTCAGCACTATCAGCCTTTTGCTTCAACGTATTGAGCGCTGGTGAAACACTTTTTTGAGTGGTCGTAGTATTTTGCTTTTCTTGTTTCATATATAAATGTTTTGCATTTAAGTGCGGGGCAAAATTACCAGACTTAACAATTACTTAATGTTAAGTTTACATAGACGTAACAAACTTAACATTGAAACACATTTTTCAACCCATCCGATTTCGTTTTTTCATGAAAACATATCCTGTTTTTTTATTGATTTTTCTTGTTGTATCCGCCTGTTCCGCTCCACGCAAACTGAACACCTCTCAGAACAATACTTCGATCATTCAACCACCGGCAGGAGATTTATACTGCCAGATTAATCCAGCCGAACAAACGATTATTCCCAACGGACGCATCATACAACCAATGGGTCAAACGCTGCGGATTGCCCCGCACCCGTATGGACTGGCATTGTCGCCTGATGGTACTGTAGCGGTAACGGCCAATTCGGGTAACCGGCCGTTTTCCATCACTATTCTGGAAAATGCGCTTTCAAGTAATCCAAAAACACGGCAGGTACCCGAAGGCCCAATGAACGATCCCCAACTACTGGAAGACGTATTCATGGGGCTTGCCATTACCCCCGACAACCGCAGCGTGTGGGTTTCGGGCGGCAGCGCGAACAAACTATTCTGTTACGACCTGAAAACCGGCGCCAAAACGGATTCCATCCTTTGTTCGCAGCCCGATAACCCGGATGGTTACCTGGGCGATCTGGCGATGTCCAGAGACGGGCGCACTCTTTTTGTCTGCGACCAGAGTAATTTCAGGCTGCTTATAGCCGATATTCCCAGCCATAAAGTGCGGTTTTATGTGCCAGTGGGCAGGTATCCTTTCGGCGTGACGCTCTCACCGGATCAAAAAACAGTATTTGTAGCCAATGTAGGCATGTTTGAATACAGTCCGCTGACGAATGCGGGTACACCGGATACAAAAGTAACAGGAGTGGATTTCCCAACATCCGCTTTTGGATCAAAGGAAATGAAAGAGGGATACAAAAAAGACAATTTGGTAGTGCCCGCTTTGGGCGACCCCAACGCACCGGAGTCCTTCTCGGTCTGGGCCGTTGATATTTCCGGTAAAACACCCCAGGTAGCACACAAAATCAAAACCGGTTTTCTGGTGGGTGAAAAAATAGAGGGCATTCCGGCAGTGGGCGGCGCCAGTCCCAACTCCCTGGTCGCGACGAATCAATACGTTTTTGTGAGCAATGGCAACAACGACTGTATTTCGGTAATCGATCCGGCGAATGCGAAAGTTGTCAAAAATATTTTTCTTAAACCATTGCCACAACTGAGTCGTTTCCGGGGTGTCATTCCTTTTGGCGTGGCGCTGTCACCCGATCAAAAACGCCTGTACGTGGCAGAAGCGGGCATTAATGCCATCGCAGTCATCGACATTCCCACCCTGACCGTGGTGGGGCACCTGCCGGTGGGCTGGTTTCCCTCCAAACTGGCCGTTACACCGGATGGCCGTAAACTCATCGTCGCTAATGCCAAAGGATACGGCAGCGGCCCCAATGGCGGTTACACGTTTAAGGAAGGCCCCGAAGGCGACTATATCGGCCACCTGATGCACGGATCCGTGACCATACTGGATATTCCGACAGATGCTCAACTACCCGTTTTTACCCAACAAGTACTGGATAATAATTTCAAAATAACACCGGTGACGGACGTTTCGCTGGCAAACAGAAAGAACAACCCTATTCCCTTGTTTCCCGGCGACAAAAAAAGTCCGATCCAGCACATCGTATTCATTTCCAAGGAAAACCGCACGTATGATGAGGTGTTCGGACAACTGAGTAAAGGCAAAGGAGACCCGGCCATTGCCCGTTACGGATACAAGCGCACGTTTTCCAACAAAAACAAAACCCAGACCGTAACCGATGCCACGATTATGCCCAATCACCTCGCACTGGCACAGCGGTTTGGAACGGCCGATAATTTTTATGTCGACAGCGACCACTCCGCCGACGGGCACCGTTGGCTGGCCAATACCTATCCGAATGAATGGATGGAAACAACTGTGGCTGCGGGATACGGTGGTCACCGAAATATGAAAAGCGGCAGCAAAGCCAAGGGTCAGTATGCCTGGACCGGCGGCGCGGGCGCTATTTTCCCGGAAGATTACAACGAAGCAGGATCACTGTGGGACCACCTGGAACGCAACAACATTTCCTTTTACAATTTCGGTTTCGGAACGGAAATGGGCTCCAATATGAGCGACTCTACCATGAAATATTACGGGCAGAAAGTAATGGTCAATTTCCCGATTCCCGGGCCGCTGTACGGACGATCTTCTCAAAAATACGCGACATTTAACATGGCCATCCCGGATCAGTTCCGCGCCGATGTGTTCATGGGCGAGTTCAGGGAAAAATGGCTGAGCGGTAAAGAACCTATGCCGCAAGTCATCACCCTGATGCTCCCACAGGACCACGGCGCGGGGGAACGCCCGGAGGCCGGTTATCCATTCCGGGAAAGTTACATGGCCGATAATGACCTGGCCCTGGGCAGGGTTGTAGAATTTTTGTCGCAAACGCCCTACTGGAAAAATATGGCCATTATCGTGACGGAAGACGACGCCCAGGATGGCACCGACCATGTCGATGCGCACCGCAGCATTTTACAGGTGTATTCGCCTTATGCCAAACGAAATCACGTCGGGCATCAACACTACAGTTTTGGGAGTATTTTTAAAACATTCTGGAATGTATTCGGCGCGCCTTATCTGAATCAATACGACGCCGGAGCGGCAGATCTGGGCGATTTTTTTACGGATCAGCCCGATTTCACGCCTTACAAAGCCCTGCCGGTTGATCCGCGGGTGCTGGACCCGCAAAAACTGCTGACGCCATTCGATGCGCAATTCGACTGGAAATCGCTTCTGGAATCGCCTAAATTAGACAACGTAGAAGATTTTATTCGGGAGAAAAAAGGGGGGAATTAATCACTTTTTATGAAACAGGCATTTATCATTTTCGGATTTCTGCTGCATTTTGCCTTCGCCAGTGCACAGGTACTTGCAACCATAGATACAAGTGACCAGGGCAATCCAGTTGTCTGGCAAAAAGAGGTGGTCGTAACCGCACAAAGACAACGCCACGATGCACATAATCTCCCGGTAGTCACCACAGTACTGGATGCAACATACCTGAAAAACCGCATCGCCCGGAGTGTGCCGGAAATGCTGTTTGAGGCGCCGGGCGTGTTTTTGCAGAAAACCAACCACGGTGGCGGTTCCCTTTTCCTGCGCGGGCTCACCGGACAGCAAACACTGCTGCTCGTCGACGGTATCCGGCTCAACAACGCTACCTTCCGTTCCGGCCCCAACCAATACCTCAACACACTCGATCCGGCCTGGTTGTATAGAATAGAAATCCTGGAAAGCGGCGGATCAGCCGAGTACGGCAGTGATGCCATCGGGGGCGTTGTCAATGTCATTACGCATCCATTGAAATTTGCGGCGCAAACCAACTTCAAGCCGGAAGCAGCGCTTAAATGGATGTCGCAGGACATGGAAAACAGTGCCCAGGCAGCCCTGACAGGTTCCGGGAAACGTTGGGCGGTCCGGGCTGGCGGCGCTTACCGGAAATTTGGCGACCTGGTAGCGGGACAAGGACTGGGCAGGCAATCGCCCAACGGCTACGACCAGTGGAGCGTGGAAGCCAAAGCATTGTTTCAGTTGAACAGCCAGGTCTCTATTACTGCCGCGTATCAGGATTTGCAACAGCAGGATGTGCCGGTATACCACAAAGTACAGTTGGAAAACTTTGCGTACAGCAGCTTCGACCCTCAGCGTAGGCAGTTGATGTATACCCGCCTGCAAGCCGATTTCACCAATAAATGGTGGCAAAAAATAGAGTGGACGGCCTCGCGTCAGTTATCGTACGAGGTGCGGAAAAGCCAAAAAAACGGCAATCCCGTACAAGTAACCGAAACAGATAAAACATTGACCCATGGTCTGCAAATCAACGTATTATCCAAATTCCGGACATACTGGGACATGACGACCGGCCTGGAATGGTATGGCGACGCTGTGCGCAGCGACAAAGTAGAACGAAATGAAAACACCAAGATCCAAACCCTGAAACGCGGGCTTTATCCTGACCGCTCATCCATGCAAAGCTGGGCGGCTTACAACCTGCACACCCTTTCCTGGGAACGACTTACCCTGACCGGAGGATTGCGCTACAACGGTTTCCGCATGCATGTACCGGATGAAAATATCGGAACCTCTATCGTTACACCTTCGGCCCTGGTGGGCAACCTTGGCATCTCCTGGGCGTGTACGCCCGGTATGCGGGTGTACGCCAATACCGCTACTGCGTTCAGAGCGCCCAATGTGGATGATCTGGGCACTTTGGGTATTGTTGATTTCAGGTACGAACAGCCCAATTATCAGTTACAACCGGAAAAAAGCCATACGATAGAAGCGGGCATTAAAGTGAACACCCTACACTTCAAAGCCGGTTTTTCAGCCTACCACATGCGCCTGTACGACTTGATCGGGCGCATCCGAACGGATGACTCGCTGCAAGGTTATGCGGTATATCGAAAAGAAAACATCACCGAGGCGTACGTGCGCGGACTGGCAGCACAAATCAAATGGCAGTGGAGCAAACAACTGCTATTTGCCGGCCATGGCACGTACACATTCGGTCAGAATACTTCAGCCGACGAACCCTTACGCCGGATTCCACCTTTCAACGGCCGGGTATATCTACAATACGCGCTCCGCCCACAGCTGGGATTACGGGCAGAGACGGTGTTTGCAAGCAATCAGCGCCGCCTTGCAAAAGGAGATGTGGAAGACAATAGAATCGCCGACGACGGCACCCCGGGCTGGTATATTTTCA
>JALHMA010000134.1 GCA_022844265.1 Saprospiraceae bacterium | reverse complement strand
AGCAAATAACCGCTTGCGCCTGCTTTCAGGGCATTAAAAATATGCTCATCGTCTTCATAGACGGTACACATGGCAATTTGCAGCGCGGGCATTTGTACTTTTAAAAGCCGCACCGCCTCAATACCAGTCATTCCAGGCAGGTGAATATCCATGATCACAACATCCGGGCGCAGCGCCGGAATGCCTTCCACGGCATCCTCTGCATTGACAAAAGCCTCGATACATTCGAAACCGGGCGCGCTGCCTACAATGGTTTCAAAAGACTGGCGTATATCCGGATCGTCTTCTACAATGACTACTCTGATAGGTTCCATTTTGGATAATTTACTACGGAGTGAAGAATTGATGTTCCAAATGTACATACGGAAATCGAGTCCCGAAATCACCCATTTGTTGTATTCAAGCGCTTGCCCCTATAACACCAAGTGGTATGGCCGGTAAAGCGTGGTACAGAATACAACAAACGGGTGATTGTTTGCCCCCCTGTCGCTACCCCACCTTTGTCCTGTCAAATTTTTCATACAAAACCAAATCACTTTTTTCCACAATGAAAACCATCCAACAACGCAATGCTTCCCACAACTTTTTAGGAACGGTCGTATTGCTCAGCCTTTTGAGCAGCATCTGTATATCTTTTGATTTCCACGCATTCTCTGATCTGTGCGAGGCCATTGAAAGCCAGTGGTCGAATATCAGCGACTGGTCTGCCCTCGGAATGTCGGCTCCGCACCGCACCCAGTGGTAACTTTTATTCATACCTCGCACTCCCGAATTCCACTTCTGACTGACGACTAATTCTCACATCACTCACTCACGAACGCACCCAACCTATGAAAAAGATTTTTAAAGTGCTCGGTTACACCCTCGGGGGCCTTATTGCGCTACTGCTTGTAGTAGCTGCTTACATCCAGTTCAGCCCGATGCCGACGTATGCTATTCAGGCGCCCAACCTCAAAATCACACCTGATAGCAGCCTGTTAGCCGAAGGCCGCCGCATCGTACTGACAAACTGTATCGGCTGCCACCGCGGCAGTGACAATACCCTGAGCGGGCATTTATGGACCGATCATGAAATGTTCGGCAAATTATGGTCGGCCAACCTGACCCAACACCCCACGGCGGGAATCGGCCAGTACACCGACGGCGAGTTGGCTTTTACGCTCCGCACGGGAATTAAACGCAATGGCCATTTTGCCGGGCCTTTTATGATCTTCCCTTTGATGGCCGACGCCGATGTGGCCGCTGTTATCGCTTTTCTGCGTTCCGATGCGCCGGAGGTACAGCCTTCCGAACGCCGGCAGCCGCCTGCGGAATTAACGTTTCTGGGTAACATGTTTTATAAAGTATTGGTCAAACCGACGCCCTATCCGCAGCAGGTCATTACTGCGCCGCCGCCTTCCGACAAAATTGCCTGGGGACGCTATTTAGCCACCGGCAAATGGGAATGCTACCGCTGCCATTCGGCCAGTTTTGAAACGAACAACGACCTGGAGCCTGAAAAATCAGCCGGTTTTTTCGGCGGCGGTAATCCTATGGAAGATGGGGAACACAACAAAGCCGTTTCGGCCAACATCACCCCCGATCCTGAAACAGGCATCGGCAAATGGACCGAGGCGCAATTCGGAGAAGCCGTTCGCTTCGGCAAACGCCCCGATGGCACGTCGCTGAGTCCCTTCATGCCGCCCATGTCAGCGCTCACAGATGCGGAAGTATCGGCACTTTGGGCTTACCTGCAAACGGTACCGCCTGTCAAAAACGCCGTTGCCCGCGTCAAGTGAAAGGGCAAAAAGCAATGTAATAGACAGTATACCTGCCTGACCTTACAATCATCTGATTTTCTAAACTTATAACTTTTCAACCCATGTCAAACATTTCAAAACTGGTAACGCTGTTGCTCATCTGCCTCTTTGCCTTGAATCTCCAGGCACAATCTGTTTCCGCCACCGACCAGCAAGCCGTCGAAGCATGTTATAAGGCCGTACAAACTGCTTTAGTAGAACTGGACGCCAATGCAATGGGTTCGCTTTTTATGGAAAATGCGGAAGTCGTCAGCCCGATGGGCGAAATAACCCGTGGCCGTGCCAACCTCGTCGCCATGTATACTGGCCTGTTTAATTATTTCAGGAGTCTGCCGAAACCCGACCGACACGAACAAACAAATCTGTTCATGCAAACACGTTACCTGGCGACGGATGTGATCCTGGCCACCTATACAGAACAAACGGACAATTATTTTGGAGAAAAAAAGGACACGGGAAAAATGACCTTTTCGATTGTGTTGCGCAAAACAGGCGGCAAATGGCTGATCGAACTGGTAACACTCACACCGGTTATTTCACAACCCGCTGCGAACAACTGACCCACCTGATCCAACAAACAATTTTCAAAACAACCCATAACTTCTAAAATTGAATCAAACAATGAAAAACATTCTTTTCAACCTGCTCCTTTGCTGTGCGTTCGCACTATCCACCCAAATCGCGAACGCACAGACTGCCGCCGATGAAGCAGCCGTAAAATCCTTCTGGAAAGAAGTGTGGCAAGCCTACGAAACCGGCGACATCAATAAGGTATTGCCGTACTATACCGATCAGGCACAGGAAATCGGCCCGGACGGTCGCATGTTAACCGGAAAAGCGCAACTGCGCGAAAACTGGGAAGGTTTTATGAAAATGCTGGATGCGAAACCTTCATTCACTTCTTCCGAACCCAACATTCGGTTTATCACCCCCGACGTAGTTCTGATTACATCGGATACACAGGCTGATATAAAAATGGGCGGCCAGCAAGTGGGCGGTAAAACAAAAGATACCGTGCTGTTGCACAAAATCAAGGGGCGTTGGTATGTTGAATTCGATTCCATGACGCCGGTAATAGAAATGCCCGCGCCTGCGACGAGCGGCAATTAATTGGTATATGGTGTTTGGTGTATAGTGTTTGGTGTTTCGGGCGCTTCGCCTTTGGCAACTGTGGGTGGCTTAGGCGAAGCGTCCGAAACACCAAACACTATACACCAAACACCATACACTGCCAAAGGCGAAGCGCCCGAAACACTAAACACCAAACCCGTTTTTTACGGTTTGACAGGCTTTTTAAAATCCCCAGCCTTCACCACGATCATTTTCGAATAATCGAGGTGCTTTTTAATGGCCTTGTTTACTTTATCGGTGTTCAGTTCCGATACAGCCTTTTCCTTATTGGCGTTCCAGGAGAAATCGCGGCCCAGCTCCAGGTAATAATTCAACGTACCGGCCACGTAACTATCGCCGGAGCGGTTGACTTTTTGTGAACTCAGCCAGCCCGATTTGGCGGCGTCCAGTTCGGCTGCAGTAAAACCTTCGTTGGAAGCGCGTTCAATTTCCTCTTTGAAAGCCGCCTCTAATTTCGACAGGTTTTCAGGATTGTAAATCATAAAGGACGAAAACGCCGCATTTTGATCCCAATCGCTGGCGGAAAAACTGCCGCGCACCGTATAACTCAAACCCTCTTTCTGACGGATGCGTGTAGCCAGACGGGAATTCAGGAAACCGCCACCGAGCATATATCCGCCCAATTCAACGGCAGCATATTCAGGATCGTCGGAACGCATTGCAAAGCCGTAACCTGCCACATAAGCGGCATTGGCTTTGTCAGGCGTATTGACTTCCTCCGTTCTGGGCGAAACGGGCTTGTAATCCGTGCTGTACCGCTTGTAGCGAACGGGGTTTTTCCAGTCGCCGAACACTTCTTTGAGGGCTGTTTCCGTTGCTTTTACATCAAAATCGCCGACAATCGCCGCCGTGCCATCCGAAGCGCCGTAAAAATCCTTGTAAAAAGTTTTCACCTGATCGAGCGTAACAGACTTCACAGAAGCCAGTTGTTCGTCGAACGTCTCGGTATACCGCGGATCATCTTTCGGGTAGGCCGGCGTGGAAATACGGCTGAAGGTATTGTAAGCCAGCGCCGTCGGATCTGTTTTTGTTTCTTCGATACCTGCCAGTTGTTCCTGCTTCATTTTGTCAAATTCATTCTGCGGGAAAGCAGGTTTGCGCAATATTTCACCCACAAGCCGGATGACATCGGGCAGGTGTTCGCGGTCCGTATCGATCACCACCCTGGTACCATTGGCGCCACCGAAGAAATTGACGCGCGCTTTCAGTTTGTCCAGGGCTTCCTTGAGTTGTTCGCGGTTTTTGGTTGTTGTTCCTTTGTCGAGCATGGCAGCGGTGAAGTCGCCGATGGTCGATTTGCCTTTGGCGGTTTCCAGCGTGCCGTAATTGAGCGAAATACTAACCGTGACGACATCGCCGCGGGTTTCTTTGGGCAACAGCGCGTATTTCATGCCATTAGGCAAGGTTTTGCGGGTCGTGCGTTTTTCAAGATTTTCAGGCGAAGGATCGAAGTCTTCCCCCTGCGCCATCGGCGCTTTACCTTTGTAGTCTTTGAGCAGTTCCGCCAGATTGGGTGTAGCGGGAATTTCAGAGCGGTCCGGGTTTTTATCAGGAATAAAAGTGCCGAGGGTGCGGTTGGCGGTTTTGAAATATTTCGCCACCACCAGCATCACATCCTCCCGGGTTACTTTTTCGAGCTGGTCGCGGTAGAAAAACGCCAGCCGCCAGTCGCCGGTGCCCACGAAGTTGCTGAGGCTGAGTCCTACGCGGCTGCTTTCTTTAAAAAACATCTCCTGGTTTTTCAGCAGGCGGACTTTGGCTTTGTCTATCTCCTCCTGCGTCGGTCCGTTTGATTTCAAATCTTCCAGCACGGCGAGCATGATCTGGCTGGCTGAGTCGAGGGAGCCGTCTGCGCGCACTTCCGTCACAAAACGGGTCACGCCGCCTTCGGCAAAACCGGAAGCGCCACCATAGACAGCCACTGCTTTTTTACTTTCAACCAGGGCTTTGTACAATCGGCCGGTCGGCTCGTCGGTCAGGATATTGGATAACACGGAAAGCGCGGCATAGTCGGGATGTGCGCCCGAGCAGCTGCGGTACATAGCTGCAAAAACCTGTACATCGCCAACCCGGCGCAGGGTCACCATGCGTTCGCCATCCTGCGTAGGTTCTTCTGTGTAGGTATCCACCAGTTGGCGTTCGGGGCGTGGAATGGGCGAGAAGTACTCGTGTACCATGTCCAGCGTTTTTTGTTCGTCTATTTTGCCGGCAATCAACAGCAGCGCATTATCCGGCTGATAATATTTCCGGTAAAATGCCTGCAACCGTTCGATGGGCGCTTTCTCGATATCCGATTTTTCACCAATGGTCGAATGGCCGTAGTTGTGGAAATTAAAGGCAGTAGCCATCATCCGCTTGTAGAGCACAGAGCCGGGGCTGTTTTCGCCCCTTTCATATTCGTTGCGCACCACGCTGAATTCACTTTCCAGGTCTTTGCGGGCGATATAGGAATTGATCATCCTGTCGCTTTCCAGATCGAGCGCCCAGCGCAGGTTGACGTCCGTGGCGTCAAATGTTTCAAAGTAGTTGGTGCGGTCGAAGGACGTAGTACCATTGGGCCGCGCACCGTGTTCGGTGAGTTCCTGCGGGATGTTGGGGTGTTTGGGCGTTCCTTTAAACACAAGGTGTTCAAGCAGGTGCGCCATTCCCGTTTCACCGTAATCTTCGTGCCGGGAACCTACTTTATACGTGATATTTACCGTAACAATGGGTTTCGACATATCTGGAAATAACAAGACCTGCAAGCCGTTAGCGAGCCGGTATTCCGTGATGCCTTCTACTGTTGTAACGTATTGTACGCCTTCCGGCAATTTCAGTTTGTTTTGTGCCTGTGCGTAATTGCTGACAAAAAATGCGGCCAGCAAAAGTGGCAGCCGCCAGACAAATTGAGTTATCTTCATTATTAGAGAGGTGAGAAAGTGAGAGGGTGAGAGAAGTGAGAGGATGCTTCGCCTGAAGCATACAAGTTGATCAAGCGAAAATATATTATAACGCCAAAGGTAAAAAGCGCCGTTGTTCATTTTTTCGCCAAAACGGCGAGTATGCGTTATACGAGCATAATTAACTGGATTAAAGGAGCGAGAGGGTGAGAGATGTGAGAGGGTGAGAGATGTGAGAGATGGAGATTACACCACTTCCCTCCGAATGGTTAATTTTGAGGCGAAGCGGTGTAATCTACGAACTCTCACCCTCTCACATCTCTCACTCTCTCACCATCTAATAAGGGCGCTCGCCCACGTAAATCCGCTACCGAACGCAGCCAGGCAAACGAGGTCGCCTTCCTTGACTTTTCCCGCTTCCCAGGCTTCGCACAGTGCAATCGGCACGGAAGCAGCGGTGGTATTGCCGTATTTCTGGATATTGTTCCACACCTGGTCGTCGCGCAGCCGGAGCGTTTTTTGAACAAACTGGCTGATACGCAGATTGGCCTGGTGCGGAATCAGCATATCGATATCGGAGGCTTGCAGGCCTTGATCCTGCAAGGCTTCGTGGATGACTTCCGGGAATTTATGTACGGCCATTTTAAACACAAACTGGCCTTCCATGATGGGGTAGTAATTGCCGTCGGCGATCATTTTGGGTGTGATAAAAATTTCGCCGTAGGTATCCGGTGGCGGATAACCGAAATCGACCTCTTCTTCCATGTGTTTTTTGTGGTAACCGCCGTGTGCGCCCGGGTTGATAAAAGACAGTTTTTCAGCGTAGGTACCGTTGGAGTGCAATTTGGTGGTCAGAATACCGCGATTCGGGTCTTCGCTAGGCTGCAGGATAACTGCGCCGGCGCCATCACCGAAGATAACCGTCACGTTGCGGCCGCGGGTGCTGAAATCCAGTCCCATCGAGTGCATTTCAGAGCCGACGACCAGCACATTTTTGTACATGCCGGTTTTTACAAACTGGTCGGCAATGCTGAGGGCATATACAAATCCGCTGCATTGGTTGCGAATATCGACGGCGCCGACTTCCTGTTTGGTAATGCCCAGTTCACGTTGCAGCAGCACGCCGCATCCCGGGAAGTAATAGTCGGGACTCAAGGTGGCAAAAACGATGAAGTCGATCTCTTCGGGTTGAATGCCGGCGCGTTCGCAGGCAATACGCGTGGCCGCCGCTGCCATGGTGGTAGTGGTTTCTTCATGCTTTTTGCCATACCGGCGCTCCCGGATACCTGTGCGCTCCTGTATCCACTCGTCGGTGGTATCCATGACCTTGATCAGGTCATCGTTGGTGACAATGCGTTCCGGGACGTAGTAGCCGATGCCGGCAATTTTGCTGCGATTCATGTGAGAGCGTCGTAAAGTGTTGAGAAATTGAATTTCAGAATTTATGCAAAACAGGGCTTGTAAAAACCAACAATGGGAAGGCAAAGTTGACAAAAATTTGCTAAAAAGTTTGTTCTGCAAGGTAATTGCTGCTACGCTGCCAAACGACTACTTGGGAAAAGTCCGCGAAAACTGCTTTCCCACCGATTTTTTTCCGTTTTTTGCAGAAAATTTCGTGTTTGAATCTGTCTTATGATTTCTGAAATACTGCTTACATTTTTTCTGGTTGCATTAAATGGTTTTTTTGTAGCGGCTGAATTCGCCATTGTAAAAGTGCGGTATTCCCAAATAGAACTGCGCGCGCAGAAAGGCAACAAGCTGGCCGGCATCGCTAAAGGCATCCTGACGCACATGGACGCCTACCTGTCTGCCACCCAGTTGGGTATTACCCTGGCGAGTCTCGGATTGGGCTGGATCGGCGAGCCGGTGGTGTCTAAAATACTGATTGCTTCGTTTCACGGCCTCGGGCTGGAAGTATCGGATGAAATGTCGCATCAGATTGCCTTGCCCGTTGCATTTGCCATTATCACCGTTTTACACATCGTTTTTGGTGAACTGGCGCCCAAATCCATCGCTATTCGTAAACCGGAGGAAACCACGCTGGCCGTGTCGATACCCATGCGGGTATTTTTCCTGCTGTTTCGTCCCTTTATCTGGGTGCTCAACGGGTTTTCCAATTTCATTTTACGACTGATCGGTATTGTACCCGTAGACGAACACGAAGCGCACAGCGCCGACGAATTGCGGCTGCTCGTGAAACAAAGCCAGAAAAGTGGCGCTATCAAGGATGACAACTACCAGATCATCCAGAATGCCTTCGATTTTTCGGAACTCACCGCCCAGCAGGTGATGGTGCCGCGCAAAAATATTTTTGCACTCTCCATCGAGACGCCGAAAGATGAAATCCTTCGGGAAGTGATTGAAAACAGCTATTCCCGTATTCCGGTATACGAAGATGACATTGACAATGTACTGGGGATCGTTTTTGCCAAAGATATTTTACAGGCAAATATTCAGAACCCCGACTGGCAACTGAGGGACCTTCTGCGTCCGGTGCAGTACGTGTACAACTCGGCTAAACTGAACCGCGTCCTGAAAGACTTCCAGACCAAACACATCCACCTCGGCCTGGTTATTGACGAGTACGGCGGCACCGAAGGTATGATTTCCATGGAAGACATCCTGGAAGAATTAGTCGGCGAAATCCAGGACGAACACGATGACGAAACGGCGCCGGTGACCAAAAACGAGGACGGCTCATTCAATATTTCAGGTATCGCGCCGCTGCACGACGTCAATAATTTCCTGCCGGTGCCTTTCCCGGAAAACAGGCAGTACAACACCTTCAATGGACTGGTACTCAACCGTTTGGGCCGCATTCCGCCCGGCAATGAAACCTTTATTTTTGAAAAATACGAGGTGACGGTTGTGGCCAGGAAACAGAATATCCTGACGCAGTTGAAGGTAAGGCTGATAGAGGAGGAAGGGGAAGAGGCGTGAGAGAAGTGAGAGGGTGAGAGGGTGAGAGACATCCCGCTTGGCCGCTCAGATGGTTTGGCTTGTATTTTTCAGGCCTGTAATTGTGTTTCGGGGGCGGTGTTTAGTGTTTCGGGGGCTTCGCGTTTGGCATTTTTAAGCTTGATTATAATCTATCAATTACAGGCCTGAAAAACCCATACCAAAACCGCCGAGCCGCTAAGCGGGATGCTCTCACCCTCTCACATCTCTCACTCTCTCACTTCCCTACGCGCTGCATCGCCTCCCGCACCAATGCCTCATCTGCCAGGTACGGAACCGTCACTTTCAGGTCCGGATATTGCTCCATCGTGCGTTGTAAGGTGCTCAGGGCGTGCGGATTGCGCGCCCAGGCTCGGCGGCTGATACCGTTGTTGACATCCCAGAATAGCATGGAATGCAGGCGCCGTGTTGCGGCTTCCGTACCGTCGAGCACCATGCCGAAACCGCCGTTGATAACCTCACCCCAACCCACGCCGCCGCCATTGTGCAGGCTTACCCAGGTGGCGCCGCGGAAGGCATCTCCGATAACATTCTGCACCGCCATATCCGCCGTGAAACGGGAGCCGTCGTAAATATTGGCTGTTTCCCGGTATGGTGAGTCGGTGCCGCTGACATCGTGGTGGTCGCGCCCCAGCACCACCGGCCCGGCTAGTTCGCCGCTCGCGATGGCATCGTTTATGGCTTGTGCAATGCGCATACGCCCCTCCGAATCGGCATACAAAATCCTCGATTTGGAGCCGACAACAGGTATTTGCTGTTTGGCTTTTTGAATCCAGATCAGGTTGTCGTTCAACTGGCCGCGCACTTCTTCCGGTGCTTCCAACAGCATTTTTTCGAGAATTTCACCCGCAATACGGTCCGTTTTATCCAGGTCTTCCTGCAAACCCGAACAGCAAACCCAGCGGAAAGGCCCGAAACCATAGTCGAAACAAAGCGGTCCCATGATGTCTTCGACATAAGATGGATACCGGAATCCCGACTCCGAGCCGGTGGCCTGGAACACATCGGCGCCCGCATCGCCCGCTTCTTTCAAAAAAGCATTGCCGTAATCCCAGAAATAAAATCCGCCGCGTTCGTGCAGGGTATTGACAGCCGCTACATGGCGGCGCAGCGTGGCCTGCACCTCATCGAGAAATTTTGCCTTGTCTTTGTTCAGCAAGGCTTTTGCCTCTTCAAACGTATAACCAGCCGGGCAATACCCCAGGTCGTTGATGTTGTGGCAACTCGTCTGGTCGCTACCCAGTTCTATTTTGATGTTGTCGCGCACGAAACGCTCCCAGAGGTCTACGATATTGCCGTGGTAAACCAGCGCAACGGCGATTCTGTTGCGGCGGCATTCCTCCATACGGATAATCAGGTCATCCAGATCAGTGTACACATTTTCCCGAAGCACATAGCCGTCGGCCACACGTTGGTCCACGGCGTCGCCGTCTATTTCGGCGATCACGCCCACGGCGCCGGTGATGACCGCTGCGCCCGCCTGTGCACCCGACATGCCGCCGAGTCCGCTGGTCACGAATACCACGCCGCGCAGGTCGTCGGTACCGATGCCCATTTTACGCCCGGCATTCAGCAGCGTAATTGTGGTGCCGTGTACGATGCCCTGCGGCCCGATGTACATGTAGGAACCGGCAGTCATCTGCCCATATTGGGTCACACCGAGGGCATTGTATTTGTTCCAGTCTTCTTTTTTGGAATAATTGGGGATCATCATACCGTTGGTCACCACCACGCGGGGCGCTTCCGGGTGACTGGGGAAAAGGCCCATCGGATGGCCGGAATACATCACAAGCGTCTGGTTTTCCGTCATTTCCGACAGGTACTGCATGGTAAGCAGGTATTGCGCCCAGTTCTGAAATACGGCCCCGTTGCCGCCGTAGGTGATGAGTTCGTGCGGGTGTTTGGCCACCTTGGGATCGAGGTTGTTCTGGATCATCAGCATGATCGCTGCGGCCTGCTGCGAACGATGCGGGTATGCTTCAATCGGCCGCGCATACATATCGTATTCAGGCCGGAAACGGTGCATATAAATACGCCCGTAACGCTCCAGTTCGTCGGCAAACTCTGCCGCCAGTTCGCGGTGCCAGTCGGTCGGGAAATAGCGCAGGGCGTTCTGCACGGCCAGCACTTTTTCTTTATCCGTCAAAACGCCCTCTATCACACGGCGTGGCGCATGGCTCACGCCGGGGTCGAGGGGTCTGGGCGCAGGCAAGGTGGCAGGAATGCCCGTGGTGATGTGGTGTTGGAAGGTGGTCAGGGAGGACATGGTGTGTTTTTGATTATTCTACTACTATTACCTAGGGATTGTGTCAAAAGTCTCTGGCGAAGGAATTCGTTATTTCGCACCAAATTATTGTCGCCAAACGCAATGTGAAAATTTGACAACTTTTAAAAAGTTGTCAAATTTGGCACCTGCCCTAAACATTATTTGGCACTTTTTGGCTAAGATTTCAAACGCCAGACTTTTGACACAACCTCGTACCTCTACACGTCCCGCAATTCCCGCCGCAGTATTTTACCCACATTGGTTTTTGGCAAATCCGTGCGGAACTGTATCTTTTTAGGCACTTTATAAGCCGTCAGGTTGGCGCGGCAATGTTCGATCACTTCCGCTTCCGTCAGCGAAGGGTCTTTTTTGACAATAAAAACCTGTACTACTTCACCTGATTTTTCGTCGGGCAGGCCCAGCGCTGCAGATTCCAGTACTTTCGGGTGCATGGCCAGCACGTCTTCAATTTCATTCGGATAAACATTGAAGCCGGAAACCAGGATCATATCTTTTTTGCGGTCGACAATCTGAAAAAAACCGTCGGGGTGCATAAAACCCATGTCGCCGGTGCAAAGCCATCCGTCTTTAACGGTTTCGGCAGTAGATTCAGGGCGTTGCCAGTATCCTTTCATAATCTGCGGGCCTTTGGCCTGTATCTCACCCACATGATCGGCGCCGGGCGGGAGCGGATTGCCTTGTTCATCTACGATGCGGAGGTCGGTAGAAGGCACCGGCATACCGATGGTGCCGAGGCGCATGGTTTCGTTTACCGGATTGACCGTCAGCACCGGACTGCTTTCCGTCATGCCGTAACCTTCGGTCAGCATACAGCCGGTGACCTGCTGCCAGCGCTCAGCAACGGCGCGTTGAACGGCCATGCCACCGCCGACACTGGCTTTGAGGCTGCTGAAATCCAAAGAACTAAAGTCGGGGTGATTGAGCAATCCGTTGAACAACGTGTTGACGCCGGTCACGATATTCGGCTTGTGCGTTCGCCATTCCTTGATGAGTGCCGGCAGGTCGCGGGCATTGACAATCAGGATATTGCATCCGCCGCAGCTCATAAAAGCCAGGCAATTGACGGTAAAAGCAAAAATATGGTAAAGCGGCAGAGGGCACAGGGCTATGACTTCCCGCTCCTGAAGTACCGGCGACAGCCAGGCCTTGATTTGCAGCATATTGGCTACAATATTCCGGTTGGTCAGCATGGCGCCTTTTGAAACACCCGTGGTTCCGCCGGTGTATTGCAGCGCGATGGTGTCATCCGGGCCGGTCTGGAAGGGTTTCAGGGTGAATTTGCGCCCTTGTTTCAATGCATCGGTAAAACAAACGGTATTGGACAGGCTGAATTTCGGCACCATTTTTTTGATGCGCCGCACTACGAAATTGACCACAGCACCTTTCAGCCCGAGCATTTCACCGATACTGGTGAGGATGACGGTTTTAATTTGTGTCTCTCCGATTACCTGTTGCAGGTTGGCGGCAAAGTTTTCGGCAATTACAATCGCTTTTGCGCCGGAGTCGGTGAACTGGTGCTTCATTTCCCGCGGCGTGTACAGTGGGTTGGTATTGACCAATATCAATCCCGCCCGCAATGCGCCGAACAGCGCAATCGGATACTGCAACATATTCGGCATCATCAGAGCGATACGGTCGCCGGGTTCGAGTCCGCGCGAATGCAGGTACGCGCCAAAGGCTTTGCTGAGTTCGTCCACCTGACCAAACGTGAGGGTTTTACCCATAAAAACGAATGCAGGCAGATCCCGATACTTGGTAAAACATTCCTCCAGCATATCCAGGAGGCGCGGATATTGATTGGGTTCGATATTGACCGGTACACCGGCAGGGTAAATTTTTAGCCAGGGCTTTTCCATATTAGTTATCCGTTATTAGTTATTGGTTATCAGTGTCGTGAATAGTGAATAGTGAGTAGTGAGTAGTGAGTGGTGAGTATACAACCACTCACATTGACCTTTACCCACTCACAATTCACTACTCACAACTCACAATTCACAACTCACTATTCACAACTCACAAATATCTTGATATTCCAGCATTCTTCCGGTAAAATTCACGTGTGTCATTTTTTCAGCGCAGCCGTGCCACCATAATGCCCGTTTGACCGCGCTGGCTGATGACATAGGCCGGCAGCGGCTGTTTGGAGATAATGACCCTGCCAGAAAGAGAAGAAGCGTGCATCAGGTGAATACGGCCATTTATTTTCACCGCAAAACCCTGGTGCGCAATATCCAAATCAGCCTTGGCAGAGGTCAGCGACACGATATCCCCTTCCCGGATCAGGTGTTCCATTTTGGCAATGCGATTTTTAGGAATATAAAACCAGGCGTGCGCATTGATGCGTTTTTCCGCAGCTTGTACGTCGCGCAAGGTTCCCGGCTGTTGCACTTTGGGGAACTTGCCGGGCCGGGCGCTGATGTAGCCGATTTTTTTTCGGTAAACAATACCGCCCATCTCTTTGGTAAGATCATCCAGCACCCCCGTTTTTTCAGCCTGCAACAGCCATCCTGTAAAATAATGAATTCGCGACCCATATCCGTCTACATCGCCGCCCCAATACCTAAGTTGCTGTAAATGAGATTGATAAGCAGTAAAATCACCTTGCCCGGTCTGCGCGATGGCTAAGCTGTTTTCGACAAAGGTCCAGCAATCGAGCTGGCGCAGGTTCAGGGTGAGGTGTTCTTCCCCGGAGCGATCCAGGGTACCATGGACATAAGGCGTTCCCAAAAAAGAGCGGGCAATAGCCAGTGTTCTGAGTGGAATGGAGGTTTCCGCAGGGCTTATTTTTTGTTTTTCTACAAATAAAACCGAGTCAGGATCGGGTTTTATTACGGGGGTCTCATTGAAAAGCACAGCAAACCCCGGAGGGGGCATACGAAACACTCCTCCGAGAAAACAGCAAATCAAGAGACTGGATAAACGCATAAGAGAAGTGAGAGGGTGAGAGGGTGAGAGGGTGAGAGGGTGAGAGACGATCCCTTTTGGCGGCTCGCGGTTTTGGGCATCGTTTTTCAGGCCTGTAATTGATAGAAAAGTAGATTGGCTTAAAATTTTGATATTCAATTTGTTAGGTAAATATTATCTGCTCAATTACAGGCCTGAAAAACGATGTCCAAAACCGCGAGCCGCCAAAAGGGATCGTCTCTCACCCTCTCACTCCTCTCACCTTCTCATTTCTAAAAGAGTATTCCCGCCAGCGTAGCCGACAGGTAGCTCGCCAGCGTGCCGGCAATAAGTGCGCGGAAACCGAGTTTGGCCAGGTCTTCCCGCCTGCTGGGTTCG
>JALHMA010000133.1 GCA_022844265.1 Saprospiraceae bacterium | reverse complement strand
ATTTTGAAAACAACGCAAGTGGTGGCTGGGGTTTTCAAATACCACACAGGCCGTTTTTCGCAAGAAAAACGGCCTGTGTGGTATTTGAAAACCCATGCCACCACTAATATCTCCTCTTTCTCTTTCTTTGAATTATCTTCGCTTCTCAAACACTTCAAAACGCGCATGAAATCCCCCATCTGGCAAATATCTCCCATAGATGAACCGCTCGTCCGGCAATTGCAGGACGCTTTGCAGATCGACCCGGTTTTCTGTAACCTGCTGGTGCAACGCGGCATTACCACCCTCGAAGCCGCGCAGCATTTTTTCCGGCCCAAATGGGAAGACCTGCACGATCCTTTCCTGATGCAGGACATGGATCGCGCTGTCGCCCGGCTCGATCAGGCCCTGAAAAGCAGCGAACGTATTCTGTTGTACGGCGATTACGATGTAGACGGCACCACCAGCGTCGCCTTGATGTACAGTTTTCTTTCCCGATTCTATCAAAATCTGGATTATTACCTGCCCGACCGCGACAAAGAAGGGTATGGCGTCAGTCTGGCAGGTGTGGAATACGCCCGGGAGCAGGGCTGTGCGCTCGTTATTGCCATGGATTGCGGGATCAAAGCCCACGACGCTGTTACATTGGCAAAATCGTACGGGATCGATTTTATCATTTGCGACCACCACCTGCCGGAAGGCGGCCTGCCGGAAGCGGTTGCCAACCTCGACCCGAAACGCCCCGATTGTCCGTATCCCTATAAAGACCTGAGCGGCTGCGGCATTTCCTTCAAATTCGCCCAGGCGCTGGCTTTGTACAACAATACGCCGGCAGAGGAACTGATGGGGCTGCTCGATCTGGTCGCCGTCAGTATCGCCTGCGACATTGTCCCGATAACCGGCGAAAACCGCATCCTCGCGCATCTCGGTTTACATCGCCTCAATACGACGCCCAGCATAGGATTATGGGCGCTGATGCAGCGCACCAACCGTCCTACCCCGCTGAATATCAACGACCTGGTTTTTGCTGTCGGGCCGCTCATCAATGCGGCAGGCCGTTTGGGCGACGCCCGCGAGGCGGTCCGGATGATGCTGTCCACCGACCGACACAGTGCGCTGGATGCTGCGGGTAAACTGGTACACCGAAACCGCGAGCGCCGGGAAGTCGATTTTGCAATGGCCGACGATGCCAGCCAGCGCGTTTTGTCGCAACCCGACATGGAAGAGAACAAAAGTATCGTGTTGTTCAGCCCCGACTGGCACAAGGGCATTATCGGCATCGCAGCCAGCAGGATGGCGGAGCGTTTTCACCGGCCTGCGGTCATCCTGACACAAAGCAATGGACGCGCGGTCGGTTCGGCGCGCTCCGTGCCGGGTTTCGATCTGTATGCCGCGTTGCAGGATTGTGAAGACCTGTTTTATTCCTATGGCGGCCATGCCCATGCTGCGGGTATGCAGATGCCTATAGAAAACATCGACGCTTTTGTAGCAAGATTTGAACAGATCGTCCGGCAGCAGATCAGCGATGTTGCGGAAAATCCTGTCCTGGAAATATGCAGCATTTTACAACTGGAAGACATCACGCCTGCCTTCTGGCGGATGCTCAAACGCTTCGAGCCGTTTGGCCCGCACAACCGGAATCCGGTGTTTTATGCCGAGGACGTAGAGGATACAGGCAGCAGCCGTCTGCTGGATAACAACCATGTTCGCCTGTCGCTGCGGAGTGTGGGCGGCAAGACTGTTTTCGGCGGTATTGCCTTCGGATTAGGCGAATTATTTCAGTCCCTGAAAGACCGGCCCTTCGATATTGCTTTCAATCTCCGGGAGGAATACTGGCGGGGTGAAAGGGGCCTTTCTCTGCAGGTAAAGGATATACGGGCAAAAAAATGATTACAATCGTTTTCTGGGTGAAAAACATAATTATATAGCGCCTCGTCCATTATCAAAATAATAATTTGTGAAAACACCTATTTGCCTTCTCGAATCTTTTGATTCCCAATTATGTTAATTGAAGCAAAATACGGCCCTGATTGTGATTTTTTGTAAAAAAATGCTACATTTGCAACACAATAAGCGCGTTTGCTAACCATAAATGCTGCTCAAGCACTTCTTCAACCCTGTTTTTCTGGAATGCCGACCCCGTTTGGCAAATGGAGAAGTCGCCCTCATTTTAATGTGCGACCCCAATAATATTTTGTTTGTCGTACAAACCGAAACAGCGGCCCTAACCGCGATCGAACCTGATTTTTTTGCTGGTCATCTTTTCCCGTCGGCCCGAATGTTTCTGCATTCGTGACGACACCTGGCATTCACTTTCATTCATCATTCAATATACAAGATTTAAGATGTCCCTCACTCGTTTTAACGCACTCCAGACCATGGAGACCCGTTTAGAGCCATTCCCGATGGAGCTTGGCGAAGGCCCCGCTGAAAAAATTGCTTCCTATTTTGGAGAAAACGTCTTCACTGACGAGGCCATGAAAAAATACTTGCCAGAGAATGCCTATCTGAGTGTCAAAGCCGCTATTCAAAGCGGTCAGAAACTGACGCGCGAGGTAGCGGATGATGTGGCAATTGGTATGAAAAAATGGTCGGAAGAAAAAGGATGCACCCACTTTGCGCACTGGTTCCAGCCGCTCACCGGCAAAACTGCCGAAAAACACGACTCTTTTTTCAACCTGACCCACGACGGCCAGGTGATTGAAGAATTTTTAGGTTCCGCTTTGGTTCAACAGGAACCCGACGGCTCGTCTTTCCCTTCCGGCGGCATGCGCAGCACTTTTGAAGCGCGCGGCTACACCGTTTGGGATCCGAGCAGCCCCGCATTTATTATGGAGGTAGGCGACGGCAAAACCCTCTGTATCCCGACGATCTTTGTAACCTACGGCGGCGAAGCCCAGGATTACAAACTACCGTTGTTGCGCTCGCAGGCGTTTCTGGATAAGTCCGCTGTGCCAGTGGCGCAGTTTTTTGACTCGAACATCAACAAAATCACAGCCACACTGGGCTGGGAACAGGAGTATTTCGTGGTCGACGACGCCTTGTTCAGCGCGCGCCCTGACCTGGTAATGACCGGCCGGACGTTGCTCGGACGCCCTGCTGCCAAACACCAGCAACTGGAAGACCACTATTTCGGTTCAATCCCCGAACGCGTGTACGCTTTTATGCGCGACCTGGAAACGGAAAGCCACAAACTCGGTATTCCGGTGCGTACCCGCCACAACGAGGTAGCGCCCGCACAATACGAAGTAGCGCCTGTTTTTGAAGAAATCAACGTGGCAGTCGACCACAACCAGCTGCTGATGGACCTGATGGATCGTGTAGCCCGCCGCCACAAACTGCGCGTGCTGCTGCATGAAAAACCATTTGCAGGCATCAATGGCTCCGGCAAACACAACAACTGGAGCATGGGTACCAATACCGGCGTAAACCTGCTTTCTCCCGGCAAAAACCCGAGCACCAACCTCCGCTTCCTGACGTTTTTTGTCAATACCATCGCTGCCGTGTACAAATATGCCGACATCCTGCGCTCCACGATCGCGCATGCCGGCAATGACCACCGCCTGGGCGCCAACGAAGCGCCGCCGGCGATTATCTCCGTATTTATCGGGGAAGCCATGACAAAACTGCTCGATCAAATCGCGAAAGACCGGAATTCGGACGGACAGGAAGTTAAACGTGCCATCGACCTGATCTCGAAATTGCCGAACCTCGAACTCGACAATACAGACCGCAACCGGACCTCTCCTTTTGCCTTCACCGGTAATAAATTTGAAATCCGCGCCGTAGGCAGCAGCCAGAACTGCGCAGGCCCTATGGCCGCCATGAATGCCATGATGGGTCTCCAGTTGGTAGAATTTAAAACGGAAGTGGATAAACTGATTGCTAAAGGTGTCAAACAGGATGAAGCTATCCTGACCGTGCTGAAAAGCCTGATCCGCAAATCCAAAGCCATTTGTTTTGAAGGCAACAACTACTCCGATGAGTGGAAAGAGGAAGCGGCCAAACGCGGCCTGAACAACTTCGCGACCACGCCGGAAGCGCTGGATGTGCTGGCTACCAAACAAGGACTGGATTTGTACGGCAAATCGGGCGTCATGAGCAAAGTGGAACTGGATGCTTACCACAATGTGCAACTACACTCGTATTGCACCAAACTGAGCATAGAAGCCAAAGCCCTGGAAGAAATTGTACATTCCATGGTGCTGCCTGCCGCCATCAAGCACCAGACTGCATTGGCCACCAATATCGCCGCTATGCGCGCCATCGATATGGACGATTCGATCGGCTATCAGAAAGATGCGCTGAAACGGGTGACACGTAATATCAGCGATATTAAAGAAGGTCTGGAAAAACTGCACAAGGCACTTGAAAAAACGCACGGGGCAGACAGTATCCGCGAAGAAGCGGAAATCCTGTGCCACAAAGCGCGGCCGCAAATGGATAAAATCCGCGAAGCCGTTGACGACCTGGAAACACTCGTTGACGATCAGTACTGGCCGCTGGTGAAATACCACGAATTGCTTTTTGTTCGGTAGTTTTTTTGGATAAATAATTGATGTTCAATGGGATAACCCCGGGCTTTTCAAGTTGTGAAAAGTTCGGGGTTTTTTATTTTAAAAAGAAGTTTTACATCTGGTTTACATTAATTTACACGCATTGAGGCCTGGTCGAAACAGGCCCGCAATACCTTTGAACAAAAACAAAGGCATGTTTATGATGAATGTAAAGGTAATTGGTTGGATCGTTTTGAGTTGCTGTTGGCTTGCCGCATGCGGACTCAACAAACCCGCTCAGCCTTCAGCAGACGATTCAACAGTTGGTGCTGTTAAAACCGGGCAGTTGTCGATTGTACAAAAACTGAAAGAATTTGACCATTTGCCCGTTGAGGAAAGAATTGCCCTGTACTACAAATTAAAAAAAGAAAGTCCCGAGGCGTATAATTTTAAGAACGAAGATGAACTGACCATGTATGGCTACGCATTTCTGTGGAGCGATAATGTGGTGGAGGCCATAGCCATATTCAAACTGATCGTAGCGGAATTCCCGGATTCTTCCAACCCCTATGATAGCCTGGGTGAAGCATATCTGAAAAACGGAAACAAGGAACTCGCACTGGCCAACTACGAAAAGTCATTCGCGCTTAATCCTGATAATTTTAATGCGGAAGACCAGATCGATCTCATCAAACACCCTGAAAAAGTCCCTGAAAAACCGGCTGAAAAATTTGCCCGGGTTTTTACCGCCCAGGCATACAAAGCGGATTTGGATCAATTGGGTAACACCTTAATCAAGGTACATCCCAACGCACTCAAATTTATTTCCAGGGAGGCTTTCCTGAACAACGTAGCGGAGCAAAAAGCCCGGATTACAGACCACACAACGTACGGCGAATTCGCCTGGTATTGCAGTGAAATCATTGCCAATGTTCACTGTTCGCATACCAATATGGGGAGTTTTTATACTGAAAATGCTATGTTGCCGCCTGCACTGAAATTCCCGCTGCAAACCCGCTGGGTAAACGATCAGTTGTTTGTGGTTGATCCGTTAAACAATGCCGCTCAAGTGGGGGTAAAAGCCGAAATCCTGCGTATTAATGGGGTAGCCGTTTCCCAAATTATCAATGATGCGTACAAGCATATTCCATCGCAAGGGTATATAAAAACGACCAAAAAGCATGTTTTCAACAGGTGGTCTTCCTGCATGATCCCTTTTGCGCTCGGCTTCCCGGAGACCTACACCATTGTTGTCAAAGGCGTGGAAGCCCCTATTGTATTAAACAAGGCCGAAATGGTCAGAGAGCCATTTAGAGACACTTCCATAAAACCTGCTTGCGATGACAATTTATGCTTTGAAGTGTTGGCCGATAACCAAACGGCTATTCTGACCATCTCCACGTTCAACTATTATCAGTGGAATGATCTGGGCGTTTTTATCCATTTCATCGATAGCAGTTTTGCAGCAATCAATAAAAGAGGTATCAAAAACCTGATTATAGACGTCCGTTTCAACGGCGGTGGTTCTCAGCATGCCAGTATTCATTTGCTGAAGTATTTGGTGGACCAACCTTTTATCTATTATTCCAATGCCCAGTTTGAAGGGAAAACAGCAAAAATAGATGGCGAAGAACTTATAACCCCTTTTGAGCACCGTTTCAAAGGAAAATGCTATTTTATGATCGATGGAAATGGAAATTCTACCACAGGTCATTTTATGTCTCTCGTTAAAGTATTCAAGCTGGGGACCATTGTCGGCGAAGAACTTGGGTCCAATCAATTTTGTTCGGCAGGACAAAAAATATGCAGACTTTCAAACACCAAACTGGAATACTACGTGGCAAACAACACGCACGAATCTACAGCCACCGCGCTGCCGGATGAAGTGGGAATTTTACCCGATCATGCTGTGTCACAAAGTATTGATGACTATTTAAACAAGGTGGATGCCGTGAAGGCGTATACGATTCAACTTATTAAAAAGTAGTTATCCGTTATTGGTTATTGGTGTTGATAATCAAGTGTTTGCAATAAATTTAATCTTAGTGCCACAGGGTGTTCAACACGCTAATCACCCGCTCCTACTTCCCCATCACCCCTTAAACCCAACCTTCCGGTGCGACCCATCGCAGTAAGGCTTGTTCCCCGAAGCCCCGCAGCGGCAAAAAGCCGTTACTTTATGTTTCACCGTTTCATTGCCTTCCGGGTCTTTTACTTTGATATTACCGTAGACCATCAGGGGGCCGTTGGGTGTGGCCTCCACAATCGTTTCCACGTCGATGGTTTCGGGTTGTTTTTCCGCTTCGCTGTTTCGGAAGAAACTCAGCGCGCCTGATGGGCATTTTTCTACCTGCGCGATAACAGCCTCGCTGTCAGCGCCTTCCATATTGATCCAGGGCCGTTTTTTAGGGTTGAACACGTCGATCATGCCGCGCCAGCACAGGGTGGAATGGATGCAGGCGTCGGGTTTCCAGACAATGGTTATTTCGCCGTTGGTGTATTGTTTTTCCATATTTGTGATTTGTGATTTTGTGCTTGTGGCTTGATGGAACATGGATTTGACGGATGAGACACGGATTTTTCTCTCGTAGAGTTAATGGCAACGCGGATTTGACGGATTACGCGGATTATCGCGGATTTTCCCACTTTAGAGTTGACAAAGATTAAACATGTTCACTTTTAGGGAAAAAGCAGGTCAACTCTGAAGCAGAAAAAATCCGCGTTCATCCGCCTAATCCGTCAAATCCGCGTTGCCATTAACTCTACGAGAGAAAAATCCGTGTCCAATCCGTTAAATCCGTGTTCCATCACGCTACACTTATACACCATAAACTCAAAAAAGATCCCCCATCGCAAAATCAGGTTTCCGCTCCGTCCAGCGCCCCCGCGTAAAATCGGGGAAAGCCTGCGGACTGCTGCCTGTGGCGATACTGGCTTCCGAAAGCGGCGTGATGGCCAGCCAGGTCGCCGCGTCGTACACATCCATTTGTGGTGCAATTCCCTGTTTGGCGCATTCGACAAAGTGGTGGAACACAAAAAAGTCCATGCCACCGTGCCCGGCGGTTTTGGCGTCGGCGCCGTATTTTTTCCAGAGCGGGTGGTCGTAGCGGTCGAGCCAGGTTTGTGCGTCCTCCCATTTGTGCGCGGGTGTTTTGCCATCGAGCATCAGGCTTTTGTTGACATCCATCCAGATACCTTTGGTGCCCTGTACGCGGAATCCGAGGGAATAAGGGCGCGGCAATCCGGTGTCGTGCGAGAGCAGCATGGTTTCGCCATTGGAGGTTTTGAGGATGGTTGTGACAACGTCTCCCAGGTTAAAACCCACTTTGGCATTGGGGTGATTGGGGCCGCCTTTTGGGTGGTTTACGATATAGTCGTGTAACCCGCGGGCTTTTGTAGCGGTAGAAGTCAGGTACAGAAACCGGTTGCCGCGGTTAATATTGGCCATCATGGCTGCCGGCCCGATGCCGTGCGTCGGATACAGGTCGCCATTTCTGTGGATGGAATGTTTGGTGCGCCAGCGGGCTTCGGAAAAAGCCTTCGGGCCGAATTCCACCCCGGAATTGTAAGGCGTTTGACCGTCGTTGAACTTGACGCCGCGCAGGTCGTGCTGGTAGCCGCCTTCCAGGTGCATGAGTTCGCCGAAAAGTCCTTCGCGCACCATTTGCAGCACAGCCATCACGTCGCGGCGGTAACACACATTTTCCATAAACATCAGCTGCGTGCCGGTGGCTTCGTGGGTATTTACCAATTGCCAGCATTCGTCGAGGGAAAAACCGCCGCCTACTTCGGAGCCGACGTATTTACCTGCCTGCATGGCGGCCACACACTGTTCGGTATGCCATTCCCAGGGAGAAGCGATCACCACTGCATCTATGTTTTTGTCTTCCAGCAGTTTGAGGTAGTCGCGGTCGCCATTGCCGTACACATCCGGCTTTTTGCGGCCTTTTTCGGCGATCATTTTCAGGGTGTCCGCGACCATACGTGGATCGGGGTCGGCGATGGCGAGGATTTCACAGTCGTCGCGCAGCAGGGCCAGTTCCACATGGTTTTGCCCGCGCAAACCGGTGCCGATGAAGCCGATATTGAGTTTTGTTTTGGGCTTTTCCGACAACATTCCGGGCATATCCACGGTTTGTTGACTGGTATTTTCAGATGACAGGATGCCAGGTGCGGCCAAAGCGGCGCCTGCCAGGGCGGTTTTTTGCAGGAAAGAACGACGGTCGAGTTGGTTCGGCATGTTAGTTATCTGTTATTCGTTATTGGTTATCAGTACATAGTCGCCAAATTTTTTTGAGTATCCGAAGATTTGAGGATTCGAGTATATGACTGATAACGAATCATTTATACTCAAATACTCGACAACTCGAATACTCAAAAATTTAGATAACACAGTTATTAGTACATTGTAATCTAAATTTTTCGATTATTTGAGTATAAATGATTCGTTATCAGTCATATACTCGAATACTCGCATCCTCAAATACTCGACAAACATAGGCACATCGTTCATATTTTTATCAGGTCAAACACAAAGACTTTCCATGTCAGATATACTTTTTACCCATTCCTATTTTTACAAATTTGACCGCAAACAGTGGGAAACGCAGCAGGCCTACCCCCCTTATGGCACTTTGTATGCCGCCGCGCTGATGCGTTCCTGCGGTTTTGAGGTAGAATTGTTCGATACGGCGCTGCGGGATTCGCCTGCGGAACTGGAGTCCATTTTGCAGCGCGAGCAACCCCGTTACCTGGTTATTTACGACGACGGGTTCAATTACCTGACCAAAATGTGCCTCACCCGTATGCGCGAGGCGGCTTTTGAAATGGCTAAAACGGGTAAAAAATATGGCTGCAAAGTGATTGTCAACAGCAGCGACAGCACCGACCATGCCGCGCAATACCTGGCGGAAGGTGCGGATTTTGTGATACTCGGCGAAGGTGAACAAACCCTTCGTGAATTAGTGACAGCCCTGGAAGCAGGATCACAACATTTTTCAGCAATCGCCGGACTGGCTTACCTTCAGCAAGACGCCGCCGACATGATCCGAACTGCACCGCGCCCCGTGCTGCACGACCTGGACAGCCTGCCGGACCCTGCCTGGGACCTGGTGGATATGGAGGCTTACCGGCAGGTGTGGATGCAGGCGCACGGCTTTTTTTCGCTCAACCTGGCTACCACCCGCGGCTGCCCCTACAAATGCAACTGGTGCGCCAAACCCATTTACGGCAACCGGTACAACTCGCGCAGCCCGGAGCGTGTCGCGGCGGAAATAGAACATCTGATCGCTCGATACGGCGTCCGGCATTTCTGGATGGCCGACGATATTTTTGGACTGAAGCCGGGCTGGGCGCAGCGGTTCAGGGATATTGTACAGGCCAAAAAACTGGATTTTCAATATAAAATTCAGAGTCGCGCAGACCTGTTGCTGAAAGAAGATACCATCGACGCCCTGGCTGCCTCGGGCCTACGGCAGGTGTGGGTAGGCGCGGAAAGCGGTAGCCAGAAAATACTGGACGCCATGGATAAAGGAACCAAGGTGGAAGAGATAGCAGCGGCTACTACTTTGCTGAAAAAGAAAGGCATAGAGGTCTGTTTTTTCCTGCAATTCGGCTACTTAGGCGAAACGAAAGAAGACATAGCCGCCACCCTGCGCATGCTGGAAGAACTGAAACCGCACGATATCGGTATCTCCGTTTCCTATCCGTTGCCCGGCACAAAATTTTACGAAAAAGTAAAATCAATGCTCGGCGAAAAACAGAACTGGGAAGTGTCGGACGACCTGGCCATGATGTATCCGGCCACTTATTCCCCGGCTTATTACCGCCGTTTGCACCGCCTGGTACACAAACAGTTCCGGCTGCAACAAGGCAAAACCGAACTGCACCGCCTGATGCAGGGAAAAAAAACCAACCTCCGTCGGGCTTTCCGCACCTTGTATTATGCGCCGGCAGCGGTACTCGACCGCTGGCGGCTGCGCAAACTGGAATCAAAACCAAACAATACTTATGCCGCCTGAACAGCAAAAGGGCGCCGCATTTGACGCCATCTCCGCCGATTATGACAGCAGTTTTACGGATACCGCAGTAGGCCGCGCCCAGCGGGACCGGGTGTGGCATTTCCTCACGCAGGCCCTGGCAGGTCGGCCTGGCATCAAAGTACTCGAATGCAATTGCGGTACGGGCGCCGATGCGCTTTGGCTGGCCCGGCAAGGGTGCCATGTGCTGGCTACCGATGTGGCCCCTCAAATGGTGGCTGTTACACAGGCAAAAACGCAGCAGGCTGTACTAAAAGACCGGATTGAAACGACAGTATGTTCCATGCAAGGCATCGGCACGAACCCGGTTATTGCACGTTCGGCTCCTTTCGATTTGATGCTTTCCAATTTTGGGGGACTGAACTGTCTTTCACCTGATGAAATTTGGCAACTTAACATGAATTTGCAAACTGTGATGGCTCCTGGTGCGGTGCTGGCGCTGGTCGTGATGAGTCGTTTTTCGTGGTGGGAAACACTCTATTTTCTCCTGAAAGGAAAACCCCGAACGGCCTTTCGACGCCGCAATCGAGGACCGGTAATAGCCCGGCTCGATGCGCAAACAAGCATCCCGACCTGGTATTACGCACCAGAAGAGTTATCAAGGTTGTTGCCCGGTTTTCAGATAAAAAGATGTCATCCGGTAGGGTTTTGGCTGCCCCCATCTTATCTGGAACCGTTTTTTCACTATCGACCGCATTGGTTGCAGGCCTTAAAATGGCTGGAAAAAAAATCGGCTGCCGCTTGGTTAGCGCCGGCAGCCGATCATTATTTTTTATTGCTGGAAAGAAAAAGTATTAACGGAGCAGACTGAAAAGCGGGCTTCCAAACCAGGTAGCGTCTGCTTTGACCAAAGCGTCCAGGGTCTGGTTGGCTTTGTTGGAAAACTTGCGAATGTCGCGTACGACAGCACAGAAACTTTCCGATTCGGGGCAGTCGTTTTCCACACCGGCTATTTCGTCCAGCACTTTGAGCATGGGTTCCAGTTCGCGTTTTTTCCGGTTCACAATGATCTGGCGAACCACCACCCACATATCTTTTTCAGCGTAAAAATACTCTTTGCGTTCCCCGTTTCGGAGTTGTTTATGCACCAGCCCCCAATCCATGAGGGCGCGGATGTTCATGTTGGAATTGCCACGCGAAATATTTAGTTCGCTCATGACCTGATCTGCTGTCATCGGTTCGGGAGCTATAAGAAGGAGCGCATGTACCTGGGCCATTGTTCGGTTGATGCCCCAGTCACTCGCCATTTTTCCCCAGGATTCGATGAATTTTTCTTTGCCTTCTTTGATGTCCATAATGTCAGATGAGACCGTTTCCACATTAAATACCATAAACACGTATTTTGTTTTCAAAACTATTTGAAAATTCAAATAAGTAGCAAATGATACTGAAAGTGGAGAGGTTGAGCATGTTGAGAGTTGAGATGTTGAGATGTTGAGATGTTGAGGGTGGTAACCCATGGCCAACATCTCAACCTCTCAACCTCTCAACTACTCTTTTACTTATTCACTTCGGATAATAGCGTCCCGGCTAATCAGGTTGCCAAAAAAGATAGCATTGGCAAATAAGCGGTTGGTGCCGTACCAGAAAGCCCTGAAATTGGGGTTGCCGGCAAACCCGATGATGCGCCCGCTGCCAACCCCGCCGACGACAACCGCTGCCGCATTTTTTACCAGCGGCTGAAATTTTGGGTGCAAATAACCTGCTAACAATGGTTTTTCGGTAAATGCGAGCGGTGCGGCATAGGGATTTTTGGGTAGTTCCAGCAAGACGGAATCTCCGAGAAATATGGGTAAGCGGTTGCGTTCGTACCCAAAACAGATTGGGTGTGTGAGGTCCAACCCGGCTTCAAAAATAGAGCCGGGCAGCCGCCTTGCTGATAAATCTTCATCTGCCCCGTCATAAGGCCGCCGTGTTATGTTGTCCGGGGCAGTTGTTTTAAATTCAATGGGCAGCAGGCCCGATTTGTCGAGCCATTTGAGCGCATTGCCGATACCAATGACCGTGCCGCCGTTTTGCACAAACTGACGCATTTTATCTGCCGACAAACTGCTGTAATTGCCTTCTGCCAGTATGATGACATTGTAATCCAATATTTTTACATCGTCCAGCCGGTTGATTTCCACCATTGTTACGGGCATGTGGTAGCGCGTGTCGAGCAAGTGCCAGATTTCCCCGGCTGACTCTGGCGTCACGCCGCGCCCGGTGAGCAGCAGTATTTTCGGCGGACGAATGACCGGGAAATTTCCACTACCCAGATCAGGTCCGGCGCTGGTAAGACCATTGTTAATGATGTAAACAGGCAATTCGGATTGGATTCGATTGATCCTGTTCAGTAACTCGGTCGGAGACAGGTTCTGGCGATCCGTCGGGATAACGAGGCTGCCGGCGGAATACGAATGGCCGTCTGCCTCGAATGGTTTGGCTGCTACTTTTACCCGGATGCCTTCTTCCAGCAATTCGCCGAGCACCTGCGGCAGTTCGTAGCCAATGGCATCCATGGCGTACGCGTACGCCGGGGTGGCAATGGTAGAGACGCCGTACCTCGAAGTGAGCGCAACGCCCGGCTGCGGTTTCCAGCCCGATGGCAATTCACTCGCTTTGACGGGGGACCATTGCAACCCGAAAGCGTCGGGCAAAGTCCAGGCTGAAATATCGTAGAAAATGCTGTCCTGAAAAACGGTCTGTCTGTTGAAGATGCCTTTAATCAGGCGGTAATTGGGCTGTTCGGCAGGCACCCAAAAGGCGGTTCCGGCCGGATACAATTGCCCGTTGACTTTGATATCCTGATTGATATTGCGCACATCAATCTGATGGCTCATCAACAAACTGAGGAATTCCCGCGCAGGCAGGTCGCGGCTTGCATCGCTGAATACAAACCCTTTGATGTCGTCTTTCCGGGCTTCTTCGACGGCTGTTTGGAAAAATTCGCGCTGGTATTCGTTGAGTTCTACCCGCATTTCAGACACCGCTTTCAAGGTAGACAGGGAGGCCAGCACCTGGTTGCGAATGGAATAGGGAAAAGTGAGCAGTCCGTTCTGGGTTTCCTGTGCGCTGCCGCGGCTGCTGGCCTGTTCAAACAGGATACCGATGCTGCCGTTGGCGTCGGGGTAAGTAGAGCCTTTGCCGTAATAGAAGTCGTCAAAGTTTTCCTGCGTGTAAAACAGGATATTTTTCCCGGAAAGTAAGTCGGCGTGATAAGTGGCAATTTTGGCGGTTAATGCCTGGTTTTTGGCAGGTGTGATGGGATTTACCCGCGAAGGAACACCCGGCTGAAAGAAAAAAGTCGAATTGCTGCCCATTTCATGGTGGTCGGTCAGCACGTTGGGGCGCCATTCCTGAAAAATAGCCACCCGTCCGATACTCTCCGGTTGCCGGGTCACCAGCCAATCCCGGTTCAGGTCAAACCAATAGTGGTTGTAACGCCCCCTCGGCCAGGGTTCGTTGAATTCGTCGCCCGCCGGGTCGGGAACAAGACGGGTGCTTTTCCGGCTGTTGACCCAGGCGGAGAAACGCTGCATGCCATCGGGGTTAAAACAGGGGTCGAGCAGCACGACCGTATTTTGCAGGAGCTGTTCTATGTCAGCCGATTGGCCGGCAGCGAGGTAATAGGCAACCAGCAAGGATGCATTGCTCCCGCTGGCTTCATTGCCGTGGATGGAATAACCCATGTAGTTGACGGCAGGCATTGATTTAATGTCTGCTTTGCCACTTTGAGCCGGATCGGCCAGTTTCCCACGTTCCGTGCGTATGTCATCCAGGCGGGCATGGTTGGCCGGCGATGTAATGGTCAGACAGAGCATAGGGCGTTTTTCGTGCGAGCGTCCGTACTCGCGCAACTGTACCCGGTCGCTGCT
>JALHMA010000132.1 GCA_022844265.1 Saprospiraceae bacterium | reverse complement strand
TTTACAGGTTTTTAATAAAACATTTTAACTGAAATTAAGTTATACGGAAGTACCGTTTTTTATTAAAAGCGACCTGCCTCCGGGGGCTTAAGCCCAATGTCGTTGACTTAAGGGTAGTGAAGAGGTGTCATTTGCGACGCAGGAGCAAGTGACATCTCTTCACGGCCGTTTCTCAATAAATTTTCCGCTACGAGATGTCACTTGCTCCTGCGTCGTAAATGACACCTCTTTGCTAAGTCAACAACATTGTGCTAAAGCCTTTGCAGAAACCTTACTTTTGTCAAACGATGTGCAAAAAAGTTTGATGGTTGGAGAAGTTTGATGGTTGGAAGTGGTAACCTAAGCCTCAGTTATCAGTCCAAACCATCCAACCTTTCAAACCATCAAACCAAACCTGCACTGCCTTTTACTCCCATTGATTGTTCCCAGATTCGATTTACCATGAATATTCGCCATAAGACGCCATTTATTTATACCCTGATGTTGCTGTTGGCGGGGTTAATGCCTGGATATGATGTCAAAGGGCAGGCCGGCTGCGACAACCCGGTCGTACTTTCATCTATTCTCATATCCAACGCCACCTGCAGCAATTCGACCGGAACGATTATCCTGAACCTCGGCAGCGGCGCCTATCAATTCAACTGGACGCCCTCCGTTTCCGTTTCCAATGTGGCTTCCAATCTTCAGGCGGGTACTTACCGGGTAGAAATTATACGGGCCGATAATCCAATTTGCAGGCTCGATACCACCATTATTGTCAATAATTCCAATGGCCCGGTGGTGCAGGCGAGCACGATTAGTCCTGCAAACTGCCTGGCTGCCAACGGGCGCGTCGTGATGTCGCCCGCTACCTTGACCTATACCTGGAGCAACGGCGAATCCGGCGCCATCAACGATGGGCTTACCGGCGGTTGTTATTATGTGACGGCTACCAATGCCACGGGCTGCTATACGGTGCATAAAATATGTGTGCCCAATACCAATCCGCTGGAATCTGAAGTCATCGTGTTGCAGAACGCCAAATGTGGACTTCCCACGGGCGCTGCCAATGTGCTGGTGGAAGGTGGTTCGGGCAATTATTCCTATACGCTCGGCCCCGCCCCGCCCTTTACCGGACTGGCTGCCGGTTTCTTTGTCGTCGGCATTACAGATGCCGTCACGGGTTGTACAGATGAGGTATCTTTCACCGTAGACGATATTCCGGTCAATGCTGGCGTGGTCATACAGCCGGTCGATGTGCAATGCCCCGGAGGAAACAACGGCTCTGTCAGTCTGATGGTTACACCGGGCGATAATTTTTTAATGCCTTTTACTGCCGTTATCCGGGATGGAAACGGTGCGCTGGTGTTACCTCAAAACCTCTCTTCCGGAACCTATTTTGTTCAAATTACGGATGCCGACGGCTGTCAGTTGCCCATCGATTCTTTTGAGATTGAAGCGCCGCCTTTGTTTGTCACGCAGGCCCTGATCGTGCCTGCCAATTGCGAAGTGGGCGGACAAATCCTGCTCACTATTTCCGGCGGCACCGGCCCAAAACAAGTGGATTGGTTTGACCTGCCCGGTTTGGACAATCCCAAAGACCGGCAAAACCTGGCGCCGGGCGTCTACAGCGGTATTGTGTACGACAGCCTGTTGTGTTCTTTCTCCTTATCTACTCTTCTGGTTTCTTCCAATTGTATCCAAACGGACACCTTTCCGCTGGTCGTCACGGTTAATTCGTTGGATTCTTTCTGCATGGAACTGCCGGTAGGCATACAGCCCAATGCCGTCACTTTTTCGCTTCCCGGAAACGGCGGCAGTATTTCCGGCAATTCGATTTTTGGTTCCTGGGTATTGAGACCAGACGGATGTCTGATATATGCAGCAGGCGATACGGAAGGTGTAGGTGTGGATACGATCTGTATCGCCCGAAGTGTCAACCAACCGGGACTGAATGACACAATATGCCTGGTCGTAAGCATTGTGGAGCGAAATTGCAGCGCAGTCATTGATTTGCCCGAAAACATGTCAGTACCTACCACGGATTGCCAGATACCGACAGCCGCCTGCTTTCCGATCCCATATAGTGAAATCAATAATTTTGAAATCCTCGATAACGGCCTGCCGTATACCAATAACCTGCTGGGATGCGAACTGGATACTGTGACTGCATATACCTTGTCGCAAATACCCGCAGGTGGCCCGTTTCAATTGACGGCGTGGCAAATAAACGGTCAGAACCTGACAGGCAACTTCTTGAATATCAATGCTTTGCTTGTATTGATGAACCAGTTGGATCCTTTCGGGGAATGGGTAATCCGGGACAACCTTTTTATCACAGGCGGCCATCACAATAATACCTACGGCCCTTTAACGGTGCTTCCCGCACAGGGAGCAGCGACTGTTCTTGCGCCTTTAGCGCAATATATCGCCCGGGGTTCGGAGCTGTATTTCAGCACCGGCGAACACCGGGTGGTTTTTCGGGATGTACTGACGGGTTGCGCCGATACGGTGCAGGTCAGCGTCGTTTGTTACGAATGTTTGCCGATACACGATTATACCCCTGATGTGACAGGTACCATCAGATGGGAAATTGCCGATTGTGACGGCGACACGGTTTTTTGCAGCAATATCCTGAGCAGCGGCTTGAGCGACTGGGTTATTACGGATAACCAGCTGCCGTTTAACAATATCAGTTTCTGCGGCAATAATGTTGGATTAAGCCTGGATACGGGATTGCATCAGATTCAAATCCGCAATATCCAAACGACCTGCACGTATGACGTCAAGGTAAATATTACCTGCGACGACATTCTTTTTCCTACGGATACTACTTTCGCAGTGGCCGATGCAGCCTATACCAACAGAGGAATTACTGTGGTAATACCGCTGCTGGACAACGACGTTATCCTGGGCATCACAGGCGACGCAGGGTCGGTGAGCGCCCTCGATTTTTTGAGCGCCCCTATCGAAGGGCAATACGCGTACAACCCTGTTACCGGTGTGCTGACTTTTCATCCGGATGACTCACAATGCGGTCTGGTCACATTTAAGTATCAGATTACCGATATACTCGGAAACCAGTCCGAAGCCCTGGTTTCTATCACCATTATTTGTGATAAAATATTGATTTACAATGGTATTTCTCCCAATGGAGATAACCTCAACGATGTATGGCGCATGCCGGGTATCGATCAGTATCCGAACAATGAGGTCCGGGTGTACAACCGCTGGGGACAACTTGTTTTTGAAAGTAAGGGATATACCAACGCGCTTGGATGGGATGGTCGCTGGAATGGCCGAGACCTCCCCGACGGCACTTACTTTTATATGATCGACCTGAAAGATGGATCACAGGTGCTGAGCGGGTACTTGCAGATTCTTAGATAAGAGAGTGAGAGAAGTGAGAGGGTGAGAGAAGTGAGAGGGTGAGAGAAGTGAGAGGGTGAGAGGGTGAGAGAACATCCCGCTTGGCAGGGTTATGGTCTTAACATAGGTTTTTCAGGCCTGTAATCGTGAGTCGTGAATGGTGAGTCGTGAGTCGTGAGTGGCATTCCGGCTGAAAGATATTGAGTTCTTTCTTCTACCGGAATGCCACTCACTACTCACCACTCACGACTCACGATTACAGGCCTGAAAAACCTATGTTAAGATCATAACCCTGCCAAGCGGGATGTTCTCTCACCCTCTCACCCTCTCACCCTCTCACCCTCTCACCCTCTCACTTCTCTCACTTCTTAACTATAGCTTCTCCGCTCCGCAGCAGTTGAACAGCTTTTTCCACCGCCGGATCGTCGTCATTGAGTACGCGGTAGAGTCCTTCATCCCGGAACAGCGCTTTACCGATGCGGGCTTTCAGTTGTAGTTTCAGTTCGGCGCGGCATTGTGCCAATTGAGCCGGATTTCGTTTTACACCTTGTTTTTCGGCATAACCGACCAATTCTTCCAGCATGACATCGTTTACAGGAAAATCGCGCACAAAGGCATCGATTGCTGTGGGCAGCGTACTGCGGTCGCGTTTTTCCAGCCAGCGGGCGGCAAACTGAGGCACCATCTGACGTATTTCCAGGTAATAATCATTGAAAAAAGACGTGTCCATGGGAATAAAAACATCAGGGTAAATACCGCCGCCGCTGTACACAATTCGCCCCATTCCAGTGTAGTATTGCGTGCTGTCTGCAATTTTTATCTTGGAAGCATCGGCGAGTTCGCCACTTTCGAGCCGGCGTTCGGCTTCGTTGCTGTATTCCTGGTTGTGTTTGTATGCGCGTTGTATGCTGCGTCCGCTGGGCGTGTAGTAGCGCGAAACGGTGAGGCGCAATGCACCGCCGTCGCCGAGGGGGTATTGTTCCTGCACCAATCCTTTGCCGAACGAACGGCGGCCCACTACCCAGCCGCGATCCCAGTCCTGTATCGCGCCGGCTACAATTTCACTCGCAGAAGCGGAACCTTCATCGATCAGCACGGCGATATTCTGGATATTGAAACGCGACCGGCCATTACTTTTGTAGTCGCGGCGCGCTTCCGTGCGGCCTTTGGTGTACACCAATAATTTTCCTTCCGAAAAAAACTGGCTCAGTAAATCGGTGGCTTCATTGAGGTAACCGCCCGGATTCCCGCGCAAGTCGAGCACGAGGTTTTGCAGGCCTTTTTCTTCCACCATCGGACCTAAAACCTCCATAAATTCCTGGTACGTTGTCGCGCTGAAACGGTTGATTTTGACATAACCCGTACGCTCGTCCAGCATATAGGAAACGTCCACACTGTGCACCGGAATAATATCGCGGGTAACGTTGAAATGGCGCAGCGCGGGTTCCCATCCGCGCAACACACCCAGCTTCACTAAAGTACCTTTTTTTCCGCGCAAGTATTTGAATATCTTCTTGTTTTCAATCTTTACACCGGCCACTACAGTGTCTCCGATGCTGATAATTTTATCGCCGGACAACATACCGGCTATTTCGGAAGGACCGCCGGGAAACACGGAGACGACCTGCATGGTGTCGTCCACGACAATATATTCGATGCCAACGCCTTCAAATTCTCCGCTCATATCATCTTCCACAGATTGTAATTCTTCCGGTGAAATATATACCGAGTGCGGGTCCAATTGTTCGAGCAGGTGCTCGATGGCGCCGGTTTTGACTTCCGTGATGTCTACGGAATCCACGTATTTGGACTGAACATACCGCATGATTTCGTCGAGTGTGCCCGCCGAAGGGTTATTGGAACTGCCCATCTGGAAATACACATCTCTGTCATATCGGGGCAGTTGTTGACCGATAAACATCCCGACAGCCAGTGTGGCGGCGAGTAAAAGCGGCAGGCTTGTCTGCCATTGGGGAGATTTTTCTTCTTGCATGTCGTTCAGCGTATGGAGGAGGGTTGGAGGTTGGAGTATTTGAGTATTTGAGTATTCGAGTATTTGACTGGTAACTTTAAGTCTCTTATTGAATAATCAAGATGTGGGTATTCGACCACCATACACTCCCAACACCAAAAGTTACCAGTCAAATACTCGAATATTCAAATATTCAAATACTCAAACATCAAACCCCTCAACAAATTATGGGATTGTCAAAATTGTTTTACTTTTGTTTGATTTTTTTCAAACATCATCCCGTTTTCACCCGCATTGTCTCAATTAAAACAGTTTAAAATTATAATTCGGTTATGACTGAAAATCCGGAAATTGACCAGTTGGATAAGCAAATATTAGCTAAACTCATCGAGGATGGCAAACTTCCTTACACCGACATCGCCAAACAATTGTTTGTTTCCAGCGGCACCATCCACGTCCGCATGAAAAAAATGGAACAAATGGGCATCGTACGCGGCTCCAGTCTGATTGTGGATTATCATAAACTCGGTTTCGATGTAACGGCATTTCTCGGCATTTACCTCGATAAAAGTTCATTATACGATGAAGTGGCCGAACAACTCAAACAAATTCCCGAAGTCGTGGAGGCCAATTACACCACCGGGTTGTACAGTATTTTTGCCCGAATTGTTTGCAAAGATACGAACCACCTGCGGCTAATATTGCACGATAAAATTCAGAAAATATCAGGCATCCAGCGTACGGAGACTTTTATATCGCTGGAACAAAGCATTAGCCGCCCGGTTCATTTTTTAGACAGCGAGTGATTTTTAATATTATCCGATGAAATTTCGAAATCTGATAACATGCGTTCTGTTCATTGTTGGTGCAGGCATATTAACGGCCCAATCTGAAGCCCCGATATACAAAGGTCTGAGGATCAGTTTATTCAACGTAAAAATCCTCAAACAAAACAAAAAAACGATTCAGGTGCTTTGCCAGGGCGCCAACACCGGTCGCCTGCCCATTGTGACCAACGGAAAGAACACGGCATCTGCCGCCGCATTGATGGTAGAACTGGACTCTTTTAGCCTGCCTGCCCTCCTGCAAGGGCGCGAACAATTGCTGTCAGAAGCCCTGCGGCGGCAAAAACTACGCCTTGAACCCGGCGAAATCCGGGAAAATATCCGGCTGACGATCCCCCTTCGTAAACAACAGGACAATGCCTTGCCTCCTGATAAAACCGGCGGAAATCTTTGCCCCGACCTGGTTTTTGATACCGCTTTTGTGGCCCAATACAACGACAAGACCATGTTGCTGCGCTTTGCTGTCAGGAATGCGGGTACCGCTGCCGCCCATTTACTCGGCGATTCCGGGCGAAGTGCGGCAGACAATGTTGCGGTAAATGTGTATTTCGTAAGCGGCGCAAAACTGAGCAGGGGCGCTATTTATGCCGATGGCGTCTTTATCCGGGAAGGGGTAGAAACCCTTGACGGTATCCTCCTGCCCGGACAAGTATTGTATGGTGCGCTCGAAATCAGCCTGAAAAATCGCAGCCGTTTTTCTCCCAACCTTGTTTTTGAACTCGACCCTTTTCAACGCGTCGACGAGTGCGACCGCACCAACAATACCCGGGCTGTACTGATAGAGTTTTGACAACTGCTATCTATTTGCCAAAACTCATCCGGAAAAGTGTCGGGGAGTTCTGACTTTTGGGTCTTTTACCACATAGGTGCATAGAAAAAAAACATAGATCACACAGCCCGTTTTGATTATCTTTTAACAGATGTGCCCTATGTGAAAAACCTACTGTGAACTATGTGGTAAACAGATACCTGATTTTTACAAATACCCTTTCATGAAAAAAACGATACTCTTAGCCATCACCGTACCCGCATTTGTGGGCGCCATTGCTTTTTTTCCTATTGAAAATCAAGCCACTGCATTCCACACAGACGCAGAGCTTGCCTTTTTTCAAAAAAATAACCTGAACGCTTCCGAACACAACAATCAACTGCTGTCGCCCCCGGAATTCGTTCCGATCGACTCCAACGTCCTGTTTCCGACCGCCAAACTCTGCGGCGGCTGCCATGGCTTCGATCCCAATATGAACGCTCTGATTACCACCAGCGGGGTGGATGTCAATATTTACGACGACTGGCGCTCGTCGATGATGGCCAACAGCGCCAAAGACCCGTTCTGGCGCGCCAAAGTGACCCATGAAATTTTGGTCAACCCTTCGCACAGCCTCGAACTACAGGATAAATGCACCAGCTGCCACGCGCCTACGGGCCATTATCAGGCTAAATTGCGCGACCACAAACCCCATTACACCCTGGCTGACCTGTACGCCGACTCGCTGGGTTTGGACGGGGTCAATTGCCAGGCCTGCCATGCCCAGTCGCCTGAGCGTATCGGAGACCTGCACTCCGGCGAACTGATATACGATACCAACAATATACGGGTGGCGTACGGGCCTTACGAATTGGTATTTGCAGCGCCCATGCACGAATTTGTTGGAATCACCCCGACGTATGGGGAACATATCCTGGACGCGGGTTTATGCGCCGGCTGCCATACCCTGATTACAAATACCGTTGACCTGGATGGAAATTTTACCGGCAATACCTTTGTCGAACAGGCCACCTACCACGAATGGTTGAACAGCCGTTATGACGAGGAACACGACAATATTACCTGTCAGGGTTGCCACATCCCGCAGATACAGGATGAAGTGATCATTTCCGCCAATTACCAGTTTCTCACGCCCAAATATCCGTTCGGTTTGCACGAAATGGTCGGCTCCAATGTGTCCATGCTGAAATTGATGAAAAACAACCGTGCAGCCCTGGGTATCGAGGCAACGGCGGACAATTTTGACAGCACCATCACCGCAACGCTGCGTATGCTGCAACAACAAACCCTCGACCTCCAACTGCAAACGGGTATTCTGAACGGCGATTCGGTTGATTTTCAGGTACATCTGACCAATAAAGCAGGACACAAATTTCCCTCGGGCTACCCTGCCAGGCGCGCCTGGATCGAATTAACGGTGCAAAATGAAGCCGGCGACATGCTGTTCCATTCGGGTGGCATGAATCCCGATTTCAGCCTGAGCGATGAAGACGACAATTTTGAGCCCCACTACGACTGGATCAATGCGCCGGGCCAGGTACAGATTTACGAACTGGTTCCCGGCGATGTCAGCGGCGTTTTCAGCAATGTGCTGGAGCGGGGCGATAAAGGATTGAAAGACAATCGTTTGGTGCCGCAGGGTTTTCGGATCGACGACCCCGTGTACGATACCACGCTGGTGATCGGCGGGGCGCTGAACGACCCGAATTTCAACCGTACAGCCGACGGAACGGAAGGCAGCGGCAGCGATATTGTTCATTATCGCATTCCCACCAATGGTTATACGGGCAGGCTCCGGGTAACGGCCAAGGTGTGGTATCAAAGCCTTCCACCCAAATGGATGATGCCCTTGTTTGCGTATTCGTCGCCGGAAATCGACTCTTTCAAAGCCATGTTCAATGCCGCCGACCGTTCGCCCGTGCTGGTAGCGGAACAGGTGCTCGACTCGGTCATGGTTTCGCCGGTTTCCACACAAAATGCCGCTCAGGCAGCATTTGCCCGAATCAGTCCGAGCCTCAGCGCAGACGGGCATGTAAACATTCAACTATCCGGCGATGTTCAATTGCGCAGCGTGCAGGTATGGGACAGCGCCGGTAAGTTGGTATGGGATCAGCCTGCCCGCGAACTCTGGCTGCCTGCCGAACGCGGCGTTTATTTTGTTGCCATTGAAACCAGCAGGGGACGGGTGGTTAGAAAGGTACTGCGGCAATAAAAAAAACAAGTCCGGGCAACCCGTTTAATTTTAAACACGCCAATGCTCTTAACTTTCCAAATCAGTTTTCAGAAAATGAAAAACACTTTACTTGGTTTGCTACTTGTCCTGGGTACGCCTTTGCTGCACGCACAATCAGTTATTCCGATTGAACGCACCATCGAATGGGCTGCCGGGCCGTCGAAACACACCCTGGTGAGTGGCGAAGTAGTAACGTTTTGGGAGTTTAAAAACGCCACGTACGGCGATGCAGCACCGACTATCCCTGTTTTTTCAGAGCGCATTCCGCTGGCAAGCCGGTCGGCACTGACGGTGGACGTAACATCCATGCAGTTCGAGTCATTTTCCTTTCAGCCGAACGGCGATGAAGCGGCGCTGGATACGGATGTGCGCGTGGAAATAACCCTGGAACAGGAACGCAAGCGCTTTTTTGCACGGGTGCGTTTGATTCCCATTAGAAAAACGGGCGCAGGCTACGAACGCGTGCGTTCATTTTCTCTCAATATCCGCGCTACGGTTATTCCCGAACCCATCAAGGAACGCGGCGGGCCGTTTACCTACAACTCCGTGCTGAGTAACGGCACCGTGTACAAATTTGGCGTAGCCCAGTCGGGTATTTACAAACTCGATTACGCTTTTCTTAAAAACGAACTGGGCATCACCAACTTAGACAATACAGACCCGCGCACGATCCGTATTTACGGCAATGGCGGCGCGATGCTGCCGGAGCGAAACAGCGATTTTCGTGCCGACGACCTGCTTGAAAATGCAGTGCTGGTTGTGGGCGAATCCGATGGCAAATTTGACCAGAACGACTACATTTTGATTTATGCCGTCGGACCGGATCCCTGGTTTTACCGGCCCGGCGCCGTCGATCCTGAACTGACTGTGCGCAAGCACCTGTATGATGCCCGCGCCTGGTATTTTGTAAAAACAGGCGATGGCAATGGCCTCCGCATAACGGAACAGGCCAGTGTGCCGGCATCGGTTGTGACGGAATCGTTTGATGATTTTCGCAGGGTGGAGGAAGACAAAGTGAACCTGCTGGACTTTTCCACTTCCGGCCAGGGATCGGGCAAAAAATGGTTTGGCGATTATTTTTACCAGACCCGCGAACGGAATTACAGTTTTTCATTTCCCAACCTGGTTTCCGGCAGCGCAGCGCGGATTCGGGCCGAGTTTGCCGGTCGCAGCGGCGTGAGCAGTTCGGTGAGATTATTTGCCGGATCAACCACTTTATCGCGCAACATCAACGGCGTAAATGTCAGCAATAATGAAGCGTCATTTGCCTCATTGGGCGTTTTGCAGGGTAGTTTTCAGCCTCCGGCAGATCAGTTTGATGTAAAAATCCAGTACCCGGAAGTGGTGCAGCAAAGCGAAGGCTGGCTCGATTTTATTGAAATCAATGTCCGCCGCAGGTTAATCATGAGCGGTACTGCGATGGAATTCCGCGACCTGAGCACCCTGACCCAGGCGGCCACTACTTTCCGTATTTCCGGTGTGAACGGCAACCTGAATGTGTGGGATATTACCAATGCCCAACTGCCGTCTATTCAGCAAAAAACACAAAACGGCGGCACGGTGGAATTTGGCGCGAATACCGCGAATACCCTGCGCAGTTTTATCGCTTTTTACGACAACAACAGCTTCCTCAAGCCCGAATCGGTGGCAGGTAAAATAGCCGCTCAGAATATACACGCCCTCGAAAACCTGCACATGGCTATCCTGTATCACCCCGATTTTGAGGCGCAGGCCAATCAATTGGCGGCACACCGGCGGACATACAGCGGTTTGGATGTAGCAACCGTCAATATCTACCAACTCTATAACGAGTTCTCTTCCGGCGCGAAAGACCCCGTTGCGATGCGCGATTTTGCTAAAATGTTGTACGACCGCAATCCTGACAAATTTGAATACCTGCTGCTGTTGGGCGACGGTTCCTTCGATCCGAGAAACAACACCAACAGTCCTTCCAACATCGATTATATCCCCGTTTTTGAAACGCCGGAATCTTTCAGCCCGATTACGTCCTATCCTTCCGATGACTTTTTTGCCTTGCTCAGCGATAACGAAGGCGGCTCGCTGACGGGAGCGCTGGATATTGCAGTGGGGCGCCTGACCGTGGGTACGCCTTCGGAAGCACAGATTGTGACTGACAAAATTATGGCATACGACGCTTCCTCGGCAACATTGGGCGACTGGCACCTCCGCACGGTATTTCTGGCAGATGACGAAGACAATGACGTTCACCTCCGCCAGGCAGAAGACTTGTCCCTGATGACGGCTGAAACGGAAGACTGGTTCAATATCAATAAAATCTACTTCGATGCGTATCAGCAGGTGGCTACTTCCGGCGGTCAACGCTACCCGGATGCACAGTCGGCCATCAATGCAGACGTATTTAAAGGAGCGCTGCTGTTGCAGTATATCGGGCATGGCGGTCCGCGCGGCCTTGCGCAGGAACGCGTGATAACCAACAACGATATTGCGGGCTGGGAAAACCCCAACCGCTACCCACTGATTATCACGGCCACCTGTTCTTTTGGCGGATATGATGACTATTCCCTGGTAACGGGTGGCGAACAGGCGCTGTTGAAGCCCAATTCAGGCGCTATTGCGCTGTTTACCACCGTTCGGGCGGTCTTTATCGGCGGCAACAATATCCTGACCGATGCCGTGCAGCGATTTATTTTCAAACGCGTCAATGGCCAGTACCGCAGCATCGGAGATATTCTGAAAGATGCCAAGAACTCCCTGACCTCCGATCAGGACAATGCCCGGCGTTTTACCTTGCTCGGCGACCCGGCTATGTTCCTGGCTTTGCCGGAATACCGGGTAAAAACCACCAAAATCAATGACCGGGAAGTGTCTGTGGGCCAGTTGGACACCCTGAAAGCGCTGATGAAAGTAAAAATTGAAGGCGTGGTGACAGATACGTTGGGGAATTTGCTTCCTACTTTTAACGGTAGAGTGTTTGTCTCGGTCTTTGATAAAGCACAGGAACTCAAAACCCTGGGCCAGGACGAAGGAAGTAGTGTGCGCCCTTTCATCGTGCAGAAGAATATCATTTTTAAAGGCAGCGCTACGGTAAGCAATGGTCAGTTTGCTATCGAATTTATCGTTCCGAAAGACATCAATTACGTCTATGGTATTGGAAAAATCAGTTACTACGCCGAAAACGGTACGCCGCTCGACGCAGCAGGCGCCGACCAGAATATTGTAATCGGCGGCAATGCCAACCTGATCCAGGACGACAAGCCGCCGGTGGTGATGCCGTTTTTGAATACCGACGCGTTTGTAACAGGCGGTATTACGGACAATAATCCGCGGGTGCTGATCAAATGCACCGACGACTACGGAATGAATGTCAGCGGCACCAGCCTGGGGCACGACCTCACGGCAGTATTGGATGGTAATGTGCTGGAAACCATTGTGTTAAATGATTTTTATGTCAGCGAACAGGATAACTTCCGCCGTGGACAAGCAGTTTTTCCGCTGCGCAACCTTGCGCCGGGCCGCCACACCCTGCATGTAAAAGGTTGGGATATTGCCAATAATCCGGGTGAAGGTTATACGGAATTTGTGGTGGCAGAAGACGGCAAAGCCGCTATCGACCATGTGCTGAACTACCCCAATCCCTTCACGACGAATACTTATTTCCAGTTTGAACACAACCTGGCCGGTCAGTTGCTCGACGTACAAATCAGCATCTTTACGGTATCGGGCAAACTAGTCAAAACCCTGCAACATTCGGCTACCACAGACGGGTTCCGCGTCACGGACATACAGTGGAACGGACTGGATGATTACGGCGACCGGCTGGGGCGCGGCGTGTACCTCTACCGCGTGAAAGTGCGGGGCACCGACCTTTCGGGCGCCACGGCCACTGCGGAAAGCGATTTTGAAAAATTAGTTATTCTTAAATAGGTGTTTGGTTTTTGGTGTTTCGTGTTTGGGGGTGCTTCGCCCTTGGCTTGAGTAGAAAAGCAAACACGAAACACGGCCAAAGGCAACGCAGCCCCAAACACGAAACACCAAAAACCAAACACAAAAACACAAAAACACTTTTAATCCTCGTACTTTTGCACGCTTTTTGCTTGAAGAAACACCACACCTTACCCAGTAAATCAGGTCGGGACAAATTATACCACTAAACACATCAATTTTTGCACTCATGAAGAAATCTCTAGTTCCGGCATTGCTGGCCGCAATATGGGTAATGACGGTAACGGCGATACATGCCCAAATCCAGCCAAAATGTATCAATGGTAACAACCCCATCACAGGTGAACGCTGTGCCAATGCAGTCACTTCAGCCGTTCCTTTCCTTCGTATTGTACCTGATGCGCGCGGCGGCGCTATGGGCGATGTTGGTATTGCCACTTCCGCCGACCCGAATGGTATGCACTACAACCAGTCGAAACTGGCTTTTGCCGACAAAAATATTTCGTTGGCAGCCACTTACACGCCCTGGATGCGCAACCTGGGTTTGAACGACGTTTACCTCGCCTACCTGGCAGGTTATTTTAAAATTGATAAATTTCAAACCGTTGGTTTCGGCCTGCGCTACTTCTCCCTGGGCGATATCGAGTTCACGGACGAGAATGGCCAGTCGCTCGGACAAGGTCGCCCGAATGAATTTGAAATCACCGGCGCATACTCACGTAAACTGACCGAACGTTTTTCGGCTGCCGTGGGCGCTAAATTTATCTACTCCAACCTTGCTACCGGTCGCGTCGTGGAAGGCAACGAAATCAAACCCGGCGTTGCAGGCGCTGCGGATATTTCCTTCACCTACAAAGCGCCGCTTGAAATCAACAACGTAAAAAGCGAGTTGACTGTCGGTACGGTGTTCAGCAACCTGGGTTCCAAAATTACCTACACCAATTCCATCAACCGCGACTACATTCCCAGCAACCTGGGTATCGGCGCTGCCTGGAAAGTGAACCTGGACGAGTACAACACCCTGACTTTCACTACCGATTTCAACAAACTGCTGGTCCCTACTCCACGTCCTGAAATTGACGAAGACGGCGACGACACGCCCGACTACAAACAGTATTCCCCGATCCGCGGCGTTTTCAAATCATTCGGCGATGCCCCGGGCGGATTCAGCGAGGAGTTGAAAGAAATTACCATCGGCGCCGGCCTCGAATACTGGTATGACGACCAGTTTGCGATCCGTACCGGTTACTTCTACGAGCACTACTCGAAAGGCAACCGCAAATATTTCAGCGTTGGCCTGGGTGTGAAATACAATGTGTTCGGCCTCAATTT
>JALHMA010000131.1:2740-14438 GCA_022844265.1 Saprospiraceae bacterium | reverse complement strand
GGAAGACAAACTGAGGCGACTGAAGATATTTTACCAGGAAGGAATGCCCTACGAAGGCTGGCGGAAATACGGAACAATTAATTTGAAGTACAATGGGCAGGTGGTTTGTAAGAAATAGTTGATGAGGTTTATAAGGTTGATGAGGTTTATATTCATCCACTCGAAAAACCATATAATTTTTACTTTTTTAGAGTGGATGGATTTCACATCAACGTCATCAACCCCATCAACCTCATAAACCTCATCAACCTCTTTAATCCATATCAATTCACATTCATTTAAACAATCTAATCCTATGCAATACACGTACGCATTTGAAAAAATGGCGGTCTGGCAAATGGCAAAACAGGTCACCAAATCCATTTATGTAAAAACAAAAAGTTTTCCAAAGGAGGAGCTGTTTGGAATAACTAATCAAGTACGAAGAGCAAGCGTTTCAGTCTGCTGCAATTTGGCAGAAGGTAGTGCAAGAATAGGTCCTGCTGATCAAAGCAGATTCTATGAAATGGCTTTTGGCAGTGCTGTTGAAGTGATTAATTTGTTGATTGTCAGTAATGATTTGGAATATATTTCTGAGTCTGATTATCTCCAACTGAGATCAGAACTGGAAAGATTGACCTATTCAATCAACCATTTGAGCGGTAAAAAGCCAAATAAATGATAAGATTTATAGGTGAGAATAGATGCTGAATATCAACCTAATCAACCTTATAAACTTTTTATCAACAAAAAATTTTGAAACAAATAATTTAAAAATACCTTTGCTAACCGAAAAGAGTTTCGTACGGTCGGCGAAGGGAAATGTGAAACAAACTGAAACTCGACCACTTAAACAGAAACGTTATGACGGAATTACTCCCACAACCCCATGATGTTGTCGTTGCCTTAGACATCGGCACCACCAAGGTATGTTGTCTCGCAGGCCGCAGGAACAAACATGGAAAACTCGAAATTGTCGGTATCGGCAAAGTCGAAAGTGTCGGTGTGCTGCGCGGCGTAGTCAGCAACATCGAAAAAACAGTCAACGCCATCCGCGAAGCGATCGACATCGCAGAGCGCCAGGCACAAATGAAATTTCGCGCCGTACACGTCGGCATTGCGGGCCAGCACATCAAAAGCCTCCAGCACAGGGGTATTTTGACCCGCGAAAGCGATCACACCGAAATTGCTCACCGCGACATCGACCGGCTGGTGAACGACATGTTCAAACTTGTATTGCCGCCGGGCGACAAGATCATCCATGTCTTCCCGCAGGAATTCACCGTGGATTCCGAGCAGGGCATCACAGATCCCGTCGGTATGTGCGGGGTGCGGCTGGAAGCCAATTTCCACATCATTACCGGCCAGATCACAGCGGTGAACAACATCTACCGCTGCATCGAAAAAACCGGACTCAAAGTAGCCGATCTCACCCTCGAACCCATTGCCAGCGCCGACGCCACGCTATCGGATGAGGAAAAGCAGGCAGGTGTGGCGCTTGTCGACATCGGCGGCGGCACGACGGACATTACGGTTTTCCATGAAGGTATCATCCGCCACACGGCCGTGATTCCTTTCGGCGGCAACGTCATCACAGCCGACATCAAGGAAGGTTGCACCGTGATGCAGCCACAGGCTGAAAAACTTAAAGTGAAATTCGGTTCTGCCCTCGCCAACGAGGTGTTCGACAACCGGATCATCACCATCCCGGGTCTGAAAGGACGCGACCACAAGGAAATCAGCGAGAAAAACCTGGCCCGTATCATACAGGCGCGGATGGAAGAAGTACTCGACTATGTGCTTTGGGAAATCCGCCGCAGCGGCTACGAGCGCAAACTCATCGGTGGCATCGTGCTCACCGGCGGCGGCGCGCTGCTGGCCAATACGGACAAACTCACGGAGTTTCACACCGGTATGTCCTGCCGCATCGGCGTTCCCCTGGAACACCTTGCTCATGGATACCACGAAAAGGTGAACAGCCCGATTTTCAGCACAGCCATCGGTTTGCTGATGCGCGGCTTGCAGGACATCGACCCGTCAAAAGCGCAAAAAGAAGAAGCCAAACCGGAAGTCAATGACGAGCCGAAAGAACCATCCAATGTTTCAGAAGAAAAAGGAGCCACCTGGTTCGACAATGTTTTCAAAAAAACGAAGGAATGGTTTGAAGCCGAGCCGGATGTGGACTTTAATAAAAAGTGATTTTAGAGTGATGAGTTATAAGTGATGAGTTATGAGTTTACTCGATAACTTCTGATCATTAAGGTCATACGGCGCTTTTCACTCACATCTTTAATCATAGTTCTCCCAACACATGAAACAGTTGACATATTCTCCGATGCGTGAAAAATCAATGAATCTCGCGATTCGGATCGTCAATTTGTACAAACATTTGGTTGGAGAAAAGAAAGAATACGTTTTGAGCAAGCAAATGCTGAGATCAGGGACTTCAATCGGTGCAAATATCCGGGAAGCCCAGAATGCAGAAAGCGCTGCCGATTTTATTCATAAATTGGGAGTTGCTCAAAAAGAAACTGACGAGACATTATATTGGCTTGAATTACTGTATAAAACGGAATACGTTACTGAAGCAGCATTTCAATCCATATACAAAGATACAGAAGAGATTTTGCGCATGATCCGAAGCGCAATTCTGACGAAAAAAGAAAATAGGCTACTGGATTCATTAAGGTGACTCCTTTCATCTTATTTTCTTCACCATACCAAGGAATTATTGAGAAACACTCATAACTCATAACTCATAACTCATCACTCTCTTAGTTATGCTATTTGATCTTCCGAAGGACGAACCGTCCATCATAAAAATAATAGGTGTCGGTGGCGGCGGCTCAAACGCTGTCACGCACATGTACAAACAAGGCATCGTAGGTGTCGATTACGCCATCTGTAACACGGACGCGCAATCCATGCACCTTAGCCCGGTGCCCACTAAAATTTCACTCGGCCAGTTGCTGACAGAAGGCCGCGGCGCAGGCAGCAAGCCCTCCATCGGCAAACAAGCCTGCCTGGAGAGCATCGACGAAATCAAACGTTTCCTCGAAACAGGTACTAAAATGGCCTTTATCACCGCCGGAATGGGTGGCGGCACCGGTACCGGCGCCGCGCCGATCATTGCCAAAGCCGCTCAGGAACTGGGTATCCTGACCGTTGGTATCGTCACGCTGCCGTTCACTTTTGAAGGCAAAACCCGCGTCGGAAACGGCATGGAAGGCCTCGAAGAACTGCGCAAAAACGTGGACTGTCTGGTCATTATTTCCAATGACAAACTGCGCGACATCTTCGGCAACCTGAGCATTTCGGCTGCATTTGCAGAAGCGGACAATATCCTCTGCACTGCCGCAAAAGGTATCGCGGAAATTATCACTGTGCCTGGATATGTGAACGTCGACTTTGAAGACGTGAACACGACCATGCGCGGCTCGGGTGTCGCCATTATGGGTACATCCACCATCGAGGGTGAAAACCGCGCTTTCCGGGCTGCCGACGAAGCGCTGCGCTCGCCGCTGCTGGAAGACAACGACATCTTCGGCGCTAAAAACATCCTGGTGAATATCACCTCGGGTGCCAAAGAAGCCACGATGGATGAAATCTTCGAAATCACGCAGTTTGTACAGGAAAAGGCTGGCGAAAATGCCAATCTGATCTGGGGTAACTGCTTCGACGAGCGCCTGGGAGAAAAACTGGCGGTGACGATCATTGCCACCGGTTTTGAAGTGGCCGACCGCAAGAACAACACGCCGGGTACTCAGCGCCAGCAAAACCCGAACGAACGCCAGGTGGTACACCTCGACGACGAGGCCGCCGGAAAAAAGAACGAGCCTTCTCTCTTTACGATTACGTCCGATGAGGCGTATTCCCCGGTAGATGAGAAGGCGGCTACCGCGCTCGAATTCGAGTTCGATAACATCCGGGAGACTGTGGATAAAATTCGCCGTACGACGCCTGTTAACAGCGATCCGTTTCTGCGCCATCCCGAGGATGATGAAATTCCGCCAGAAGAGCGCCGCCGTCGCATCGAGGAGGCCCAACGCCGCCGTCAGGAGGCTTTGAACCGCCCGATCAATGTGGTGAAACTCAGTTCTCCACAAACCATCATCGAACTGGAAAACCAGCCGGCTTACCTGCGTAAAAGCATCAGCCTGGAAGATGTACCCGACGCCCAACAACCTGCCATGTCAAACTGGACGGTTTCACTCGAAGAAGAAGGCGAAATCAGGGTAGGGGGGAATACGTATTTGCACGATAACGTTGATTGAATGATGAGCGATGAATGATGAACGATGATTTTGGCGTAAGTGAATGTTATTCAGCCATCTATTGATTTGCTAATCAGATGTACTGACGATGAAATATTCATCATTCATCGCTCATCATTCATCATTTGATACAAGTTTTATTTCTGCTAAGTGGTAGCGGCCTCGGTGTGTGGGACACCGGGCCGCTTTTTTTGTCTGTACCGGCGGCTTCAGCCGCCGGACGTCACGATCGGCAATTACAAGTATGTTCAGTCTGTCAGTCGTGATTGTTGGACGCTTTTCTTTTCGAGTTCCGCATAAGCCATTAGATATGTCGGGGTCTCTACATTATATTTTCTTCCCTCCTTAATCACATAGCCGGTCAATGATAGTAATTCGTTGGTAGGTTTTTTGTTTTGAAAGTCAGCGTGCATGGAAGATGTTGTTTCAAACGGCAATGCCTTCCATTTATTCAATGTTTTTTCCAGAATGTCCTCCGAAATAAGAACGTTTTTTGCCTTAGCCACTTGTATAACTTCTTCCAGTAAAGCAATTACCATCATTCGTTTTTCTTTGTGAGCAAGAAGTGCTCCTATGCATTTGTCAAAATAAGATGTTGCCGTAGCAACAGGAGAAATGAAAATAAATTTTTCCCAAATGATGGTTGAAATACTTGTGGAATAAGTTGCTTCAACTTTTGCTTCTCTGAACAATTTTTCAAACAGTAGTAATTTTTCATTTACATAGTTGTCCAGCCCAAAATAAAGCGTTTCAATGATTCCGCTATTTTCAATGACGCCGGCTTGTTTCAAACGGGAAACGATATAGACACAACCCTCTAAAACGATGTTGTCAGTGAGTACATGTTTTATTCGTTCCCTGCTGTCCACGCCATTGAGCAATGGCAAAATAATGGTGTCTTGATTGATACAAGGTTGTAATTGTTGAATGACGGCTTCAATGTCATAACTTTTTGTACTTATGATCATGAAGTCTGCAATACCCAATTCAGATGGATGGTCAGTTGCTATCGTTGGTTTAGCAATAAAAGAGCTGTTGCCCTTTGTTACTTGAAGTCCGTGTTTTTGAATTTCTGCCAGGTTTTTGCCACGAGCAAAAAAGTTGATTTCAACATGCTCATGGTCGTGAAAATGTTTTGCTAATAGCCCTCCAAAATAACCGCCGACTCCTCCAATACCAGCTATAATTATGTTCGTTTTATTCATGGTTGCGGTGTTGGTTTACCAGTTATACTGAACGTTGAGCGCTTGAGCATGTTGATGGTTGTCGCAATCATTCAACCCGGATTATTAGACGCCGCCGCGCGAATCCAGTCCCTGACATTCGTCATTAAATCCTCTTTCCTATTTTCAATCTCCGCCATATTTTTAAATGAGGCGATGGCCCGGTCGTTTTCCTTCCAGGCCAGTAGTCCGGCTTCGTCTTTTATCAGTTTATCTTTGGGTTGTTCTTTCACCTTTGCGCCCCGGTGGAAAATGAGTTGCACCTGTTTAGGCGCTTGAACGCGCATAGTGATGCGGTCTTCATTGTCGAAACAATAATTGGGTCCGTTCCACTTTACGTTTTCAGTCAGTCCGCTATCGGCGCTTAAAATGAGGTGGCGCAACTGTTCTATTTCGTTTCTGAAAGGCGGGTTGAGTGTGTCGAGCAGTGCGGTTACTTCGGTGTTGAGGTGGATAGGTTGATTTGCCATTGATTATTTTTTCTTCTTCGATTTAGTGTCTTTTTCAATTTGTTTAGGAGACAAAGCCGTTTTCGCGTTCAATTCGGAAACGACTTTTTTCCCTGTGCGGGCTTCCAATTCCTGGAGTGCGACCTTGGCAACATTGCCCCCTTGTTGCGCCACTTTTTTGCTGTCGTCAAAAGTTTCGGGCTGCACCGCTTCCGAAATATCTTTGGTAGAGGCTTCTGCCAGCATATTCAAGATCAACTCGGTGTTGGTCATATTATCCCGCAGGTTTTCTTTTTTCAAACCTTTCAGGATTTTGTATTCCTTGGTGGTTTTGTCTGACCACGCTTTGGTGATGATGTCTGTTAATGTGGCAAACTGTACACCTTCTTTCAACCCCCGTTTTTTCCACTCATCGGTCAACTCTTTGCGTATCTCAATGCTTTTCAGGCGTTGATTGATCCAGTTTTCGGAATAGCCCAATTGCAGGTATTGTTCCAGGGCCCGGTCTATGGTGAGTTCGGGGTCCTGCATTTCGTCTAATCTTTCAGCGGCTACTCGGGCTAGCCAAAGTTTGAAAGGCTCGGCTTTGGGCGAAGGGATGGACTGAATTAATCGAAAAAGTTGTTCTGTGTCGGCGACATCGGTCAGGTAAAATTTACCATCTGCCGACTGCATTTTCAGTTGACTACAATTTGTAGCCAACTGACTTCCTTCTGCTTTTAACCGTGTTTTTAAAACGCTCCAGTACTTTCTTGGATTAGGGCTGTCAGTAAGTACGGCAATCACATCCACAATAGATAAATACCATTTCTCTTGTTCGCTATCCCATAGCGTTCTTACTTTTCTGTCTTCGAATATTTTTATTTCGTTTTCCTTTTTCATGGTGTTGCTTTCTTTAGGAGGGTTACAGGTTATATGGCCCGACTTACGATGCGAATCCCCGTTTTGAGGGTTTGCAGGTGCATTTGCTTTTCGGCTAAGCGCTTTTCGTTGATGACGTAGCCTTGGACCAGATACTCTTTGAGGCGTTGGGTGGCCCATTGGCGGAATTGGGTGCCGCGTTGGGATTTTACCCGATAACCTACAGAGATAATGACATCCAGGTTGAAGTATTCAATTTCGCGTGAAACCTTTCGTTTCCCTTCGGTTTGAACTGTCAAGTATTCCTTGACAGTTGCTTTTTTGTTCCAATTCCCCTTCCTGGTAACAGTTTTTGATGTGCAAATTGATGTTTTGCTTGGTTTGATTGAATTTCAATTTGATTTTCCATAATATGAGGTGTGATTTTAGGATTATGGTAAAATGCGAATTTACGAAAATGGTGTGTTTTTTTAATCCGTTTTCGCAGGTTTTTCAGAACGTTGTCGCCGGTTCAACATTTCCGGTTGTGATACGGGATTCCCCAATTTGCGGGACCATACGTTTCCCTTTCTGACGAATTGTTCGAATGAATAATAGGGGTGATGCGCAGTGATATGTGCAAATTTTGCACTTACCACATTTCCATCCAGTTCTTCCTCTTGAAGATATTTTAGAAGTTCCGATTGATTAGATCCGGCTTGGATCTCCGACAACCGACGGAAATGATGGCGTCGAGGTTGTAGTATTTAACCTCCCTTTTACTTGCCGGGTGCCCTCGATTTGAACTACCGAGAAAAAATCGGTAGTTGCCGTTTCATCAAGTTCAGCTTTTACTTTGATTTATTTCAGCCATTCTATTTTTAGCATATTCGATGGCCTGATGGAGCTTCTGCTTCAGTAATGTTTTGGGTGGCAAAGCAGTCAGGTAATCGGCTACCCTGATATTACTGTCGTGCAGTTGCAGGAGCTCTACATGTTCTTCGTTTTTGCCCGCACACAATATCAGGCCAACTCGTTTTTGAGCAGTTTTAAGTCATTTTCGATGGTTTGCTCAGGCTTTTTGCTGATGGCGGTACGTTCGTACAGCATGGATTGTGTACGTTCCCGGAAAGTGCGAACACTCCATTTTTCGAGTCTGCACATTTCGATGTAAAAATCTCTTTTCAAAGAATCTTCAATGGGGATAAGTATTTTGATATGGGACCAACTTAATTGAAGGATTAGTGATGCGACTATCTTTTCATCAGAAAAAGTCTCTGCAAACTGCATCATTCTGCGCAGGTTCTTTTCTGAAAAGGAGTGGCCATATTCGCTTACCAATTGTCGCCACAGTGTAGCGACAATCTGCTTCCCGTATTCGGCCCGGTTGTTTTGCAGGACTTCATCATTTATTTTTTTTCCGATTTTCCAATAGAGCATGCTCATGGTAGCATTCACCATTACCGCTACCTGTTGCCTGCTTTGCTCTATCAGTTGTCTGATGGATACAAACAACTCTTTGCTGTCAATTTCCTTGTTCATAAGCGTGTTTGTATGATTATGTTGAATGATGCGCTGTTCTGCGCTCCCTCCAAAAAAAAGGAAAACAAATATAAGGTAAAAAGCAATGATCTCTGCAAGGAAAAAGCCGCTAAAACCCTGAAATACAAACAAATAAATCTCCTTTTTCCAGTATTTGAAACACTGTGGAATATTCTCTATGCTACGCTTTATTGGCGTCATACTCAGTTGTAATTTTCTTTGTTGTAATGTTTTTTCTGCGCTGTTTTTATAGGTTCCATAACACGGCTGCCGGTTTATCGGCTCTGTTTTGTGGTAGGAGATTGACTTGGAAAGCAGATCAATTAGTTGGTTGGATAAGTGCGAGAATATCTGGCGAGACGGATTCTCAACTTTTACTATAAATATCAGGTAAGAGGCGGCAGAAAATGCTGGCAAGAATAACAGAAAACAAGGGTTAAACGTTATTGCCGCATGAAAACGCTGTTCCTGCTGTTCCTGTCCTTTCGGTTCTGTTCCCAACCGGCTATTCCCAATACGGAATCAATGGCCGAAAAGACATTATCTCTTCCCGATTCACTTCTTTTTCAACGCTTTATCCCACCCCCCGGATATAAGCGCACCCCCGCCACCCCCGCCTCCTTCGCCACCTACCTCCGCCACCTCCCCCTCAAACCGCCCGGCAGTCCGGTCCTCCTCTACGACGGCCGCGAAAAAGGAAACCAGAATGCCCATGTCGCCGTGGTCGACCTGCCCATTGGCAAAAGAGACCTGCACCAGTGCGCCGACGCGATCATGCGGCTTCGGGCCGAATACCTGTGGAAAAACAAACAATACAAACAGATCCATTTTAACCTGACCAACGGATTCCGCGTGGATTACGAACGCTGGCGAAAAGGTGGGCGCGTAAAAGTGACCGGCAACAAAACGGCGTGGGTGCAAACGGCTGCCGCCTCCGATTCCTACGCCACATTCTGGAAATACCTGGAGTTTGTGTTTTCCTATGCGGGCACATTATCGCTTTCCAAGGAATTGCAACCTGCGTCCATGTCTGATCTTCAAATCGGCGATGTGCTGATACAGGGCGGTTCGCCGGGCCATGCAGTCGTCGTGGTGGATATGGCTGTAAATGATTCCGGGAAAAAGGTTTTCCTGCTGGCACAGAGTTACATGCCGGCACAAGAGATACAGGTGTTGAGAAACCCGGACCAGCCGGATGGTCAGCCTTGGTATACAGCGGACATGGAAACCGAAGTAATCACACCCGAGTGGGATTTTAGTGTCGGCGATTTGAAGCGGTTTTCTTTTGAATAGGTGAAAATCAGCTTATTCTTGTGGCCTAAACATGAGCAAAATGGCCAAAAGATACCTGTTGTTTTTACTGCTGCTCAACCTTGCCCAGGCCCGTGCCGACGACGGTTACCGGCTTTGGTTGAAATACGATTTGTTAAAAAACACATCGAAAAGGGCTGAATACAAACGTTTTGCGGCATTTATACAGGTTCGTATGGAACAAACCCCTGTTGTTCTTGCGGCGCGGGAAGAATTGAAACGCGGTCTGGCAGGGTTACTTGGCGTCCGAACCGGCGATGTGGTAAAAAAAAGCGGCGGTATCATTTTGCAGCGGGATAAAACCATACCGGTAGAAGGATTTCACATCGAAACAAAAGAGGGCAACCTTGTCATTTCCGGCCACGACGACCGGGGTGTTTTGTACGGCGTTTATGCCTTACTCCGGCATTTGCAGACGGAACAACCGCTTGCAGACATCAATCTGTCCAATGCGCCCAAAATCCGCCTGCGGATGCTCAACCATTGGGACAACCCGCTGGGAACCATCGAGCGGGGCTACGCGGGCGCATCGCTGTGGAAATGGTACGAATTGCCGGAAACCCTCGATCCCCGTTATCGCGATTACGCCCGCGCCAATGCTTCTATCGGGATCAATGCGGTAGCCCTGAACAATGTAAACGCCAGTGCCCGCTTCCTGACGCAGGAATACCTCGTGAAAGTAAAAGCCCTGGCCGACGTATTCCGGCCCTACGGCATACAGGTATTCCTGTCCATTAATTTTGCTGCGCCCAAAATACTCGGCAAGCTCCCAACCTCCGACCCGCTCGATCCGCAGGTGCGGCAGTGGTGGAATGCCAAAGCCGCTGAAGTGTACCGGCTCATTCCCGATTTCGGCGGATTTTTAGTCAAAGCCAATTCCGAAGGCGAACCCGGCCCGCAGGAACACGGCCGCACCCATGCCGACGGCGCCAATATGCTGGCCGAAGCCCTGCGCCCGCACCAGGGCCGGGTCATCTGGCGCGCTTTCGTGTACAGCCCCGACCCGCGCGGCGACCGGTACAAAGAGGCTTACAATGAATTCAAACCCTTGGACGGGCTTTTTGCCGACAATGTAGTGGTGCAGGTAAAAAACGGGCCGATTGATTTTCAGTCCCGCGAGCCGTTTCACCCGCTTTTCGGCGCGATGCCGCAAACGCCGCTGGCCATGGAGTTTCAAATCACGCAAGAATACCTCGGCTTTTCTACCAATATCGTTTACCAGGCTTCCCTGTACAAAGAATGCCTGGAATCGGATACCTATACGAAGGGAAAAGGATCGACAGTAGCCAGGGTGGTCGACGGTTCTGTGCATTCATACAACTTCACGGCCATTGCCGGAGTCGCCAACACCGGCTCCGACCGGAACTGGACAGGTCACCTGATGTCGCAGGCCAACTGGTATGCGTTCGGTCGCCTGGCATGGGATCATACGCTCTCCGAAGCGCAAATTGCCGACGAATGGGTGAAAATGACCTGGACCCAAAACCCGGCGGCAGTGGCCGTCATCAAAAATATCCTGCTGCAATCGAGAGAAACGTACGTGAATTTCACGACCCCGCTCGGGCTGCACCACATCATGGGACAAGGCATACATTTCGGCCCGGAACCCTGGCTGACGCAAAGCGCACGGCCCGACTGGACGTCCATTTATTACCACCGGGCCGATTCGGCAGGGATCGGTTTCGACCGAACCGCCAGGGGCAGCAATGCGTTGGGATTGTACCGGCAGGAAGTGCAAAACCAGTGGAATGATCCCGAAACCTGCGACCTGAAATACCTGCTTTGGTTTCACCATGTCGGCTGGAATAAAAAACTGTCGACGGGCAAAACCCTCTGGGACGAACTCTGCACACGCTACTATCAGGGCGTGGAATCGGTGCAACAGATGCAGCAGGAATGGGGAAAAGTGCGACCTTTCGTAGATGTTGAAATGTATGAAGACGTGGCCGGACGCCTGGCCGTGCAACACCGGGAAGCGCTCAACTGGCGCGACGCCTGTGTGTTGTATTTTCAGACTTTTTCAAAACAACCCGTTCCGCCACCGTACAAGCAACCGGAAAGAACCCTGGAAGAACTCAAA
>JALHMA010000131.1:0-2640 GCA_022844265.1 Saprospiraceae bacterium | reverse complement strand
ATGAAGGATTACCACATCCTTTCCATGAAAAAACCAGGTGGAAAAGTGAAAGACCACGGCGTGGCTTTGGACATCAAAAACATCCCCTGGGCGGACCGGCAACTGTGGGCGCCGGATGCAGCGTTTAAAGACGGCACGTACTTCCTCTATTTTCCGGTAAAAGATAAAAAGGACGTTTTCAGGATCGGCGTGGCGACCAGCAAAAAGCCCGAAGGTCCTTTTCAGCCCGAACCGGAGCCGATTCCCGGCAGTTACAGCATCGATCCCTGCGTTTTTAAGGATACCGATGGCAACTACTACATGTATTTCGGCGGCATCTGGGGCGGGCAATTGCAGCGCTGGCAAAACAATACGTACGACGCTGCTGCAAAACTGAAAAAACCGGAGGAAGTGGCTCATTTGCCAAGGGTCGCCAGGCTGAGCGCGGATATGAAAAGTTTTGCCGAGCCGGTCAGGGAAGTAAAAATCGTGGATGAAAAAGGCAATCTGTTTCTGGAAGGCAACAACGATAAACGTTTCTTCGAAGCAGCCTGGATGCACCGTTACAATGGCAAGTATTACTTTTCCTATTCCACCGGCGACACGCACAATATATGTTATGCCGTGGGCGACAACCCCTACGGACCGTTTACGTACAAAGGCATCGTTTTAAAACCCGTTCAGGGCTGGACCAACCACCATTCCATCGTCGAGATAAAAGGGAAATGGTACCTGTTTTACCACGATGTGCAGTTGTCGGGTAAAACACATTTGCGCAACGTAAAAGTGACGGAGTTGAAATACAATGCCGACGGAACGATACAGACGATTGAGCCCTATGATAAAAAGTAAAAACGCTGTAGCGCTCCTGTCTTTCAGCCTTTCCCTCTGTTTGTTTTCGCCCTTATCCGGACAAGTCAGACTGCCGAGACTGATTGCCGACGGTATGGTGCTGCAACGGGACGCCAGGGTGAATATCTGGGGCTGGGCGAGTTCCGGAGAAAAGGTTTCCGTTCAGTTTCTGGATTCCATTTACAGCGCAACGGCAGATAACGAAGGCGCCTGGGAAGTCAAGTTGCCGGCATTAAAAGCCGGCGGCCCCCATGACATGTTTATCCGGGCAAGCAATGAAATTCGGATTCCCGACGTGTTAATCGGCGATGTCTGGATTTGCTCCGGGCAATCGAATATGGAATTGCCGATGAGAAGGGTCAGCCCTTTGTATGCCGACGAAATGGCACAGTCCAACCCGTTTATCCGGCAATTCATAGTACCCCAGCGGTATGATTTTAATTATCCGCAACAGGATTTGCCGGCGGGCGAGTGGAAGTCCGCCAATCCCGAAAACATACCCGCGTTTTCTGCCGTGGCTTATTTTTTTGCAAAAGAACTCTATGACGCCAATAAGGTTCCTGTCGGACTAATCAACGCCAGCCTGGGCGGCTCTCCGGCAGAAGCATGGCTCTGCGAGGAGAAATTGAAAAATTTTCCGGCGTATCATCAGGAGCTGCAGCGATTCAAAGACAGTACGCTAATCCGGCAAATTGAAAGCAGTGATAATGCCAGAATAGGGGAGTGGTACCGGGTGCTGCGGCAACAAGATGAAGGGTACAAAAATCCCGGACAAACCTGGCTCGATCCGGCGCTTGCTTCCGATGGCTGGGGCCTCATGTCTGTTCCGGGTTATTGGGCAAATACGGGTCTCGGCGCTGTGAACGGTGTCGTCTGGTTCCGAAAAAATATACAGATTCCGGCTTCCATGGCCGGGCAGGCGGCGCTGCTGAATCTCGGTCGAATCGTGGATGCCGACTCCGTTTTTCTCAATGGCGTTTTCGTCGGTACAACAGGTTATCAGTATCCGCCCAGGCGATACAATGTACCGGCCGGTTTGCTCCGGGAAGGTGATAATACTCTGGTAGTCAGGGTCATCAACAGCGCAGGTAAAGGCGGTTTTGTGCCAGACAAACCGTACGAATTAGTTGCTGCCGGACAAACCATCGACCTGAAAGGCGACTGGCAGTACCGACTGGGCGCCGTGATGGAGCCGCTTGCCAGCCAGACATTTGTCCGCTGGAAACCGGCCGGACTGTTTAATGCCATGATTCATCCCCTGCTGCAGTACAGGATCAAAGGCGCGATCTGGTACCAGGGCGAATCCAACACCAGAAATCCGCTGGAATACCGCTCATTGTTTCCCGCTATGATAAATGACTGGCGGGAGCATTGGCAACAGGGCAATTTTCCGTTTTTATTTGTCCAGTTGGCCAATTTTATGGAAGCCCGCAATCAGCCGGTCGAAAGCGACTGGGCCATGCTGCGGGAAGCGCAACAACGCGCTTTGTCATTGCCTCAAACGGCTATGGCCGTTACCATCGATATCGGCGAATGGAACGATATTCACCCGCTGAATAAGAAAGATGTGGGCAAACGCCTGGCCTGGGCGGCACAAAAGGTTGCTTATGGCAATGAAAAAATCGTGTACTCCGGCCCCGTTTTTCATTCCATCGAAATTAGTGGCCCAAAAGCCCTACTGACATTTTCCAATACCGGAAAAAAACTCAGTACCAAAGACGGCGGCCAACTGAAAGGTTTTGCCATAGCCGGCCCGGATCAACGTTTTGTATGGGCGGAAGCGCGTATTAAAAAGAACAAAGTGATCGT
>JALHMA010000130.1 GCA_022844265.1 Saprospiraceae bacterium | reverse complement strand
TTCAAAACGATACACTTTTTGTACAGGCCGACGCGCTGACCGGCAATGACAAAAGCGGCGTGCAGGTGCATTCGCTGCGCGCGGTGGCCAGGGTCACGCCCGGCAGCATCGAACTCAAAAACGCAAAAGCGCAGCTGAACCAGACTTATCTCGATGGTGATGTGCTGCTGTTCAAAAACAACAAGGCCACCTTCGACCGGATGCAGGTGCAATTACGGCAACTCAAAGGCGTTATTGGCGACCTGATTGTACTCCTGCCGCCGCAGGAAAATCCCGCTTTGTCGCGGCTGGCCGATATGCCCTACGAAGTGTCGGGCAATCTCGGCGGATGGCTGGAAAACCTGCGAACCGATAACATCCGGTTTCAGGCCGGCAGCGGAACGGTCGCCCATTTCACCGGTTCCGTACAACAACTGACCGATCCGGACAAATTGGGTATGAACCTGAATATCAGCCGTTTGGAAACCAATCGCGCCGATCTTATCCGCTGGATGTCCGTCACTTCAGATGGATCGGCTGCCGCCAGGGATAGTTTGCTGGCCCAGCCGCTACCCGCCTTTTTGAGTGCATCCGGCACCGTCGCGGGCAATATGTCGCGCCTGCAATTGAACCTGCGCGGCGACATCAGCGACTTGCAAACAGGCCCCGCTTTTCCGGCAGTGACAGGGCCGCCGCTTCAATTTGACCTGGCGGGCACCCTGACCGACGCGAACGATCCAGACCGACTCGGCATGGATTTGCAGATAAACCGTATGGATGCGCCTAAAAACTTCTTTACTGCTCTGGAATCCGGCAGCCTGCAAATGCCCGATCTGTTGCAGGCAAGCGGAACTTTGCGCGGTACGCTGGCGGAATTGAATACAGACCTGAAAATCAATGCCTTGCGCGGCGGAGCGACCAGTCGACTTGATTTTAAAGGCTTGCTGCAAAATGTGCGTACGCCCGAACAACTGGGTTTCGACGTGGCATTTGACGCATCGCTGTCTCGCCGGGAAATACTGGGTTATGTGCCCGATTCGGTGGTCACGCCTGTTTTGAGGCTACCCGATTTTGTGCAAATCAACGGCAAAGCCAAAGGTACTATGCAAGACGCCGCCGGAAAAGCGAGCATCGGATTAGGCAATTTAGGGCAAATTCATGTGGACGGAACACTGCGCGACAGCAACTACCAAATGAACCTGGCGGCCCAGAATATCCGGGTCGATGAACTGGCGGTGGATACCACCTTGCGCCCGCTCAAATCGCTGGGACTGACGGCTCAAATCACTGGCCGGGGTTTTGATTTTGGCCAAACCGCCCGTATCCAGTTGACTGGAAAAGCCGATTCCGTGATTTGGGACAACCTGATTCTGCGCGACATTACTTTTGAAGGCGATGTGGACGGCAAACGTTTCACAGCCGGACTACAATCGCCCGACGAACGGGCTGCAGTGCGGTTGGCGGCTTCAGGCGATTTCGGTCCGGCTATGCCTGTACTTGACCTGGATGTCGCGTTGAACTGTTTAGACCTGCGCGAATTCGGCTGGTCCAACCGTCCCACCAACGTTTGTATGCGCATCCGTTCCCATTCCGAAGGGTTGTCGGCAGATACATTGAATGCCAAAATTACGATTGAATCGATTGATTTACAATATGATACGGTACACGTTCGCCCCGGCGACATGACGCTGGACATTACATTAGACAACAACCACAACAACCTTACCATCGCTTCCGACTGGCTGGAGGGTGAAATAAAAGGTTTCTTTGTCCTGAGCGATCTGTCCACCACCATCGCGAACATTGCAGATCAGTATTTCGTCGTGGATCGCTCCACCTATATCCCGGCGATCGGTACCGACTCGCTGTCGGTGCAACTGCATTTGCTACATCCGGATATATTGACAACCGGCCTGATACCCGGCCTGACCGAGCTCAGCCCTGTCAAACTGGAAGGCTCGCTGGTCGCGCAACGCCGTTATTTCAACCTGCTGGTCCAGGCGCCGCGTATTGTTTACCGCGATTGGGACGTGGATTCGCTGAACGTGCGGGCTTATGCAGGCGATACGGCGGCATTGTTTGTCATGACTACACCTTTGGTGAAACGCGGCAAGGAGGATTTTATAGAAAATGCAGTGTTGAACGGGCGTTTTTTAGACAACATCGCGAATGTCTCTTTCAAAGCAAGCAATGACGAAGGAAAAGAACGATTTATGCTAGCCTTACGGGCGACGATTGACAACGCTAAAAAAGAAACCATTGTCCTGTTTGCTCCCCGGCAGGTAATTGATTTTAAGGAATGGACGGTCGATTCCGACAACCAGATTCTTGTAAATCCGGCAGGTGTAGAGGTAAAAGATTTTTCATTGACCGGAGACGGACAATCTATAGAAGTGAACGGGAAGACCCGCAAGTTGAAGGGTAATAAAACCGGACTCGATTTCACGGTGGACATCGACCGGCTGAACTACAACAACTTTGATCTTTTTGTCGCCGGAATCCTGAGCGAACTGGGCGGTTGGGCGGAAGCGCACATGAAAATTTCCGGCGCTACCGACGCCATGCATATCCGCGGCAAAATGCAGTTGCACGAAACTTTTTTTACGCCGGTGCTGACCAATGTGCGCTATGAGCTCAGTGAAACGCCGCTCGAATTTACGGAATCAGGCCTTTCACTGGACGGCCTTACCTTGCGCGACCCCTATGATAAAACCCTGGAAATCAATGGCAAATTAGACACCAAAGACTGGTCAGACATACAGTGTAACCTGACTTTACACGCCGACCGGTGGCAGGCGCTCAACTCTACCAAACAACAAAATCCGGTGTATTTCGGAGAATTGTATGTTTCGCTAGATGGTACCATACGCGGGCCGGTCAGTCAACCCGATATCCGGGTAGTGGTCAAAACCGCCAAGGAATCGAGTTTTACGTATGTGTACGATGTGGCCACACAAGCCCTGCAACACGAAGGCATTGTGTTTTTTCTGCCGCCACCGCGCCAGTATGTACGTCCCCCCATCTACGACGCGCCGGTTAATATTCAGCCCTATACGCTGAGCGCAAGTATAGAAATCGATTCCAACCTGACAATCAGCAGCGTCATCAATCCGGTTACCGGCGACGATTTTCGTGGAAAAGCAACCGGCAGGCTGCAATTCGACCTGATGGCCAACGGCAACATGACGCTGGCCGGGCGGGTGGAACTGGTGCGCGGCGTGTACAACTATTCTTACCAGTCCGTCGTGAAACGCAGTTTTGAGGTAACCAACGGCAGCTCGATCACCTGGACGGGCGATGCGCTCAAACCGGAATTAGACCTGAGGGCGCGCTACCAGTTTAAAGCCTCCCCTTATCCATTGGTCGTCAATCAATTATCATCGGCGTCGGCAGAAGAGGCAGCCGCTTACCGCAGGGCGCAGACCTTCTTTTTGCAAACCACGCTGAGCGGATCGGCCACGGAGCCGGACGTCAGTTTCCAGTTTATCTACCCTTCTTCAGAAAGGCAGGAAAGTCTCAGCGCCAGCTTCGGCAACCAGCAGGCAGATCTGGTGGAAAGCGCACTGTCCAACGTTAACCAGGACAAAAACCTGTTGTCGCGGCAGGTGTTCGGAGTACTGTTGTTGCGCAATTTCATCGGCGAATCCATCGGCGTCACCACCTCGATCAGTGGAGGCAATCCCTTGCAATCGGGTCTGAGCAGTTTTCTGACCGGTCAACTCAACGCTTTGGCTGATCAGTACCTGACCTGGATTGACGTAGATCTGGCGACCACGGAAGGCGCTACCAACACAGGCAGCACCCAGGCGGAAGGCACAACCAATTACCAGTTGCGTTTGCAAAAATCATTTTTTGAAGACCGCCTGACCTTCAAACTCTCGGGCGGCACCTCTGTCGGCGCCAACGGCGATGACGTGCACAGCGCCCTGGAAAATGCTTCGGTGGAATACGCACTAACTCCCAATGGGGAATTAAAAGTTACCGTGTTTTCGGAAAGAGGTTTTGAACTGCTCAATGCCTCCTCTGCCAACCTGCGGAATTCGGGGGCAGGATTTATATTGACCAAAGAGTTTGGGAAAAAGTAGTTATCGGTTATTAGTTATTGGTTATCAGGGTTGATAATCAAGCATCTACAATGAATATAAAAATGTATACCTGGATTGTTCGGTTTTTTCGCTCTCGTGTCCCCCGGACAATCAGCGTAAGGAAATTGTGTTGCCTTTCGGGGAAGCCCCCTAACCCTAAAGGAAAGTACATGGTGAATGAAGAAGAAAAGCATGTATCATTTTCCTCCATGTACTCCCCTTTAGGGGTAGGGGGCTTTGGCCTCCTAATACTCACGCTCCTCGCAACCGGCATCGCTTGCACCGGTACCGGTCGCCTCGTTGAAGGAGAACGCCTGTACGCCGGAGCAAAAGTCAAAATCAACAAAGCGGAAAAAAGTTGGGACACCAAAATACTCAAAACCGATCTGAAAAAAGCGGTCATCTTGCCGCGCCCCAACAAAAAAATACTGTGGATGCGACCCAAACTGGCCATCTACAACACGTTTCAAAACCGCAGGGCAAAAAGTGTGGGCAACTTCATCTCCAACAGTTTTGGCGAACCGCCCGTTTTATACGTGCCTGAAATTGCCAACCGCCACCGCGAATTATTGTCAGAACGCGCCGCGAACGACGGTTTTTTTAAAACTAAAATTACTTCTTCGGAAAAAGCGCGCAAACATACCATGAAGCTGCTCCACGAGGTGCAGGTAAGGAGTCCGCGCGAACTCGTGGACAAAGTGGTATATCCGATTGGTGCGGATGTGTTGACACGCCGCATCGCCTCCCTGCAACAAAAGTCGCTGGTGCTACCCGGCAAGTACTATCACCTGGAAGACCTTATGATTGAACGCCAGCGCCTGAGCGACACCCTGCGCAACCACGGCTGGTATTATTTTTCGCCAGATAACCTGCTTTTTGAAGCCGATACGCTGCACCCGCCGGGTGATATTAACCTGACCCTGCGCGTAAAAAACGAAGTAGGTCAATCCGAGCGCCGGCAGTATCGACTGGCCGGTGTTACTGTGTACCCCGACTATGACCTTGCCAAACAGACCGATGCGGAACAAAAACGTACTGACACCCTGCGCTTCGACTGCATACAGTATGTGTACCACGAAATGGCCACAACTCCGGACATCCTGAACCGGCAGATTTTTTTAAAATGCGGTGAATACTACTCCAACGACGACTACCAGGCCACTATTTACCGGCTTTTGAACCTGAATTTATACAAATTCATCAACATCCGTTTCGAGGTATCGCCACAGGCCGACACGCTGCTTCATGCCAGCATATACCTCACGCCCTACCGCCCGGAACGGGTGGAAGCCACCTTTTCCGGGGTGTTCTCCCCCAGTTTTTACTACGGTTTGCGCGCCGGCGCCGCCTACAACCACCGCAACATATTTAAGGGCGCAGAAGCGTTGCGAATCGGACTGGACGGCGCCTACCTGCGCACCAACAAAAACAATTTTGATTTCGTGGATTTTCTCGTCAGCGATGCATCTTCCAGACTGTCGATCCCGCGGTTTTTATTCATCCCGGAAAGGAAAACGCTCGCGTTCAGCACCACACAATTCAGCCTGCGCCACGAAACCAACCTGTTCAATTACGACCTGCCTGAACTGGGAAAATTCCGCCTGACTTTCCAGCGCCTGCAAACACAGGCCGGTTATTTATGGAAAAAGAACCGCCGGGGATCGGTCGTACAGGAAATCAATCCGCTCAACCTGGGTCTGCAATTTTCGACCATCAGCAACAGTGAAATTCGCCGCCAGTTGATCGCTGAAATTCCCACAGACAGCACGGGCACCTCGCTTTCATTGCTCACTTTTGTAGAATTTAAACCCAATTACACCTTTACCCTCGACCAGCGGCTGGAACCTGCCCGGCGGCACTCCAAATACTTCCGGCAACGTTTTGCATTTCAGGCCAGCGGCTACACCGGCAGCAAATATCTGCCCGCCGACTATGTGCTCAACAGCCCGCTCAATTTATTTATTGAGTCCGACTACCGCCAATACCAAAAGACCCATGGGCGCAATGTATTAGCCCTGAGAATGGCCGTAGGCGCCGGTATTCCGCTTCGCAGCAATGGTACCATCGCACTGCTCGACCGCTTCGTCATCGGAGGTGCATCCAGTGTGCGGGCTTTTGCGCCGCGTACCGTGGGGCCGGGCGGGCAAGCCCGCGACACCAGCACCGGACGTATCACAGTGGGCAATTACACGGGTAATATGTTGATCGAGAGCAGTCTGGAATATCGAATGCCCATCGGACGTTTCCCCGAACTGGCATTTTTTATAGATGCCGGGAATATTTGGCTGACATCTGGCCCGGACGCCAACGAGGCCACGTATTTCCGCATAAATCGTTTTTACCGCGAACTGGCGGTCGGCACAGGCGCCGGTTTGCGTGTCAACCTGGGATTTTTTGTGATGCGCCTGGACGTAGCGTTTCCGTTGTCAAAACCCTACCTCCCTACCGGCGAGCGCTGGGTGGCCAATAACGTGCGTTTTGGCAGCAGCGCCTGGCGGCGGGATAATCTCAACTGGAACTTCTCGTTCGGGTATCCGTTCTGAGGCGGCACGCCGCCTTCGGCATTGATTAATACGGAATGAACCGAAAGTCTCGCGCAAGTGAGGCGGTGACTGGCAGTCACCGCCTCACTAAAACGGGCGGTTCATTAGCAGCACAAAACTTTAGGAAAGACTTAACGCAGGTTGCGGCAATGACCGGTTCAGCGCCATCGTTTAGGTGCATCCTCTCGAATGAAGGATCATAAACGACAACCACAACATGACACGTACCCTTGCTCTGGTAATTCCCGCTTTTTTACTTTTTTTCTTCCTTTCCAATACATCATCCGCACAAAGCCGCCGCTCTTCGTACAAATCAAGCGAACCGGAAAAACGTTTTGTAGTAGGCCTTGCGCCGTTCAGCCTGCTATTTCCCAGCGGAAAAGTAAATCTGCACGGCGAATGGGCGTATGCAGACAATAAATCCTTGTCCGTCCTGATCGGCGTACCACGCGGCAGCAAGGCGCCCGGCTGGCTGACCAACGATGTCAGCGTCGGTGAAGAAGGCGCCACCGTTACCAATAAATTCAACTCCTTTGGCATTACGGCGGAGAACCGCTTTTACCTGGCGAAAAACGCGCCCCGCGGCTTTTACCTGGCGCCTTACGTTCGCTACAACCGCCTCTGGATCGACCGTATTACAGAAAATCCGGAAGAACGTGGCGAAACCACCATTACCGGCGCGCTAGGCGGTTTCGGACTGGGCGGCTCCCTGGGCTGGCAGTTCCGCCTCGGCGAACACATGACCCTGGACGCTACGTTTGCCGGCGTCGACTTCAAATTGATGCGCGGCACACTGATTTATAAAACAACCGACCCGGAAAATGACCTGGCCGCTTTCCGCGACAAGGTGCAGGAAACCGTCGGCGATATTCCGATCATCGGTTCGAAACTCGTGGCTGCTATCGAAGGCGATCGTGTCAAAGTAAACAGCCCGCGTATTTTGTTGCCCGCTTACAGATTTAATCTGACGGTGAATTATGCTTTTTAATCCGTGTGCCTTTTAATCCAAAAATATCAAAACATGAAATACCTTTGGACACAGTTCATTCCGGTTCATCGTTAAAACAACATTCATGTTTACATCTCGCCGCAAATTCATTCGCCAGACATCCGCCGCGCTGGTCGGGGCCGGCATCGCATCGGCGCTTCCGCTGGAAGCCCTGGGTCAAAACAGACGCCGGATTTCTGCCAACGACAAAATCAACTACGGCCTGATCGGCTGTAAAGGTATGGGTTGGTCGAACCTGAGAGCAGCCCTGACCAATATCCCGGAAGTCGAATGTATCGCCCTGGCGGATGTAGATCAAAACATCCTCGACGAGCGGGCGCTCAACGTGGAAGAATTGCGCGGGAAAAAACCCAAATTATTCAAGGATTATCGCAAGTTGCTGGAAATGAAGGATCTGGACGCCGTCATCATCGGCACACCCGACCACTGGCACTGCCTGATGTTCTGCGATGCGCTCTCGGCAGGTAAACACGTGTATTGCGAAAAACCGCTCGCCAATTCCATTGAAGAGTGTAATGTAATGCTGACGGCGGCGAAACGTTACGGCAAAATGGTGCAAATCGGGCAATGGCAGCGCAGCGGCGCGCATTACCAGCAGGCGCACAACTACCTAAAAACCGGCAAACTCGGCAACATCCGCTTAGTGAAATGCTGGTCGTACCAGGGCTGGATGGAGCCGGTGCCCGTCAAACCCGACAGTATGCCTCCCGCCGGTGTGGACTACGATATGTGGCTCGGCCCTGCCCCGAAACGCCCTTTCAATCCGAACCGTTTTCACTTCAACTTCCGCTGGTTCTGGGACTACGCAGGCGGCCTGATGACCGACTGGGGCGTACATGAAATCGACATTGCGTTGTTTTTTATGGGTGTTACCGCGCCGAAATCCATCATCGCTTCCGGCGGCAAATTAGCCTACCCCGACGATGCTTCCGAAACGCCGGACACTTTGCAGGCCGTTTTTGAATACGAAAAATTCAACATGCTCTGGGAACACGCCACCGGCATCGACAACGGCAATTACGGTAAAACAGAAGGCATTGCTTTTATCGGCAACCATGGCACGATGGTCGTCAACCGGGAAGGCTGGGAAATCATTCCGGAGACCAAACGAAACGAAGAAGGTGTGTTGATGTATGAAATAGAAGACCTGCCCGACCAGCGCAGGGGCAACAACGCCAACTACTTAGCCGATCACCACAAAAACTTTGTGGCCGCCATGAAGGCCAACGACGCTTCCCTGCTGAAATGCGGGATCGAAACAGGCGCCATCGCAGCCATCAATGCGCACATGGGCAACGTGGCCTTTAAAACTGGCCGAAAGGTGTACTGGGACGCCGCTTCCGGTATGTTTAAAAATGACCCGGAGGCCAATGCGCTGATCAAAGCGCAGTATCAGAATGGCTGGGTGTTGCCGAAAGTGTGAGGAGGCAATACCCACGTTCAAACTACCCACTTAATCCACCCACGCTCCATGACACAAAACGAAAAAAACAAACTCCTTGAAGAAACAAGGATGTTGAAAATATTATTAAATTTTCACATTCAAAACCGTCAGCGCATTGCTTTAAGTGACCGGGAATTTGAAGAATATGTCAATGCTGCTTTGGATCGTTTAAACGAAATAGCATTACTACTGACCAAAAAAAGCGAGGAAAAATGAAAAAATATGCCCAAATTCAGGATATCGTCAGCCGCCTGACTGACCATAAGACCTTTCGAACGTTTTTTACACTTTACCTGATGGCCGAATCAGAGGAAGAACGGGAGCGACTGAATAACCGTTTCTGGAAAGATGCCGAAGTGCTTTCCCCTGCTGAACAACAACTGCTCCGGGCTGAACTTACCCGCTGTTTCCTTCGCTTACCGGGCATGACTGCGGATTTGATGGAACGTGTGGTAGCGCCCGTAGTTTGATGGTTTGAGGTGGTAACCCATGGCTCAGGTTACCACCTCAAACCATCAAACTCCTCAAACCCATCCAACCATCAAACTTGATTATCACCCATATCACTATGAAAACACTACTTTTTCTTCCCCTTTTCCTTCTTTTGGGTATCCTTTCATCGGCCCAAACCATCAATCCCAATTACGATTCCACGCTGGCTAAAACCTTCGGGGCAGACGATTACGGCATGAAAATGTACGTACTGGTAATACTGAAAACCGGCAGCAACACGGTTGAAAACAAGGCGGTCAGGGATAGTTTATTTGCCGGACACATGCAAAACATCGGCAGGCTGGTTGATATGAACAAACTGATTGTAGCAGGCCCAATGGGTAAAAATGATAAAACCTACCGCGGTATTTTTATTTTGAACGTTACTACTTTTGAAGAAGCCAACCAGTTAATGGAAGCAGATCCGGCGATCAAGGAAAAACTGCTCGAACCGGAATTATATAATTGGTACGGGTCTGCTGCGTTATCAGATTATTTGAAAACCTCGGATAAAATATGGAAAGTTAATCATTGAGTTGGTTGGATGGTTGGAGGGGTTTGATGGTTTGAGGTGGTCACCTGAGCCATGAGTTATCACCGCTGGCTCGCAGGCTATCGCTTGCCAATACAACTAATAACAGAAACTATTTACCAACATACAAGCAAGACTTACCGTGAACGATTCATTTCTTCACCAATTACCCGCCACCTTTCACGCGTATCACCCTGTCAGGCATACGACGCTCCGCGTCGTATTTAAAAAATGCACGATCAAAACTTTTTTGCGAAACGAGTTCGTCGCCAAAGAAGGGAAACCCGATCCGTTTGAATGTTTTTTGCTCGACGGTATTTTTCATGCGTTTTCCTTCACGCCAGCCGGCGCCTTCAGAGCAGGTTATTGCAGTTCCCCCATTAGCCTTATCTCGTAAGCATAACCGTTAGGCGACATATCTCGCAGTTGAATTTTGAAGTACTTTGCCGTAACGGCGGGGAAATCCATCACCTGAAAAGGTGTTTCGGTCAGCAGGGCATTCTGCATCTCGAACCGGCCTATGGGGGTAAAAGTCCCGGTAGGCGAATCATTGCTATAGGACAGCTCCACCACCAGGAACTGGCTGTTGCTGCTGCCCGGAACCAGGTAGCCAAACTGGCTGAAGGTGGCCGCGCGTTTGTCCTTGAAGCCCCATACGGCAAAGTTGTTGTTGGTGTAAACTTCAACGTGGTCGGCGCCATCTGTTAATTTCTCCATGTGAGCACCTGAAGATACCAGGATAGTCCCGCCATTCTCCGGCGCCAACAGGTTGATGCGTTTCCCTTTCAATTGCGCATACGATTTACTCGTGTTCAGATGGGGGTTGATTTTTTTAGCGGCCTCCATATTTTCCCTGGCTTTATCCGCATTGCCGAGTTGCTCGTAGGCATAGGCCAGGTTTTGGCGAACGGTTGCCAAAGGCGCCTGTTCGGCTACCTTTTCCAGATAGGTCACCGCTGTGGCGTAGTCCTTGTTCCCGAGCGCAGCCATACTTTCGGTCAGCCATTTGTTTATTTCAGATTTGTTGGCCTCCAGGCGTTTGCTCACTTCAGCATCCAAATCGCCGCGCAGTTTAATCTCCTTCTGAATCTCCTGTAGTGAAATATACGCCGCCGCCTGCCCGCTGAATAAGGCGTTGTAAGCGAAATACCCGCCTCCCAACAACACCAGCAGCCCGATTACCAGTCCGATAAACTGTCCCCGCGCCAGCCCGGCGATTTTCTTTTCCGTGATGATATTGCCTGAGCCGATCACCACATCCTCACTGCCCTGCACGTGGATTTTGCTGCCGCGCAAGTCTGCCACATTACCGCCCTGCATCACGGCTGCGACCTGCTCATTGAGGAACTCATTACGCAGCCCTTCCAGCACGGTCTTGGGCGCCGATGCGCCGTTTTCGATGTCGTCCAGCAGTCCCAAGGTCCCGGCGGTGACGCGGTTACGCACGCGTTCGGCTTCTTCGTTGGCGATCAGGCCTCGGTTGACCTGTTGTTCATTGTTGGCCCAGGAGGCCTGGAGCAGCAGGGCAGCCTGCTGCCAGACGGGGCTTTGTGTTTGCGACCAGGTGCTGAGTTGCTCGAGGGCTTCGGCCGTTTGGGCGGAGGCGAGGAGGGAGCGTATCTGGGTTAGGTTAATCATTTAATAATTGGGTTATTTTTGCCTCATCAAATGTACAAATTGTTTACAGCGTTCAGCGTTACAGATGAAAAAACATATCGACCAACTCTTTTCCATCAGCCAAAAAAAACACCGCAACATCATCGGCCTCATGTCCGGCACTTCCCTCGACGGTCTCGATGTGGCGCTTTGCCGATTCACAGGTTCGGGCGAACAAACGCAGGTGGAAGTCACCAACTTTGCTACCCTACCCTACGACGATACATTCAAGTCGGAAATCCGGCGGGTTTTTGCCAAAAAAGAGATTGATTTTCAACACTTTACCCTGCTGAATGTGCTGGTAGCCGAACGCCATGCAGCCATCATCAATCAGTGTTTAACTGAGTGGAAAATTCCGGCTGAGGAAATTGATTTAATAGCAAGTCATGGACAGACCGTTTTTCATGCGCCGCGTGTGTACCACGGACTGCCCGATTACCCGAATGCCACTTTACAGATCGGAGACGGCGACCACATTGCCCGGCGCACCGGTATTATCACCGTGTCTGATTTCCGGCAGAAACACGTGGCAGCTGGCGGCGAAGGCGCTCCGCTGGCGCTGTTCGGCGACTATTTTTTATTTTCCAAAAAAGGAGAAGACCGTTTCCTGCTCAATATCGGCGGCATCGCCAACTTTACATTTTTACCGGGCAACGGCGATACAACCCGCTCCTTTGCCACAGACACCGGCCCCGGCAATACATTGCTGGATGTTTTTGCCCTCGAACTGTTTGGCGTACCCTACGACGAGGACGCGCGAATTGCGTCCAACGGGCGGGTAGACAGCCTTCTGTTAGACTTACTCAAAAAAGAACCTTTTTTTGAAAAACCTTTTCCCAAAACCATCGGCCCGGAACTCTTTTCCAAAGATTGGGTGGAGTCCGCGTTACAGCAATTGCCGAAAGGCAATATCAATCCGTACGACCTGATGGCGACGCTGACGCGGCTCAGTGCGGAAAGTATTGCAGAAGGATTACAACGGGTCGAAACGGTTGCCGGGCAACAAACGATATACCTGAGCGGCGGCGGTGCGCACAATCCATTGATGTTGACATATTTATCGGAAATATTGCCCGACTGGAAGATGTTGCCCATGGAAACCCTGGGCGTTCATGGCGACGCTAAAGAGGCTGTTTTGTTTGCGGTACTGGCCAATGAAACGGTTGCCGGCACAGTCGAAAAAGGGGCCATGCTGGGTGGACTTCCACTGGTGGGTATGGGGAAAATTTCGTTTCCAGAGTAGCTGAGAAGGTTTGATGGTTTGAAAGGTTTGATGGTTTGAGGTGGTAACCTGAGCCATGAGTTACCACCTCAAACCATCAAACTTTTCAAACCATCAAACCATCTTTCAAACCATCAAACCTCCTTTCAAACCATCAAACTATCAGTCTCGTCCCCTACCTTTGCCGCATGAATCGCGCCACCCTTGTTGCTGAAATATTCGGCAAAAAATCATTCCTCTGTGTCGGCCTGGATACCGAGTTGTCCAAAATCCCGGCCCACTTACACGACGTCGAAGACCCGGTTTTTGAATTCAATCGCCGCATCATCGACGCCACCCGCGACCTGTGCGTGGCTTATAAGCCCAACCTCGCTTTTTACGAAGCGCTCGGACCGATGGGCTGGCAAACCTTCGCCAAAACGGTAGAATATATTGGTAATCAGCACTTTATTATTGCCGACGCCAAACGGGGCGACATCGGCAACACCGGCAGGCTGTATGCCGAAGCATTTTTTCAGCAACTTCCGTGTGATGCCGTAACGGTGGCGCCCTACATGGGCAAAGACAGCGTTACACCTTTTCTGGGTTTTGAGGGAAAATGGGCGATTGTACTGGCGCTGACTTCCAACCCCGGCAGCGCTGATTTTCAACGCGACCTGCAGGAGACATCCGGCGAACCATTGTGGGAAAAAGTGTTGCGTCTGGTGCAAACCTGGGGCACGCCGGACAATCTGATGTTTGTAACCGGCGCCACCCATCCGAAAGACTTTGCCCGCATCCGCAGCATTGTGCCGGATCATTTTTTACTGGTACCCGGCGTCGGCGCACAAGGCGGCGATCTAAAGGCTATCTGCGAACACGGTCTGAACAAAGACTGCGGCCTGCTGGTCAATGCCTCCCGCAGTATTTTGTATGCCTCGAATGGTGTTGATTTTGCGGAAAAAGCGCGGGAAGAAGCTTTGAAATTGCAGACGGAGATGAAACAGTGTTTGGTGTTTGGTGTATAGTGTTTGGGGGTGCTTCGCTTTTGGCCGCCCCCTCCCCTTCAGGTGTGGTTAACCTATAAATGAGGGTGTTCTGGAAATAACTAGAATGCTTTTGGATTGGTTCTGCTACGCCCCTCGTAGAGCAATGGGAACACGGATGACACGGATTTGGGCGGATTTAAACGGATTTTTGTGGCCTTACGGCCACTTTTCTGATGGATTTTCACGGATTTAACCCCGCCTTCGGCGGGAGCGTAGATCAAGGCAGCATTTTTTATATACAGAGCATGTAGTTACTCATTTTGCAGGTTTCATTTTTTATCTCAGCCGTTCTTCCATCAGCCCGCTCCCGCCGATACCGCCGCGTATCGGCTAAGCATAAAAATGAACATCTGGATGCTTGAAGAACTGTTTGATTATCTCAAGATTTGTTGACAATCTAGTCAGTTCAGCATCCACTTTTTCAATTAGTTCTTTGACAGTTCGGTAACAAGT
>JALHMA010000129.1 GCA_022844265.1 Saprospiraceae bacterium | reverse complement strand
TTCATTCCACCACCTTTCCATCCCCGTACTTGTGGTTTTTGTCTTCCGCGTCGGCATCGCCCATGTAATGCGGATATACCTGAAAGGAGTTTGGATCCGCGTTTTTTACTTTTTTTATATTGAAATATACGCCATTCTTATCCATGGTATATTTTTCATTCAAAATTTTGAAAGTCGCCACATCTACCCCTTTAAAGGCCTTTTCATTGATGTAAATGCCGTTTTTATCCCTGGCGTAGACCGTGGAGCCTAAGGAATGTTCATTTTCTTCAAACAATACAAATGTCTGCGGATCAGCCCCCGCAACCTGTCCGGATTCGAAGTATACATGCTGCGCGTCTTTGGAATATCCATGTCCGAGTAGTTCAAAACCGGCTGGATCAGCTCCGTTTATTTTATTTCCAAGATAAAATGCGTTGTGGGCATCTTTTGCAAACTGGTAATCCAGCACCTGAAAAGAATTATACTGACACGGTATAGCGGTGACCTCATATCCGCCATCGGAGTAAGCCTGTATATAATAATAATGAAGCGCATCTTTGGCATAAGCATCCGTTATCAGTTCGAATGTTTTTCCATCGCTGCCTGCAATGGGCGCGCCATCTATATATGCATGGATGTTGTCCTTGACAAAATGATGATTCAAAACCGTCAAGCCCGGAATATCCGCAACCTTAAATGCCTGATTTTTTGACCAGGCCTGCGACCTGTCTTTTGCATAGCCATAGCCCAGGCTTACAAATGTAGCGGCATCGGCGCCCTCTAATTTTTGAACGCTACGCTTTTTAGTCATAAAATAATCGCTGCTTTCCCTGTAGCTGCGGAAATAAAACACCTGGTGTACGTCTTTACAAAAACAGTCGTCTATGACCTCGAATGTGCGCGCATCCACCTGTTCCAGCGTTTCTGAATAATACTTGATGGTATCCAGGTTTTTGGTAAAACCATGCGGCAGTTTTCCCGCTTGCGCATCGGGGCTTTGGTTTTTATTTTTACAGGAAAAGAAAAACAAAAGCAGGCAAAGGCTTAGAAAGCAAGTGATGTATGTGATGGTCATGTAATTGATTGAATGCCTGCAAATATATAACAAGACTCAATATGACCCATGACCAATCTCATGATGGAAGCGCAGGTAACGCGCCAACTTTGCGGCTCATAAATGTATGTTATTATGTCTACTGTAATATTTGCTATCGTTCTGTTGCACCTGCTTGTCGGATTTGGGTATGTATTGTACCGGATTAGCAGTTCGGATGCACCGAAAGAAGATACCGACAGCCATAAAAAGCAATCCGATATTGCGCCTTGACAGCTATGGCGTCCCCGCCAACAACAACGTCAAAAACAGGGTACCTTCAGTCCTCCTTAAATTCCAGGTCCAAAAAACTACTGGTTCCGTTTGTTGACAATTCGTAGGTGTATTTCCCGTTTTCCAGCAAAGTCTCTCCCACATAATCAATAGGTTGGAGTAGAGCAGTCTGACCATTTACCTCGAGCCGGACGTATGCATAGCGGTAGGCCGATGCGAATTCCATGTACGCTGAGGTTTCGCCAGCTGCCAGGTTACCGTAATTGTTTTCTCCCCCACCGCTGTTCACATAAATGTTTTCATAATTGAACGTGCTGGTATTTTTAATGCGGATTAAAACAGCATCGTCCGTCGGATCTTTCTGGCCGCACGCGTGGAGCAGGAACAAAAAGGAGAGTAGGAGAAAAGGGATGTTTTTCATATCGATCAAGTTTGATTCGGTGACTGATTTAATGACAGAGACGTAGGATTGGGAAGATTTGGTTGGGAGATCGAAAATAGTCGTTGTTGTTGCACATTTCATTTTGAAGGTTTCTGATAAAGGCGAGCCACCGCTGTCAAGATATAAAAGGGTAGTAGTAACAATTAAACCTAAGTAGTTATCTGCAAATATGAAATCGGGCTTAACCCTCCTCCTGCTATTCCTTTTTACCCGGGGCTTTGCCCAGGCAGATTCCAGTCATTTTATCAAGGTAAATTTTCTCTATGGTTCCAAACCGCTTCGCGCGCACAAATCCACCGAACGGAAACATTTCGGCGGCATTCACGGCGGACACGTCACGATACAGGCAGGCGACCTGGACTATAGCTTCAGGCGAACCAGCAAACCCACCCATATTTTCCCTTCTAAAAAACGGGAATCGAGCTTTTCAGTCAGAAAACTCGAAGGTCAAAGCCGGTATGGCCCGGGACGCAAGACCGTAACGTTTATTATTCCGGTCGCAAGACAACAATATGAGTCCCTGCATCAGATCCATCAGGCCTACTGCGACACCACGCCGTACGATTACGCTTTTTTCGGAATGCGCTGCGCTGCGGCTACCCGGGAAATTTTGGGTAAAATCGGCGTAATGAAAAAGAGAAGCCGTTTTTTTAATATCGCCACAGCCTTTTATCCGAAAAGATTGCGCCTAAAACTGCTCCGACTGGCAAAGTCAAACAACTTCGAGATGATTACAACGGAAGGCAGGCCTACGCGTAAGTGGGAACGGGATTAATCGAAAAAAACTATTCCTCTCTTATTTTGTTTTGTCTTTTAAAATATAACAAAAATGTCAGGAAAAAACAAGAAACAATTCGGAGTCTGGATGGATTCACACCACGCAATAGTTACGGGAAGAGAAAATGTAGATGAGGGGGATTTTGTAATCCTGGGACATGTAGAAAATCCCGGAGCCTCCAAAAATTCCAACGAAAAAGCAGCCAACAATCAGGAGATCGCCTTGACCCAAAAATTCTTTAAAGAGATCGCTGAAAAAATGCCCAATATAGACGAGGTGCATATAACCGGCACGGGCCAGATTCAGGAGCAGTTCATGAAATTCCTTGCCGACACCCCGCAGTACAAAAATGCGGTTTCCAGTGATAGCACCTCGAATAAAATGAGCGATGAACAGCTGATTGAAATGATCGCGAAGCATTTTAATTAATTCGTTATCCGTTATTAGTTATTGGTTATTTGTGCTGATAATCAAGCATTTTAATCTAAACTAATATCAGCCCGCTTGTAAAGGCTAGTTTGTTCATTTGGAACAAGTTAGCCTTTATTTTTTTGGGTAAAAATAATTCGCTGGCCTTTAGATTTGCCGGGTGCGGTCTATCTTGCGCACTTTACCGACGCGTGTACAGCATTTCAAGAATCAACTTAAGTAAAACAACCGCACTATGACAGAGTCGGAACGCCTGTTCAACCTTTTTGGAGACCTGTACGATGGACATCCCTGGATTGATGTAACACTGGTGGGTGTTCTGGAAAACATTCCGGCTGAAAAGGCCCAACAAAGGGTTTTAAACAACTGCAATACCATTTGGGAAATTGTCAACCACCTCATTCAGTGGCGGAAAAATGTATTGCAGCGCGTACAGGGAAATACGCTCAAAACGCCGGGCAACAACTATTTTGAACCCGTGCAAGATACTTCTGAAACAGCGTGGAAAAATACATTGTCGGAACTGGCAGACACACAATCCCAATGGATGGATTTCCTGCAACAATTAAAGACCGAACAACTGGATCATACGTATCCGGTCAACCAGATGACTTATTACGAACATATTCAAGGTATTATACAACACGATGCCTATCATTTGGGGCAAATTGTGCTGTTGGCGAAGCAATCGTAGTATCTACCCGGACTGTTGAAAATGAAGGCTGAAAATTGAAAGCGCAACTCAATTTCATGAGTTCAGGCATTTTTTTGCACACGAAAAAAAATGCCTCCCAAATGTGTTGATAACAAAATCTATGCTACATTTGTCAACACCTAGCCTGGCTCTATTTTACCATCTCCATTGATTTCTGGGGGACGTTTCAAACCTTTCGGCATCATTCCATTGAATGTATCCGCAATGAGACCATTATGTATTGTATCTTAAAAAATGAAAAAATGAAAGAAAATTTAAAAAAATTAAACCTGAAACCGATGAGAAGCGCGCAAAAAGCAATCATTGAGGAATTATACATTCCGATTGCTTTCAGGAAAATCATCATTATCAATGAACCCGCTCAAAACAACGGCGACAATCAAAAACCAGACGAAAAAGAAGACAAAAACGTATAAAACCCACGCCCTCATGTATACTAAAAACGATACCAAAAGACATTATCGCGAGGAAGAATATGACCCCAATGAGTACAGGACTCATTTTCGCCGGGACCTTGCCAGAATAATCCACTCCCACAGTTTCAGAAGGCTGGTCGGCAAAACACAACTCTTCCCCAGAAACGAGTCGGATTTTTTCCGCAACAGGCTTACTCATTCCCTGGAAGTGGCTCAAATTGCAAAATCCATTGCCATAAAAATGAACAGAAGTATAGCAGATGATGACGATAAGATCGATCTGGATTTAGTTGAACTAGCCGGATTAGCCCATGATCTTGGGCATCCACCTTTCGGTCATCAGGGAGAAGAAGTGCTGGCAGATTGTATGAAAAAATTCGGCGGTTTTGAAGGTAATGCCCAAACCCTGAGGGTACTGTCTAAAATCGAGAAAAAAATACACGACGGAGAACTGTCACGAGGCGGGTTCGATGCTTTGGGCAGAGACAGAAGGGGTGGATTGAACCTGACATACAGGGCTTTAGCTTCTATTTTAAAATACGATTACGACATTAGCGAACAGATTGAAAAATATAAAAACACAGACAAAACTATTTTTAAGGGGTATTATGCAACAGATAAAGCGCTGGTTAATAAAATTAAAGAAAGTGTAACCAACGGAACAAATTACGATAAGGAGTTCAAGACCGTTGAATGTCAGATTATGGATATTGCGGATGACATTACTTATTCCACTTATGACCTGGAAGACGCCTTTAAAGCGGGATTCATTTCACCCATCGATATGCTTACCCAGGATAATTCATTTTACGACACTATCAGTAAAGAGATTACAGCGTTGATAGAAACGAATGATAATATTCAAAATAAATTCGCAATTCATTCGGATGATATTAAGGATATACTTTCAGACCTTATTAAGTTCCTCTTTGAATTGCCAAACGAGTATTTAACGGGCGTGAACTCCCTGGAAAGAAAAGATTTGACAAAAGAGGAATACATGTTTTTGGGTCAGCAGTACTCTACAAAATACAATAAACTTATTGTAAATAATGGCTATGTCAGGGCTAATTTTTCATCACAATTGATAAAATCCTCTGTTGATAATGTTACATTAAAACTCAATAAAGAGGCCCCGGCATTTTCAAAGGTTGAATTGGATATGTCGACCCTGATCCGAATCGAAATCCTGAAAAGAATAGCATTTAAAACGCAGATTTTATCACCCAAACTGAAAGCGCAGGAACACAGGGGAAAAAGAATTATAAAAAAAATATTTGAATCGTTGAAACCTGTTAAAGGAAATCTGCCTCCGGCCTTATTGCCGGATGATTTTAAAATCATCTATCAACAAAAACCCGATAATGAAGAACACCAATACAGAACCATTTGCGACTATATTGCCTGCATGACAGATCAATATGCCATTGAATTTTATGGCAGAATTACATCAAAAAATCCGTCGAGTATTTTCAGGCCGCTTTGAAAATTTATTCAAGGAAAACGATTTTGAGTACTTCCTAGTCCCACTATCCAGATTAATCAAACATCTCTCCAATATATGCCAACCCTTATCGGCAATATTTTTCTAGGCATCGCAGCGCTGATTTTTGTGGCGTTGTTCAATATGATGTACCTGCAAAAGATACCCAAAACCGGCGATTCCCTGATGGGTTATGGCTGGGGCATCATCCTGGGCTATCTGGCTATTTTGGCCGGCATGATCCTGGTTGCCGGCATCATTGGATGGAAAGGCGGATTTTCATGGGTGGGCACTTCCACGGCAGCCCGCTGGCTGATCGTACCGGGCGGTTTGATCCTGGCAGTCTTGGCAGCGGGCTTGTGTGCATTCGTCAAGGGGGAACCCATGCCGGTTCCGGGCTTACTCAAATGGCTGAGCGGATTGCTTCCCGCCCTGATTCCCTTATTCCTGTTTATCGGCTTCGCGGTACTGCTAAACGGCGGCGAAGTATCAACCCTGCCTGCTGCCGCATACAAATGGCCGCTGGTATCGGCAGGTTGCCTGGGGGTGCTGGGGTTATGTATTGCTGCCTGGGGATTTATTGCCGAGTCAAATCAAAATGCGGTTCGCCGGGCGGAAGGGGCAAAGTCGGATCAGGCCCGTTATCACCAAAACCACCTGGATAATATCGACAGTTGCGATGTGACGAAAAACATGGTGTTCATCCTGGTTTTTACCGATGCCAACCATCACCCGGAGGTACGGGAACGCGCCATCGCCAAAATCAAAACCCACCCCGACTGGCAGCACGAACTGATTCGGCTGCTGGAATGCGACTGGGCGCCCGAGGCATTTACTTTCCTGGCTTCCAATGAAGTGGACGATAAAAACCTGTTCATAGAGCCTGTCCGCAAGGGCGTACTGAACCAGGCAAAACTCATCCGCCAGAACATCCGGGAGAGCTCGCAGCGCCATCATTTATACGCCGGCAAGTTTTCCTGGGAAGTAGAGCGCATGTTGCGGGCGGTTGATAAATTCCAGTCTGCCGAGGCCAATTATCTCCCGGAAGTGCGCGAAGTGCGGGCAGCGCTGAATGAGCGCTGGATTTTTGAAAAACCGACATTCGTTTGTGCCGCTGTGTTGGACAAATGGATCAAAAAGCATCAATAACCGATGCCAGGATACTTTTTTATTTGACCAAAATTCGGTATTCATACGCATTTAAACCCAGGGAAGTACCGAGCGTGACGGACGCGCCGCTCACAGCATCCGTCCAGGCTGAATTCTGAAGATTTGCGGGGATACTAAAATTTCTAGCTCCATTCCGGACATTCACGATCACCAGCACCTCATCCGTAGCAGCTGTCCGTTTGAACGCGGCAATATCTGCATTGGCATAATATTCCAGCGTGCCGCTGCGCAGGGCGGGGTGTGCGGCGCGGATGGCCATGATCCTTTTGTAGGCAGCGAACATATCGGGATTCGTGGTCCAGTTGATCGGTAAGCGGCTAAAAAACGGCAGTTTGACGGGGCAGCCCACTTCCTGTCCGTTGTAAATCAAAGGCACACCTCCCAGGTAGGTATTAATAACAAAAGCGGCCATTGAACCATTTTTACCGCCGAAAAAAACCAAAGGTGTGTCTTCCCAGGCACATTTGTCGTGGTTGGAAGTAAAACGCAACCGGTGCGCCCCAAATGGAATTGCGTTGTATTCGCTTTGATGCGTGGTCAGGTACCCGGCAGCCGATTGTCCGTTTTGGAATACGCCTACATTTTTATCGTAAAAACTCCAGCCTATTACCGAACTCTGGATTTACTTCCGTAAAATTTTTAATACAATACGGCGAATTAACAGAATTGATCGCCCCAATCGGGTGAATCGGCATCAGCCAGATGACATTCACGCCCAGGGCTTTAATAGAATCCAGACGCGGCAGGATACCGGCAAAATCGCCCGACACGCTGAATGCCCGTTCGTTGATTTCATACATCACCACGTCGGAGGTAGCCGGTATTTCGGTGAACGGTGTTTCGTACTGCGCCGGATCTGTCGGTACTGGGTTGTCGGGACCAGGATTTTCTTTTTTGCAACTGAGGGCAAGGAACAAAAATATGAACAGGCTTAAAAACAGGGAGAAGCGATACATACGAAAGGTCATGGATATTAAAATTAGTTGTTATGCTGAATTAGAATTGGGATTAGGAAGCAACAAAACTACGTGGATTCTTCCCTCGTAGAGCAATGGCATTCAGTTGTTGACCAAATTAGCGAACCGGCGTTTTTGCACATCTTGCGCAATTGCATTGAACCGTACATTTACATCCTATTTTTTACACCTATCTGCAACCTAACTCACCCGCCTTTCCCGTGCTGCTCAAACTTTCCACGTCTTTTTTTGCCCTGTTCCTTTGCCTTTCCATCATATCCATCGCCCAAACGCCTAACGATCAATACGTTTCCTACGAACGCGAGTCAACTTACGGCTCGCCCGACGATACCAGCCTGCCCGATTGGGTGCGCGCCATGTATGCGCCCGATCCGAACCTGCCGGAAGTAGTGCGGCTGTATCAGGTGTATTATAAAAACCATCCTTTTGAAAAAAACCAGCATACGCAGTATTTCAAACGCTGGGTCAAAGCAAGCCGGCCTTTCGTCAATGCGGAAGGTTTCATCAGGCCGCCGTCCAAACAGGCGTTCGACGCACAATGGGCCGGCCTGGAAGCGCTGCGGCTGACCCAGGGTCAGGAAGTACAACAACGCGGCCCAACCGACTGGGGTGTTGCCAACTGGACCGGTATCGGCCCGTTCGATTTTGACAAAGACGCAGCCGGACGCAGCCACGCACCCGGCGCAGCGCATGTGTATACGCTGGAAAAAGCGCCTTCCAACCCTGATATTTTGTATTGCGGCACCGCCACGGCGGGCGTCTGGAAAACGACGGACAGGGGCCTGCACTGGACTTGCGTCACCCACGAGATGCCCCTCAACTACTGCAATGCCGTGGAAATCCACCCGACCAACCCGGATATCGCGCTCTTCGGCGGCAACAATCGCCTCTATAAAACAACGGACGGCGGAGTCAACTGGACGGAAATAGGCGATGCAGCTTTCAACAACGTAACGCACGACATCCGCGAAATCGCTTTCCAGCCCGGCAATCCGAATGTACTTTTTGTCGGCTCTAACAGGGGCTTCTACCGCTCCGTCGACGGTGGCGCCAGTTTTACCAAAATCATCGGCGTACAAGCGGAAGGTTATTTTTCGGAAATCGAATTTAAACCCGATGACCCCAATACGATGTTTGTGCTGCAATCGGAGGTGCAAGACCTGTACACCGAATTGTACAAATCCACCGATGGCGGTGTTACTTTTACCATCATGAGCGGCTGGCCGGTACTATCCGCCGCTGCAACAACCACAAATCAATATATCCACCGGCCCGGCAGCGGCACGAACTACGCCGGCTTTAACAACGACCAACTCGGCAGCGCCGCTATCCCGAATTTCACCATCGAGATGCGGGTAAAATTTCCGGCAGTAACCATTTACGACAAATCCATTTTATCCAATAAAAACTGGGCCAGCGGAACGAATAAAGGCTGGGTGCTCGCAGCCCGATATACTGGCCAACTCACGTTCAATATGGGCACGGGCGCTGCGCGCATCGACCTCAATACCGGCGGCATCTGGGATGATGCCTGGCACCATATAACGGTTGTTTATCGCGCCAACGGGCTAAAATCCTTGTATAAAGACGGTGTACTGGCTGCTACAAGCACCACCGACATCGGAACGGATGTTGCCACCGCGCTACCTATGATTCTGGGTTATGACGGCAATATCGGTTACGGCGGACAGGAAATGAGCGTGGATGAAATACGTATTTTTAATACGGTGCTCACGCCTGCAACCATCGCCAATTGGAAAAACACAGAAGCCGACAATACGCACCCGAATTACGCCAACCTGCTGCACCACTACAAATGTAATGAACTGGCAGGCAGCACTTTGACCGATGCAACAGGCACAAACAACGGAACCATTTCAGGCGCTTTCAACCGGCTTCAGGATCAATTTCACTCCTCCTCCACCCTGCTTGCCCAGGGTGACAACCAGAAACGGGCGGAAATCGCCGTCACCGCTGCAAATCCCGATCGCGTCTACGCTTTGCTGGCCGGAGAAGCCGACGGCGGCGAAGGGCTGTACGGCGTATATGTCAGCAACGACGCCGGCGTTACCTGGACGCACAAATGCTGCGGTTCCGGCCCGGGCGGTCCAGCCATCGGCACCCAAACAGTGGGCTTGACTTCTCCCGAAACGAATGCCAATATGCTCGGTTATTCAGAATCTGGAAGCAGCGAAGGCGGGCAGTATTACTACGACCTCGCCATGGAAGCCGACCCGGGCAATGCCGATAAAGTGCATATCGCGGGGATCAACCACTGGTACTCCGTCGATGGCGGCACGACGTTCCAATTGACCGCCAAATGGAGCTGGCCCGAAGACCCGAAATACGTACACGCCGATATTCACGACATTCAGATCTATGGCAATGAAGTCTGGATCAGTTGCGACGGGGGCATCTTTATGTCGCCCGACAGCGGCAAACTGAGTTTTAACCAACGGCAATACGGCATTCAGGGTACCGACTTCTGGGGTTTCGGCATGGGGCATAAAGACGCCAATGTCATGCTCGGCGGCACCTACCACAACAGCCATTTGATGAAAAACAACAACGTGTACCTCAATGGCTGGGTATCTTACACAGGCAGTGCGGACGGCACACGCGGTTTTGTCAATCCCGGAAAGCCTACCACCGTCTACAACGACAGCGGCAAAGACCAACTATCCAACGACCGCACGGTAGGCCCCATCCGCACCAATTTCAGCAAACTGCCCAATACCGGCGGCACACCCAGCAAAATCACCTGGGACCCGCGCTGCTACAACTGCCTGTACACAGGTAACCAAGCAGACCTCTGGTACAGCGAAGATGATGGCAATAATTTTACGTTGCTCAGGAATTTCGGCGACATGAACGTGGCCGACATCGAAGTGGCCTGGGATGATCCGAATACCATATACGTCGGTACAGACGGCGGTTTTTACGATCCGAAAGGACTTTGGAAAACAAACGACCGGGGACAAACCTGGACGGAAATCACGCCTTCTGCGGCACAACTGGGTTTTCAAAGTTCCATGTCATTTGATGTTGCCATCGGCGCCAACAGCAATGAACTGTGGCTGGCCTGTTTTCACCCTTACGGCTGGTATGATGAAAACAACAACAAGATTTTTTATTCTGAAGACGGCGGCGCTACCTGGACCAACTGGGGCACAACCACCACCAACGGGCAGAGTATCAGCAATATCCTGTACCAACGCGGCAGCAATGGCGGCGTGTACCTCGGCACACGTAGCACCGTATTGTACCGCAATCATGATCTGTCCGACTGGGTCATCTTCGACAAAGGTTTGCCGGGAAGCATGTATTCACAGGCCATTTTGCCCTGGTACAAAGAAGGCAAAATCCGCAGTGCCGGCAACCGAAGTGTGTGGGAATCACCCATGTACGAACTCGGCCAACCCGTCGCGCAGCCCATGGCCGACAAACGGGTTTCCTACTGCGCCCGCGATACCGTGTATTTTGCCGACTACTCTGCGCAATACAAAACAGGCGCTGCATGGCAGTGGAACATTACACCTGCTCCGGCTTATATCAGCAGCGCCACGGTCGAAAATCCCAAAGTGGTATTCGGCGCTTCGGGCGCTTACAACGTCAGCCTGACCGTAAGTGACAGTATGGGTTCCCACACGCGGCCGCTCTACGAAGGTATAGTGGTGAGTTCCGGCTGTGAGCCTGATACGATTACGGGAAATGCCCTGCAAATCACCGCCAACGGCCAGTACGCTGCCGCCACAGAAGCGACCAAACTGAACACCAATCAAGTAACCATGATGGCCTGGGTAAAACCGGGCGTCACGCACACCGGCACTTCGGGCGTTTTGTTTTTCAGGGGCGGCACGACCACTTCGGGCATTCACCTGGAAAATAACAACCGGCTGGCGTACCACTGGAACGACGGTTTTTACAACTACAATTCCAACCTGTTCTTGCCGGTGGGTGAATGGTCGCACATCGCCATGGTGGTCGAACCCGACAAAACAACCCTTTACCTGAACGGCAAAGCCGCCGTCAGCAGCGGTACCCACCCGGTGGAAGCCTTTGATGCGCCGTTTAACATCGGACGCGACCCAACCAGCAGTGCCCGTACATTCAAGGGGCTGATCGACGAGGTTTGTTTGTACAAGCGTTCGCTGACGCAAACAGAAATTCGCGAGCAAATGCACTTTGTCAAACGCCCGTCGGACGATCCTGATCTGGTTTCCTACTACCAGTTTAATGAAAACGGCGGCGCAGATGTGCTGGATCGCGCAGGACTTTTTCACGCCAGGATCACCAGCGCGGGCCGTATACCATCTACAGCGCCTTTTGCAACGGGTGTTGTGGCGCGTACCAGCGTCAGCACGGGCGGCGGCGTCGAGTTTGGAAATACTGGTTTGAACATCACTTTCCCCGCTGCCGGCAACAAACCCAACGGCGAACTAGTCGTCAGCCGCCTCTATCGCCGGCCGGATGTATTGCCTTCTGCGAACGCTTCCAGTCCGCACTACTGGATTGTGAACAACTACGGCACAAACAGCAGTTTTGCTGCGCTGGAAAACATCACTTTCCGCAACATCGGCAGCACGGTCGCCAATGACAATATTTCCCTGCACAAACGCAGAACAGGACAAGATGGCGCTACCTGGGGCAGCCCGGTGGCCAACTATACTACCCAGGTAAGCAGCAGCCAAACCGACGTTACTTTCCCGGGCAATAACATCACGGGTTTCAGCCAGTTCAACATATCGGCGCAGAACTCCGCCCTGCCCGTAGAATGGTTGTCGTTCCAGTTGCGCACCAGCGCTGCGCCGGCAATGGTTCAACTCTTTTGGCAAACCGCTCAGGAGCAAAACACCGTTTATTTTGAAGTGGAGCGCAGCCGCGAACCCCATCAATTTGAAAAAATCGGTCGGGTAACGGCTGAAGGCAACAGCGCTGTAGTCAACACGTATAATTACACAGACACCAAACCCCTTTCCGGTGTTTCCTATTACCGCATCAAACAAGTGGATAACGATGGAAAATTCACCTTTAGCGAGATTCGTGTTGCTAATTTGAGGCCCTTGCACGATGCATTCAGCATTGCCCCGAACCTGTTGAAAAGCGGCCAACCGATTCAAATCAGTACCGATCTGGAAGGATACACGGCCGGCGCCTGCGATGCCTGGGGAAGGATTTTGTTCGAGCAAACGCTTTCGCCGGGTTCTAATACGATTGCAACGGATGGTTTGCCTTCAGGTACGTATTTTATCCATATTGCAAATGGCCGGGATGCGTGTTTGAAAAAGGTGGTGGTAGAATAGATCAAATGGAACACGGATTGGACACGGATTTTTTTCCCTCGTAGAGTTAATGGCAACACGGATGACGCTGATGACGCGGAGTTACGCGGATTTTTCCGCTTCAGAGTTGACCTGATTTCTTAAAGTGACATGTTTAATCCGTGTCAACTCTGAAGCGGAAAAATCCGCGTAACTCCGCGTCATCAGCGTCATCCGTGTTGCCATTAACTCTACGAGGGAAAAAAATCCGTGTCCAATCCGTGTTCCATTTTAACTCACAGTACCACCCGCGGATCCAGCCACCCATACAGCAAGTCCGCAATCAAATTAACCACCACAAACGTCAGGGCCGTAAACAAAACGCAACCCAGCACCACCGGAATATCGAAATTGAGCAGGGCGGTAATGGTCGCGCTGCCCAAACCCTTGAAATTGAACACATTCTCCACAAAAAAAGCGCCGGTCAGCAGGGCTGCAAACCAGCCGGAAACAGCGGAGACAATGGGGTTCAGGGCATTGCGGAGCGCATGGCGCAGCACTACCCGGCGGGGAGGCAGTCCCTTGGCCTTGGCCGTGCGTACAAAATCCTGTGACAACACATCGAGCATGGCGCTGCGGGTCAGTTGCGTGATCAGCGCAACGGGACGCATACCGAGCGCGATAGCCGGCAAAACGATATTCCGCCAGCGCAGTTCCCAGTCGCCGAAATCGTCGAGTACAAACAGGCTGCCCTGGATATCCAGGCCCGTCCAGTCGCCGAGTGCATAGCCGAAAATCAACGCCAGCATCATCGCCGCCACATACGACGGCAGCGAATATCCAAAAACAGAAAGCACCGAAATCAGGTGATCCCAAACCGTATGCGGCCGCAAAGCCGCCAGTACGCCGAACAGGATTCCAAGAATCGTTGCCAGCAACATGGCTATGCCGGCCAGCAGGGCTGTATTGGGAATGGCCTCTGCTAATATTTCCGCTACCGGCCTGCCAGACTGATATGACTCGCGGAGGTAGGGCGCTTTGAGCACCAGGGCCTCGTTATTTCCGGTTGAAAACAGCGGAACAAAGGAATATTTTCGTTGATTATCAGGTGTTTGTGATAAAATAGATAGCGGGGAAATATCGGCTAAGTAACGGAATAATTGCACATACAGGGGTTGATCCAGGCCTAGTTCCGCCGTTTTTGCCTGCACCGTAGAGGCATCGCTGCGCTGCCCGAACGTCAGTTGTGCGGGATCTACCGGCGCCAAAAAGATGATACCGGTAATGGTGGTGACCACCAGAACCATAACCAGAAGCCCGTAAGCGAGGCGGCGGAGAATGTATGATAACATGGTGTTTAGTGTTTGGTGTTTGGTGTTTCGGGTGCTTCGCGTTTGGCCTTTTTTGGCCGTGTATGGTGTTTAATTTATAGTGTTTCGGGCGCATCACTTTTGGCTAAACTAC
>JALHMA010000128.1 GCA_022844265.1 Saprospiraceae bacterium | reverse complement strand
GAGTTTCGGGCTGCCGGGATTGGTCGCGGGTTCGAGTCCCGTCCATGCATCAAGTTTTCAATTTGGTTTTTGGGGTTTATTTGCCCGTAGCGCTGTATGGTGTTGCGGGCTTTTTATTTTCTGGTGAGATGCTCTATTATATTAAGGAGCCGATCCTCTACCACCCCGCGCTTGTGGCACTCACTCGCAAGGCGCACTACCTCCTTTTTCAATTCCGCTATATCCCTTTTTAATTCGTCTGCTTGGGGCTGGCTGCTTTCGGGTTGCGCCGGGGCGGCAAAAGATGCAGGTATATTTCCTTTACCTATTTCATCCTGACTGCAAATCCACTCAGCAGAAACACCAAGCGCCTTTGCAATTTTTGCAAATATCCTATCTTCCTGGTCAATAGTATTAAGCATTCGAGAGAATGCGGACGGGTTGTATTCCACCTCTTCGGCAAAATCCTTCATATCCCACCCTTTCGCCTTTATCAATACTTTAATTTTTTCACCAAGTGTTTGCATAATTTGCAATTGTATTCCCATTTTATTGAAATGCAACGAAACTTTGCTGTTTTGATGAATTTTAAGCGATTAAAATTTGCAGATGTATATTTGCTGTGCTTATCTTTGTCCTATCAGCAAGCAACTTGCAAGCACAAACGTAAATCATTCCAACGAATTTTACAATGAAATTAACATCCGACCACAGCAACTTCCAAAACAACCGCTTTACCCGCTTCCAGCCGCAAAACCTATACCGGGGCAATGCGGAGCGCATAGCGGACAAATTCACGCCGGAACAAATTGAAATGATGATAGCGGTTGAGTATGTGGTTAAGGACATGGAAAAGGTGCAGCGCGGTAGGGATGTCGTGGATTACGAACTTAATATACTGGTAGCAAACCGCGAAGAATACGACTTCGCGTTCACGGAAATCAAAAACGTGATGCGTCTGCACCGTGACGCTGACCCCGCCTTTGATGCCTCAAATTGGGAAGTGAAACAAGATATGCCCGGCGATTCTTTCCGGTATTGGGTGTGTCGGGCCGACGAATCTTATATCGGCATCAATGTAAAATGGAGCCTGCCGGACGTAGGGACGCAAGCCCGGATTAACGAAACAAAGAAAATAGCCGCTCAGGCTTACGCATAGGAAAAAAGGTTTCTGTTAAGTGTGATCGGGGCGGCTAAGTGGGATTGGTCGCCCCAAATTTAAAAACGATGAATAAGAAAACGATACTACAAAACTGGAAGTGGGGGGACAATCAAAAAGTCGCCAGAGCAATGTACCAATTGCGCAATATTGAAATTTCCGGCGAAGCGGTGCGGCAATGGATGTCAGGGGAAACGGGAGACTCGAAACTTGAACCGTTTTATTTGGAAGCCGCAAAGCATGTGCAACAAACCAGGGTCACAGCGGCCAGGGCCACAAACTAAGCAACTTTTCATGAGTATTACACGAACCCGCGCCGCAAACGAGTGGCGCGGGTAAAGTGAAAACCGAAACCTTAAACTCAAAAATATAGCAGCATGTCACAAGAAACAGTAAAACATACGCCAGGGCAAGATGGCCTCACAAAGCGGGAGTACTTCGCAGCCTTAGTCCTTCAGGGGATTATAGCAAACGATAACGCTTGGAATGTAAATGAAGCAGATAAGATTGTAAAAGATTGTGAAAGGGTGGTTGCTTATGCGGATCACCTTATTGCCACCATCTCTAAAGCCGAAAACCTGTAACACCATGCCACAATTCACAACCTCCGCATTTATACCTGATTACAAGGGCGCCGCTCCGTGGATTTCTATTCTCAAGCCAGATGAAAGCCTTTTGTCTTGCATATTGGACACGCCAGAAAACCGAGTATTAATAGAAATCATGGTTAACGCCCTCAATGCGGCATACGACAACCTTACGCCGGTAAATGAAACGCCGGTTAATTACATTGAATACGAAACAGTGTAACAAAACTCAAAATCAAAATTTCAGCAACATGGAAAAGAACATGCCAGCACTCGCAATGAGCGACCTGATTAGCCAAGAAACCGGCGAAGTTCGCCCACTTAAGTACCGCGAAGGAAGCCCGCGAAATTACCGCTTCGATGCCAGTAAGGGTATCGTGAATATCAACGGCGAAACAGCCATAACAAAGCCCGGCGACCACTTTACGTTTATCCCGGTAGCCTGCCGGATTTTCAAAGACACGCTATTCCAGGCAGAAGGCCAAACGGGATTAAAGAAATGGGGTGAACTGTTTTTTGTAAACGAGGCTAGCGTTCTGTGCGCTATCATGGTACACGGCTACACGGTGGAGAACCTGGAAAAACTGGAAGCCGAATTGTTCTACGACGATTTGTCACTGAACCAGGTAGCGCTTACCCTGAAACCCGTACAGAAGGAAAACAAAACCGTCGCCTCTAAATACTACATTGGCGAATGGGGCTACAAGGCCGCACCCAAAGACCTGGTGGCCGAATTTGCCGGGCAACTTACGGGTGTTCCGGTCTACCGGGAAGATACCTGGAAAGAAACCGCCGAACTGCTTGTAACGCTGAATTACGCGGTACCAGTGAACGCGCTACCTCCCGGCGAATCAGCGCCCGCACTACCTGAAACGGTTGAACTGCAATCGAAACCCGCAAAGTAGATGCAAGCCCGCTTTCTAATAAACACGCCATCCTTCGTGCAAGGAACCGATGCGGAGTATTTCAGGCTCAAAGCCTGGAATAACTCCGGCCTCGGAAACCTGTACTACCATGCGCGCGGAATACCACAGCCGGACAGCCCGACACGCGCTTTTCATTTCGGTAGCGCTATTCACCGGATGATTTTGGAGCCGCAGTGGTGGATACCAGATGACTGGAAACTAACAACGGCAGAATTGCGGGCGGTGGAAGGAATGGCGAACGCGGCTACAAAAGACTTGTTTTTGACAACGACGATACAGCAGAGCAGACGCGAACAGATATGCACCTGGAAGGACGGCGAAACGAAACTACCCTGCAAGATTAAGGTTGACGCGCTACCGCCTTCCGAATTTATGATCGACCTGAAAACAACAAGCGCCAGCACCCGGCTGGAATTTCTGGAAGCGTGTACGAAATACGAATACGACCGACAGGCAGTGATGTACATGGATGGGGCAAAGCGCAGCAGGATGATTTTTATCGGCATCCAGAAACGCGCACCATACGAACTTTACTACTACGAGGTAGAGCCGGGAAAACGGTTTTACGAAATGGGACACAAGAAATACCGCAAACTCTTGTCAATAGCAGCGCAACACGGATACAAGTATCCACAGGCAATTGCAGGAAAGGCGGCAATGATTTGATTTTTGGTTTTGAGGTTTTTCCGGGGCGGCTCTTGCTGCGGTCGTCCCGGTTTTTGAAAGTGGCAAAGAGCAATAAAATGCGGGGGTGGCGAAATTGGTGAACGCATGCCGTTCTTGAGTGAAGGGTAGTTTGTGCGCACAATGCGGGTTCGATTCCCGCCCCCCGCACACTTAACCTTTTCATTACCCGGCGAAACTGTAAAGCGGAGCAGGTTTTTGAAAACCAAGCAAAGAAGGATGAAAAAAGGTTAATCGGAATTATCAAACCGGCGCGGCTGGAAAGTAGGGCCGGAATTTTTGGAACTAAAACACAAACCAAGATCATGAAAAAGGAAATGAGCGATGCGGAATTACAAAAACGGGCAACTGACTTTTTTGCTATGCTGGCATCGTATGGCGTGACCAAAGCGGTTGCAGCGACCCCTCCACCCGGCGCGGTTGGCAATACGGCGGAGATAAAAAAAGACGGCGCCGTGATTATGCAGCATGAATCTGGGCAGGAATTAGAGTTAACGATCACTGAAACTGAAACACAATGAGCAACCAGGGCAACGCAAAAGAATACCCGCTACACAGGGCGGAATCACAAAGCGCACTATATAAGCGCATCCAACGACTTGAGGAAGAAAACGCGGCGCTACGGGAGGCGCTGAAAACCGGCGGGTATTCGGACGCTAAGATAAACTGCAAAGGTTGCATGGGGCCATGTGGTCGGTGTGAAGAAAAGGGGAAAGGAAAATGATACGGACACCAACGATTAATTTAATGCACCGGGATTGCATGGATTTGATGCGGGAAACGCCGGACGGGTATTACTCCATTGCTGTAATCGACCCGCCTTATGGGCTGGGAAATAGGCTTAGCGACGGGGGGGCAAACTTAAAAACACGCCAATGGCGGCACTTTACAGAGAAAAGGATTGGGATGTTTTGCCGGACGCGGATTACTGGAAAGAGGTTTTTAGAGTCAGTGAAAATCAAATTGTTTTTGGCGCTAATTACTTTTTAGAATACCTGCCAAGCAGTAGGGGATTTATTTGTTGGGATAAAAAACAAGATATGCCAACCCTTTCCGCGTGTGAATTGATTTGGACTTCTTTTGATTGCCCGGCGAAGATTTACAAGCAGGTAAGCACCGACTTAAACCGCTTTCATCCTACACAAAAGCCTATTGGTGTCTATAAATATCTACTGTCAAAATTTGCCAAACCCGGCGACCGCATACTCGACACACACGGCGGGAGCATGAGTATAGCCATAGCGGCCTTTGACCTGGGCTTTGATCTGGATTTAACCGAATTGGATGCCGATTATTACCGGGATGGCGTGGCAAGATTTGAACGACACAAGGCACAGGGGCAATTGTTTCATGTGCCAGCGGAAAAATTACCGGAACAACAAAAAATGTTTGTGGAAAACTTTTGAAATATCATGGAACAACTTATCTTTGACCCAGCGACGACATACAACACCATCCTTCTGGATTCTCCTAAACTATTTCATAGTTACGATAACCCGGTAGGTTCGGCCCTCTTTCTTCGGAAGGATGGTTGTATGGCGTCGCTGCCTCCTATCGGGCTTTTTTATTTCACCAAAACAGCGACGCCTAAACATGATCCACACACTTTTCCGAAGTCCTCACGCCCCGCGCTAAACAGCGCCGTATCTCCATTTTCATTTTCTCAAAATTAATACCTGCCTGATGGCTGGGGTAAAAAATATTGCACAATGAGTAGCGTAAAACTAAACACGCAAAACCTTATCGACCTTTTCAGGGAGGCGAAAGAAGCGCGGGCAACTTATAAGTCATGGAGATTCGGGCAATCTGTTTTCAATGCAGGCTTAAATCTTTTCCCGAATCAGTTTGAAGGTATCAGGGCGACACCGTATGACCCATTTTACAATGACAGCTGTGTGCCCGAAATGGTGAAGAGGCTTTTTGACAGTGACGCTGTTACGCATTTTTATAGCGACGAACCCACAACCCTTTAATCCAAACACTACGCTTCCATGCTCAACTTTACCTATATCCACGAACAAGTCCGCGCCGCTTTTGGTATTTCCGGGGACGAATACAGGCTCCTGAACTACATCCAAACATGGGCCGGGTATAATGAAAAAGCGCCGGGATGGTGCGACAGAACGCAGGCAGAAATAAGCCATTTTGTAGGTATTACAGATCGTGGATTACGCAAGATGCTGGCCCGGTTGGATAGCAAAAACCTGATCCAGAAAAACGGAAAAACCGGGCAGTTTTCAATAACAGAAAGGTGGAGTTTATCGGTAAAAGATGCGGAACTAAGTTCCGGGCAAGAGGAACAAAGTTCCGCATCAGTAGGAACTAAGTTCCGCTTAGATAGGAACAAAGTTCCGCATTTAGAGGAACTAAGTTCCGAACATATAAAAGAGTTAAAAGAATATAAAAATACTCTTTTAAAAGAAAAAGAAAGCGAACCTCAAAAACCAAAAACCGAAATTCCAACACCATTAGAAGCCCCTCTTTTTTCTGAAAAAACTTTACCGGGGGCCGCGCCGAAATCGAACACCAAAACACCTGATTTAAGCGCCGTTTTTGCCCGCTTCGATAACCCCGCATTTGCCGCCGAAATCTGGCAGCGCTGGACAAGTTACCGGGCCGAAATTCGGAAGCCGTACAAGTCACAGGATTCAATTGAAACAGCACTTAAAAACCTGATTGAGTATTCCGACGGGGCGGCAAGGGTAGCGGGGCAGATCATAGACAAAAGTATCGGGAACGGGTATCAGGGATTTTTTAAACCGGATGCCGTAAATCAAAACCAAGCCAATGGCAACACAACTCGAAATACAACCCCATCACAACCCCAAAGCCGTTTCGATAGTCAAGCAACACTCGACAGGGCGGCGCGAATTGTCGCTGATCTCCGCGCAAACGGGATGTGAGTTGCGGGTAGTGCAGGTGGTTGAGCGGTCGTTTATGCAGGACAATATTCGGGCCGCTGCAAAACACGACCTTGAAGAAACTGTACTTGGCTTGACTGTGATACTCGAAGCCTGCGCAAAGGTTTACTGTGGTGGGGCGAAAACGGATAACGAAGTTTACTCTGAAGCGGTAAAATTCACCATGCAGCAATTCGGGCACCTGAATGCAGCGGAAATCAAACAGGCTTTTGCTTTGGGCGCTGCCGGTTCGCTGGATTTAGGCACGGAAGACATGACAACGTTTTACGGGATTTTCACCATCGGCATGTTGGGTAAAATCCTGAAAGCCTACGACGTGTACCGGAAGCGCATCATTGCCGAACTACAACGGGCGGAATCAGAAGCGGCGGCAATGGAGGCGGCAAAGCGCAAAACATGGGATGAGGTACAATGGGGTTTTGATCGGATGCAAAAATTTCAAAACCTGGAAGCGCCGACCTACACAGACTTTTCAGAAGCCGACTACAACTACTTTTTGAAAACCGGGCAACTCGAACACAATCAGGATGAAAAGCGCAAAGCCTGGGAAGAGGCAAAGGCGGTCACGATCCGAGAGTTTGAAACAGATGCTCACATTGAATTAACAACCAGAAAGAACCTACAACTATCCATCCTGCTAAAAAAAGCAGCACAGGCCGCAGGGGATGGGGAAACAAACGAAAAATTCACCGCCCGTCGCACAGCAATAGCAAAGCAGTTATTGGTTATGCGGTGGGTAGAATCAAAACGCAAATAACATGAAATTAGAAGCGGCAGAACACGAAATGAAGAAACTGCTTGCAAAGCACGGCATCACAAACGACACACACAAAGCAATGTTTTTGAATTTGCTTGTGTCGGTTGATGATACCGCGCGGAAAGAAACATCTAAAGCAGTGCGGGCAAATGGGTAACACGGCACAACATCTCTACATAGGCATCGACCCGGACGTGACGAAATCCGGCGTCGCAGCCTGGGAAAAAGACACGAAGCGCTTCCGCATGATTGAAAGCATGTACCTGGGCGATTTGATCGGGTACATGGAAGATCACAAACATGAAATTGCGCTGGTAGTTATTGAGGCGGGATGGCTGAATAGCGGAAACCGCCACACATTCAAGGGGCAGTCAATCGCCGCCGCTGCCAAAACCGGGCAAAATGTAGGCCGCAACCACCAACGCGGCATGGACATCGTGGAAATAGTGGAATGGCTTAGAGTCCCTTACCAATTGCGAAAGCCAACCACAAAAAACAGTTGGAAGGATAGCGAGGAAACATTTCAAAAAATAACCGGCACCAAAGGCGGGAACCCTGAAAAGAGGGACGCGGCTATGTTGGTGTATAATATCTGAAACATGAAAAAGCCAACATCTCAAAAAGAAGCGGTTTTAAACCACCTGATACAGTACGGTGAAATAACGCCCGACCAGGCCCGCGATGAATACGGATGCCGCCGACTTGCGCCCCGCATCGGTGAACTTAGAAAAGATGGTATTGCAATTGAAACGCATGATGTGAAATTTGTAAACAGGTTCGGCCATCGTGGCGAATTTGCCAAATATGTACTGCTCAAAACCGCATAACATGGGACAAATAGCAGAGGACGTGGTAATGCACACCCTCACCAACGACGCCGGCGAATGTTTCACTATTTCACACGCCGCGTTACTCGATAACCTTGCCGGGTTGGGTATTTTCGATATCAACGAGGCCGACCGGATCATAATGTTTTCCGGGGTTTTCCGGGAGCATATTAAGCGGGCAAAGCGGTTGCTTGCGGCGCTGGATTGGTTGGCTGCTGATAAGGGTAGCGAGGCGGCGAAGGTGGAGTATGGGGAGGCTCGGCGGGGGTTGGAGGGGGATTGTATTTATTATAAATTTGAAACAACATGAAAATCCTAATTGCTTGCGAAGAAAGTCAGGAGGTATGTAAAGCGTTTCGGCGCATGGGTCACAATGCTTATAGCAACGACCTAAAACCATGCTCCGGCGGGCATCCTGAATGGCACTTGCAAATGGATGCACAAGAAGCGCTGACTTACAAGCGATGGGATATGCTGATAGCGCACCCGACCTGCACACGGCTTTGTAATTCCGGTGTTTTGCGCCTGTATCGGAATGGTAAAAAATCGGGCGGCATTGATCCGGTAAAATGGGAAGAAATGGAACAGGCCGCAAGGTTTTTCAAATCGTTTCTGAGCGCCGATATTCCAATGAAGTGCATAGAAAACCCAGTACCGCACGGCTATGCAATGCAAAGGATTGGCGTAAAGTATTCGCAAATAATACAGCCCTGGCAATTTGGAGAAGATGCAAGCAAGGCAACGTGTTTGTGGTTGAAAGGATTGCCGCTGCTTATGCCGACGGGATATTTTGCACCCAGGACCGTAAACGGGCTAAATAGATGGAGCAACCAAACCGACGGCGGTCAAAACAAATTACCACCGTCCGAAAATCGCGCAGAATTGAGATCGAAAACATATCCCGGGATCGCAAAGGCAATGGCTGAGCAATGGGGCGGATTAAACAGGCGGATCATTCACCAACAGCCAACACAATTACAACTTTTTGCAACATGAAACAAGACAACACACCCCAAATCGGCTGCGGGCTTTCCGCTGCGGTGGCCGTTCTCCTGATTTTAGCAACTGCAATCGCCAAATACCTATGAAAACCAAACCCCGCGCAATCCAGCGCCCCATTCCGAAAGGTGAAGAGCATAAATATTTTGAGGTTCGCAAAAACTACTGCTGGTTGACCGGCAGCCCAAAACAAAGGATATGAGCAAGAAAATAACACACTACGAAGCCTATGTTGATCCAGGCAACAAAGAAGCCCTGATTGTCGCCTATTTCGACAATAACCCATTCGATTTCATGCACCTACCAAAGCGCTTTCAAGATGTTGAGGCGGCGGAATTGGAAATTCAGGGTTTGGTTGACAGGTATGGCGTTCCGGTTGATGCGGAAAAGATTATGCAACACTTTTTACAGGAAACCACATGACACAAGTCGAAACCGCAATACGCGCAATAAAGACCGCTGAAGCCGTCTACCTCCACATGATCGAGCGCGGCGACCGATTCGCAACCTACCCAGGCGAAAAGAACCTCGTCTACATAGAAGGCATGTCGCCTGATTTCACCCCAAACCCTGACACTGCCGACCGCTGGAATGATTTGAGGTGCTTACTGGAATTTCTCGCATCCGGGCAGCCGTATTTCAGTTATATGGCACAGGCTACGTGTGAGCCGGGGTTGTCAGCAACAAGCAGTTTTAATGCCCGGAGAAACGGCGGCGTGGCGCGGCTTCAGTTGATTCAGTATAAGGAAGCCTGCATAATGGGCTTTCATAAGTCCCTTGTTGCGCATCCGGCGCTTGTACAGGCGGGCGAAATCCTGGTACACCGCGACGCGAATAAAGACGGGAAGCGAACGGGCGACCCGATCCACCAAGCGTGGGGCATCAATCACCACGGCACCAAAATTGGATTCAAAAGCGAGCGAGTTGGTATGTGGTCGGAAGGGTGCTGTGTTGGGAGGGATTTCCTGCAACACCTCAGGTTTATCGAGTTTATGAAACAAGACCCGCGCTACATTGCAAATCCGGGGTTTAAATGGGATTTTGCGCTGGTGGATGCAGGGGAACTTAAAATTGAAATGGTGTGAGCAACGAAGAAAAGAAAAACGAAACCATTGTCCACCTGCTGCATTCAGGCTACAAGCAACGCACAAAAGTACTTTTTGAAAAAGGTAGTGTGCGGGTGAAACTGATAGACGAAAGGGGTATTAGGATTTCACTGCATTTGGCAAGCGACATGGAACTGGATGCGTTTTCGGACTGGGTAAATGTTGACATTTCAAAATTGACAGCGCTATGACCGTCAAAATCGAACTCTCCTACTCCGACAAACTCGACATCGCCCGGATGGTACTCGACCTGCAAAAACAGGAACGCGGTTCGGAAGCCGTGCAAGTTGCGCCGGATTATGTGCCTACCAAGCGGCTCACGGTTGCTGAGGCCTGTAAACATTTGGGGGTTTCCAGAACAACGCTATACGCCCGGGTGAAATCCGGCGAAGTGGAGCAGCGCTTTAGCCAGAGCGGGAAGCCGTATTTTTTGTTGGGGGAGTTGGATGGAGTGAAGGTGCGAAATGTTAATGTTTGATTATTTGTAAAAATAAATGCAAAAAGACTTGACAGATAATCAAGCACGCTGTATCTTTGTATCAACAAAACAGCGAAGCAATAAAGCCCGCTAAAAAAACAAAGATCATGGTAAACGGAATCGAGATTATCAAAGAAAAACTTGCAAAAACTTCCACTAATTTACTTAAAGAAATGATTACAAAATTGATGGATAATTTTGAAGATGGCGCGAGCGTTGTTTTTAATCTGGCATTATCAGAATTAGAAACAAGACTACCAGAAGGTGAATATGTCTCATTTTGCGACTCACTGTAATACACAACCAATGAACTACACTGACTTAAAACAACTTTTCCAGGTCGCTGGTAAATCAGCCCGCGACTTCATCCGGTGGGCTGAATCGCACGGCATAAAAGTACATGATGCGACAGTGAGCAGGCATTTGGCAGGAACGCAGGGAATAACAGGGCCGTGGGCGCTGGCTTATAAGTATTATTTTTCTGACATTGCATAACTCCAAACCTCCCGAAGTCCGGCGCTTAGCCGGATTTGTGGGAGGCGACAGTTATCCACCCCGCGCCTTCGCAAACGCCGCCGCCGTAACCTCTTTCCCTACCTTCACATAACGGAAAAAGGTTTGCTCCTTTGTCATTCCCAAAATATCCATGATCGGTCGCCACGATTGCCCGGAGCGCAGCGCCCGTAAATACTCAACGGTAGCATAAGACCGCCGCGCCGTGTGACTACTCACTAAATCACACTTATCGCTCACCACCTCCACCCTTTGCCCGCCCCGTACGCTGACAATCCGCACAGGCTCCACAATACCCGCTTTGCGGCACACTTCCTTTAGCGCCTGGTTTAATTTTTGGTTCGTCATCGCCGCCGGAACTTTCCCGCCGTTCTTATCGAGTAGCGCCCGCGCTTCCTGCATGATCGGTATGGATATGCGCGTCCGGGTTTTGCGCGTCTGTACATTCAGCATTTCCACACCATCGAACACGGTAATATTTTCAGGCTTCAACATGGAGTAATCAGAGAAACGCAGGCCGGTATAACAGCCGATTAGAAACAAGTCACGCGCTTTATCAAGCCGACCACCCGGAGGTAGTGACACGGCGGCAATGCTGGCAATTTCTGATTCGCTCAGGTAGATGTGTTCCGGCGTGAATGTTTTCACCGTGAATTTGCGGGACTGAAAATCGGTATTGGAATGCAGTTTCCTATCCATTGCCTCACTCATTACCACCTTCAACACGGCAACTACTTTGTGAATGAAGTTGGGTGAATGTTCCTGCTTTGACATCCATGCAATCAACTGCCCGTGAAAGTCCAAATTGATCGTGTCGAAATCCACGCGCCGCCGGGTAGACTTTGCAAACGCCTGAATCTTGTGTAGCGCGGTATTGTACGCCCGGTGTGTATTGGTGGCATAGTTGGGCGACACCCGGCGCTCTTCATTCAGCCGTTCCCAAAACTCGAATAACGTTGTTTGTTCCGGCCTATCCAGCGCCTTACCTTTCCAGGCCGCGTCTATTTCATCCCGGAAGCGATCAGGCGGCAAGGGTAGCCCGTCGTTACGATACCGCCGGAATATTTCAAGTATCAGCGCTTCAACGCGGTCTATGCCTGAATTGATCGAGGCGGAACCCGGCGCGTTTTTCCGTACCCGCTGCGCTTCCGCGTTCCACAGTGCGGGCTTTATCTTTTCTCCGACATAGTAAACGAGCCGCCCGCCGGAATAGTTGAACACGGCGCGAATATTTGCGGCATCGTGCTTGGTGTTTACGAGGTAAAAGTTTACCTTTGCCATACATAATGAATTGATTTTGATCTAAACCCGCCGCACCTGCAAAGCCTGGCGGGTTTTTCTTTTTAAATGCCGTGTGTCGAAATATGTACCGTTTTTTCAGTACAATATCGAACATTATGGTACAAGAAACCGGGGCGAATGTAGCGCAAAACATTGTAACTGTGTTCGATACTGTTCGATACTGTTCGCCGGTTGTGATCCAGTCGTGGTCACGCTCATTTCCCGTATTGTGTTGATGTTCAACATGGTACGGGATTTGTATTTATATTTGTGTCGGATAATGTACTGGAATTTGTATCTTTGTTGGAAATAACAGGAAATTATGATAGATTGGGTTTGGAATTACGGAATACCTATTTTTCTAACCTGCTGCGCATCTGCCGGGTTGTTGGCGTTTGCGTTGGTTCTTTTGAGTGATACAATAACCAACCCTATCCAATACCTACGCAACTATCTCAACGCCCGCAGGATGAAGCGGGAGCGGGAAGATTATCACAGGAAACTGAAAGCGAAATTCGGACACATTGAACTGTCTGATGAAGATAGGCAATATGTTTCCGGTAGACAAGTGAGCAAAGAAGACATTACAGCGCTTTATAGCCGATTATATGAGCAGATTTTGCGGGCCATGGAATTTCGCAATCGCCGATTAATGGATTTCCTGCCCGGCGGAATTTCTACACCAATGACACGCGAAAACGGCGAATATGCTATTCCAATGTCGGCCCGCTTCTCATTTTCAATAACATGTCACCCTGATTCGAGTATTGCTGTTGAATCATTGCAAGCACAACTCCAAGCCGCTATCGACCGCGAAGATTACGAAGAGGCAGCACGGTTGCGGGATGAAATAAAAAAGAAAGGCGCATAATCATGGCAAAGCGGAAATATTATCAAAACAACATAGATTTATCCGTGTATATGGACGGCGCAAAGTTTCACGTCAGGATCATAAGGCCGTCAGATGTTTGCCCGCATGGGTTCGCGTTTGCAAATGAGTTTTTTGAGGAGGAAAACGCGGAAAAGCATTTGGATTTGATTGCGGAATATTTGGGGTTAATTGAGGAGGTGGAAAGCAAAAATACTACAATATGAAACCACTACACGAATTACTTGAGGTAGACCGAGCGACATACGATGCGCTTGTCGAAAAGGTTCCGGCTGCGCTATTGAAAGCGATTAAAGAGCAGGAAACACCGAATGAGATAAAGGCGGCGGTAGTTGCCAGTATTCTTAATTCAGTTAGGATTGGCGAGGGGCTACACACCACTGGCATGGATACCTGTATTTTAATTGGCATCATGGTAGAGCAAGCGTATAACGCGGCTGTTTTGCAATCGCAACAGAAGAAACCGCTTTTTGGGAAAAGGAAATAAGAAGCATGAACACAGATCAAATACTTTCAATTGTATCGCTTATCTGGTCTTTAGCGGCCCTTATTCTATCTGTGCGGAACCTACTCCTACTGCACAAGTGGGAGCAAGGGCAGAATAAGACAGATGATAGACACAAAGGAATGCAAGACAAATAAACCATACCCACAACCAACAAGAATAAAGCATGAAATGCCCAGAATGTGAAAAGGCTGGATTAAAAAGCACGCTGCACGGCGGCGATTCATGGTTTACCACCTGTATGGGTGGATTGTCTTATTATGACGAAGATGGTTATTATCATAACCACGACCCAAACTGGAGCAGTAGTACTATGAGATGCAGTAACGGGCATCTTGTTTCTTTGAAAACCAGAAACAAATGCGGGCGGTGTGATTATGGTGGCGAAAAGGAAATAAAGGTTATTAAATAACATGCCTACAATTAACAAGTCCTCACCCCGCCGCCCCTGGCAACCCGAACGCAAGGCCCAGGAACGCCGCATCACTCAATCGGACGGCTTCTATCAGTCACGCGAATGGAAAGCCGCCCGGCTTGTTGCAATGCAGTTGAACATGGAGAAGTACGGGGTTGATGTGGCGATGTGTGAAGCGTGTATGGGGTTGGGCGTGTGGACAGTGGCTAATACGGTAGACCATACCAAGCGAAGGACGGCAAGGAATAAGCATTTGTGGGTAGAGCAAAGCAATTTAAAATGTATGTGTAGTAGTTGCCATAATCGGAAGAGTGGCAGTGAGGCGCATAGTAAAACGAAAGAATAATGGCAACAGAAGGCATGGTTACAGGCGCGAATATCTTAAAGGGGCTCAATCGCACATACCCTAATCTTTATGGAGATGTAGCCAACGCAGTACCAACGCCGCC